>DALYJJ010000122.1:0-18127 GCA_031969915.1 Bryobacteraceae bacterium | reverse complement strand
AATTACTCCGACTACCCCATCGAATCCGTGACCGCGCACGTGCTCGGCAAATGGACGGCGGCGCGGCTCCTTACACCCGAAGGTCCGCCCAAGGACCTGGAACTCTATCCGGTGGACGAAGGCACGGGCATCGATATCCCGCAGCTTTCGGCGGTGGGTGTGATCCGCATAAACTGAAGAACATGACCCGCCGTGAACTGCTGGCTCTGGGCGCCGCGGTCCCGATCCTGAAGGCCGCTCCCGCGCCGGCCGCCCCGGTTTCCATCGCCCGCTGCCGCTCCTACACCAATGAGGAGCTGCTCACCTCCATGCAGACGCTATTCGATCAGATCGGCGGGTTGCCGCGCCTGGTC
The DNA here is from genome assembly GCA_031969915.1 of Bryobacteraceae bacterium. Classification (GTDB taxonomy): domain Bacteria; phylum Acidobacteriota; class Terriglobia; order Bryobacterales; family Bryobacteraceae; genus DALYJJ01. The sequence continues at coordinate 17,774 of DALYJJ010000122.1, read as the reverse complement.
CGCAACAAGACCGTCACCGTGAAGCTCAATCTCACCGGCAGCCCGGCCTTGAAGTTCCAGGGGCGCGCGTTGGGCGTCACGCACTATACGCACCCCAACATGGTCGCGGCGTTCGCGCACCTTGCGCATCAGGGGGGCGCGCGCCGGGTTCGCTTCGTCGAAAGCGCGTGGGGCACCGCCGGGCCGCTCGAAGAGTACATGCTCGATTCGGGTTGGAACGTCCGCCGCCTCAGCGCGGTCGCGCCCAACATCGAATATGAGAACACCAACGCTCTCGGGAAGGGCAAGCGCTACTCGCGCTTGAAGACCGCGAGCGGCGGGTATGTTTTTCCGGCCCTCGATTTGAACCACTCCTACGAGGACACCGATTGCTTCGTCTCCATGGCCAAGCTGAAGAACCACGCCACTTGCGGCATTACTTTGGCCATGAAGAACTGTTTCGGCAACACGCCGGCTTCCATTTACGGCGACGACGCGGGCGTGGATGCGCCGAACGAATCGCCTGCCTCGGGGCGCGTCAACACGTGCCACTTGGGCAAGCGCCAGCCGTCGAAGTCGTCGCCCGGCGAAAACGATCCGGCCGGCTCCCGGGAACCCGGCTATCGCATGCCCCGCATCACGGTGGACGTGGTCTCAGCTCGGCCCATCGATCTGTCCATCATCGACGGCATCGAGACCGTGACCGGCGGCGAGGGACCCTGGATCAAAGGACTCAAGCACGTCACGCCGCACGTGCTCATCGCCGGCGCCAACATGGTTTGTACGGACGCCGCCGGCGCCGCCGTGATGGGCTACGATCCGCGCGCCGTCCGCGGCGTGAAGCCGTTCATCGACTGCGACAACATGCTGACTCTGGCGGAAGCGCGCGGCCTCGGCACGGCGGATCTCAACCGGATCGAAATCGCGGGTCTCTCCATCGCCGAAGCCCGCTACGCGTTCCCCTGACCGAAGCGCCGCCGGGCGCTAGGCCAGTTTCCAGGGCGCCCGCAGCGGGCGCGACAGCATCCTGTCCGCCGCTTCGTCGCCGGCGAAGCGCTCCTTCTGCGCGTCCCACCGCAGGTCGCGCCCCAACTTCAGCGCGATGTTGCCCAGGTGCGCCACGGTGATCGAGCGATGCGCCGCCTCAATCGGCGCCACCGGCTCCTTCTTCGTCAGAACGCAATCCACGAAGTTCCGGAAGTGGTCTTTGCTTTCGTACAGCCTCACGTCGCCGGCGCCGAACTCCACATCCAGCAAGCTCTTTGGTTCGGCCTCGATGGCGCCCCGGTTCACCCACACCTTGCCCTCGGTCCCTTCGAACGTCACGCCGCCGCGCTCGCGGTGTGACACGATCATCGTCACTCCGTTCGCATACACCGCTTCGAAATAGAACTCCGTCGCCGTGTTCCACACTTTATCGCTGGCGAACACGCCCTTCGCGTTGCGAATCGCCACCGGGCCCGAGGCGTCCATTCCCATTGCCCAATGTGCGATGTCGGGGTGATGTCCGCCCCAATCCGTGATCTGCCCGCCGGAGTAATCGAGATTCCAACGGTAGTTCACGTGGCAACGGGCCGGCGAGTACGGAGCCTCCGGCGCAGGTCCCAGCCAGAAGTCGTACAGGAATCCCTCCGGCACAGGCTCGGGCTCCTTGCGGTGTCCGGTACGGCCGAAGTCCGGCGTGCCGCCCGGTAGCCCGCAGCGCACCGTGGTCAACCGGCCCAGGCGCCCGTTGCGTACCAGCTCGCAGGCCTTGCGAAAACGAGCGTCGGAGCGCTGTTGGCTGCCGGTTTGAAAGACCACGCCGCTCGCTTTCACGGCGTTCACCATCGCCCGCCCGTCGGCCACCGTAAGCGAGAGCGGTTTCTCGCCGTAGATATGCTTCTTCGCTTTCGCCGCCGCGACGGTGGGAATCGCGTGCCAATGGTCGGGCAACGCCAGCAGAACCGCGTCGATGTCGTCGCGGGCGATCAGCTTGCGGAAGTCGTCATAGGCGGCGCAGCCCTTATAGAGGCCGCTCCGCTTTTCTCTCGCGTAGTTCCATTCGACGATGTGGCGCGCCGGTTCGCGCCCCGCCAGGCGGCCGTCCCAGTAGCCCGCGCTCTCGCGGTTGACGTCGCACACCGCCACCACTTGAACGCGCTCATCGCGCAGGAACCCGAACAGGTCGTTCGTCCCCTGGTTGCCGCAGCCGATCACGCCCAGCGTGACGCGGTCGCTCGCCGCGGGCCGTCCTTGTGAACCCCATGCCAGGGCGGGCAGAGCCGCCCCAGAGAAAAGAAGGTCTCTTCGTCGCATCGATTGGCATTATAGTGAGGAATCCGCCCATGCGTCTCTTCGTGGTTTTTCTTTCGCTGTGCTCTCTGCAGGCCGGCCCCTTCGTGGCGGGCGATCTCTCGAAGATGCGTTCCGTGCAGCAGGCCGCCTTTTCTCCCGACGGCAAGCGCGTCGCCTACACCGTGCAGAACCACGATCTGCCCGGCATGCCGTACTCGCAGCTCTGGATCATGACCCTCGCCGACGGCAGGTCCGTCCGGCTGGCGCAGGGGCAGGACGGCTCGGGCGAACCGGTCTGGTCCCCCGACGGCGCGCAGATCGCCTTCTCCGGCCGCGTCGGCGGCCGCGCCGGCCTGATTGTCGCGCGCGCCGATGGGAGCGAGCCGCGCTTCCTCGCTCTGCTCGGCGACACCAACCATCCGCTCCCATCGCGCGGAGCTCGCTTTGCCTGGTCGCCGGATGCCAAGCGCATTGTTTTTGTCGACGCCGTGCGCGGCCCCGAAACCACCGCCGCCACGGGAGACCCGGTCGTGATCACACGCTATCTCTACAAGCCCGACCTGGACGAAGGCAACTCGCGCTTCAACGACAACAAGCGGCTTCATCTCTTCCTGGTCGAGGTGGCCACAGGCGCCATCCGCCAACTGACCGACGGCAATCATTACGAGCATTCCGTCGACTGGTCGCCCAAGGGCAACGAGATTCTCTTCGCCTCCAACCGCGAGCCGAACGAAGACCAGTTTTTCAACTACGATCTATTCACCGTTAACGCCGCCACGGGCGCGATCCGGCGCCTCACCGCCACCGAGAACATCGAATATCGCCCGAGGTTTTCACCCGATGCACGGAGCATCGTCTACCAGGGCTGCAAGCGCGGCCTCACCGATCTCGAAACCACGATGGAGGATACCCACGTCTGGATGATGGACTCGGGCGGCGGCAACCGCCGCGAGTGGGTTTCCATCGATAACCGCCAGGGTACGCCGTATTGGTCGCCGGAGGGCCGCCACGTCTACTTCTCCGTCCAGGAGCGAGGCAGCGTCTCGCTCTATCGCAAGGCCTTCCCCGACGGAGCGCCGGAACGGCTCATCGCTCAGCCGGGAACCGTGGGCGCGATCTCGCCCGGTCCCGGCGGCGAGGTCGCGTATACATTCACCGCACCCGGCCGGCCCGCCGAACTCTACCTGCGCTCCGCCGCCGGCGAGGTGCGCCGCCTCACGGACCTCAATGCGGACTGGCTGCGCGGCCGGGACGTTGCTCCGGTGGAGGCGTTCACTTTCGTGAGCAACGACAACAAGTGGGAGGTCGAGGCGTTCCTGACCAGGCCGGCCGGCCTGGCACCGGACTCCTCGCATCCGCTGATCGTGGTCATTCACGGAGGCCCTCATGGCCAGCAGGGTCCGGCCTTCAACTTCAAGAACCAGGTCTATGCGGGGCGCGGCTGGGCTACGCTGATGGTCAACTATCGCGGCTCCACGGGGTACGGCCAGGCGTTCGCCGACGGCGTCTTCGGCGATCAGAATGGCAACGAAGCGCAGGATGTTCTCTATGGTGTCGGCGCCGCCATGCGGCGCAACCTCTGGATCGACCGCGACCGCATCGGCGTCGAAGGGGTCAGTTACGGCGGCCAACTCAGCGCGTGGCTGATCACGCAGACCCGCCTGTTCAAGTCCTCCATCCCCACCGCCGCGATCATCAACCTGGTCAGCTACAACTACACCACCTATTACAACCAGTACGAGCAAATGACCTTCGGCATCTTCCCGCACCAGGGCAACCTGATGGACACTCTTTGGGAGCGTTCCGCGCTCAAGCATGTCGCGAAGGCCGCCACACCGACCCTGCTGGTGCACGGCGAAAACGACAACGACGTTCCCATCTCCGAAGCCGAGCAGTTCTATATCGCGCTGAAAGACGTCGGCGTTGAGACAGTCTTCGTGCGCTACCCGCGCGAAGCGCACGGGATCCGCGAAACGAAGCACGTCATCGACTGGATTGAGCGCTCGATGCGCTGGCACGAGGCGCACTTCCGGCTGCCCGGCGGAGCGCGCTGACCCGGCCGCCCGTGGCGCCTTGCCATAATCAACCTATGAGCGCACCGCTGACGGTCGTGATCCTCGCCGCCGGACTCGGCACCCGGATGAAATCGAAGAAAGCGAAAGTGCTTCACCGCGCCGGTGGGCTCACCCTGGCGGAGCATGTGGTCCGCAGAGCGTTGGAACTCACCTCACCGGACCGCGTCTGCGTCGTCACAGGCCACCAGGCGGAGGCGGTGGAAAGCACGCTCAGCCCGTATCGGGTGCGCTTCGCGAGACAGACCGAGCAGCGGGGAACCGGGCACGCGCTGCTTTGCTGCCGCGAGGCCCTGGCTTCCCAGGATGGCCTGCTGCTGGTGCTCTACGGCGATACGCCGCTGTTGTCCCGGCAGACCCTTGAGGACCTGGTGGCCGAGCAGCGGGACAACGAATACACCGCCGCCACGCTCATCACCACCGAGTTGGACAACCCCTTCGGCTACGGCCGGATTCTCACCGATAGCGAAGGGAACGTGCGCGCCATCGTCGAGGAGAAGGTCGCCACCGAGGAAGAGAAGAAGATCCGCCAGATCAACTCCGGTATCTATTGTTTCCGCGCGCCTCTGCTCTGGAAGCATCTCGGCGAACTGCACCCGAATCCCACCACCAACGAGATCTTTCTCACCGACATCGTGGAGGCGTTGGGCCGCCATGGATACGCGGTGGGCGCGTTCCCGGTCTCCGATTCTTCGGAATTGCTCGGTATCAACACGCGCGTCGAACTGGCCGCTGCCGATACCCTGCTGCGCCGGCGCAAAGTGGAGGAGTTGATGCTCGCCGGCGTGACCGTGGAGAAGCCCGAAACGGTTACGGTCGACGCGGGAGTCGAAGTCGGTCAGGACACGGTGATCGAAGCCTTCGCGCAACTGCTGGGCGCCACGCGCATCGGCGCGGATTGCCATGTGGGCGCCTGCTCGATTCTGTGCGACGCCACACTGGGCGACCAGGTGGAAGTGCTCCCCTTCACGATGGTGAACGCCTCGCATCTGGACGACGGCGCCCACGTCGGGCCCTACGCGCGTTTGCGCCTGGACAACCATGTGGGAGCCGGCGCGCGCATCGGGAACTTCGTCGAACTCAAGAAGACGCACCTTGGTCCGGGCAGCAAAGCGATGCACCTCGCCTACCTGGGCGACGCGAGCGTTGGGGCGAAGGCCAACATCGGCGCGGGGACCATCACGTGCAACTACGACGGAACGTCGAAACACGGAACCAACATCGGAGACGGATGTTTCGTGGGCAGCAACTCCACGCTGGTCGCGCCGCTTTCCCTGGGTGCGGGCAGTTACATCGGCGCCGGTTCGGTGATCACGAACAGCGTTCCCGAGAAAGCGTTAGGACTCGGCCGTTCGAAGCAGGTGGTGAAGGAGGGGTGGGTCGAGGCCCGGACCAAGAAGGGTTAGGCTAGCTGCCTCCGCGGGCGCGGACGATGACGCGAACGGCCACTGCCTCGCCGCCTTCCGTGCGGTGGAAGCCCACGGTCACGCGCGCGCCTGCTTCCAGCTTCCCTTCCACGTCCGTTTCGTGCGTCAACGCGAACGTCTGGTTCTGCGCTTCCTTCTTGCGCGCTTGCCGCCGCACCGTAAACCGGTCGGAGTGTACTTCGGTCACCACTCCGGAAAAGAACTCGTGGTGGGGCACCTCCGCCTTCGGCGGCTCCTGCGCGCGCAGGGGCACGGGAGGGACACGAAGCAGAAGCGCGGCTGCGCCGATCAGAACCAGTGCGTGCAAGAACGGCCTTCCAGACTACATCAACCAGAGTACGGGAAGACTCATGAAGTTTTGCCGAAGGCGCGATTAATTTCGGTTCATGGGTAACCGCGGGGCGGATCGCGTTCTCCGCCCCGCGCATGCTGATAGCCGCCCCGCGCCTGTTTATAGAAAGATCAACGGCAGATACTCCGGCTTGCCGCTGAAGGCCGGCTCAAGGCCGGCTGCGACGCGATACAGCCGCTCGTGGCTGGCGATCGCCCCGGCGCACATCTCTTCATAGGGCCGGTGCGTCACGTCGAGAAAGCCGATGTTGTAGTTCTCTCCGTCGAACCGTCCCAGAGCGCTTTGGTCGTAGAGCGTAAACCAATGCACGCCCACGCACCTCGGGTTGGCCGCGGCGTCTTCCACGAAGTACCGGTAGGCCTTGGCGCGATCGGCCTGCGTCCGGGTGTGGCCGATGCCGGAAGCCGGCAGCCCCACGTCGAGCGAGCCGAAGTGCCATTCGCCGACCATGGTGGGCATGTTCAGCATCTTCTCGATCTTCTCCGAGAAGTCGCGCGGCAGGCTGGGCCGGTAGCAGTTGATGCTGAAGACGTCGAAGTGCTTCATGCCTTCCACCGCCCAATCCGGCGGCACGCCCGCCCAGCGCATGCCCAGATTCAGGTGGTTCGGGTCCACCTTGCGGCACGCCGCCGAGATGGTGCGGAAGTACTTCTCGACGATCACCACGCTGAAGCCGCGCAGATCGTTGAGCGCCTCCGGTGTGAGCACTCCCGGCCATTTGCCTTGCGCTACCCGCTCGAACGTCGCGGGCGCTTTCCAGGCCGCGGCCAGGGCGGCGTCTCCGTCGTACTTCTTACGGAGGAACTGCACCAGTTCCTTCCGCGTGGCGCAGTCGGGCGTGTTGTAGAGCATCCCCGCGGCCGGCAGTTCGGAGGAGAACGCCCAGGTGGGCTCATTCATCAGAAAGTAGCCGATGAATGCCGGGTCCTTCGCCGTCGTGGTCAACTCGGCGGCGTAGGCGGCGGCGTCCTCGTCGAAGGCGGGATGAAAAACATCCGGGAAATCGCGATAGATCAGGCCCGCTTTCCGGGGCCGAAACGACATCGGGCGCACATAGGGGAACTGCGCTTCGGCCGCGAATTCCCACTCCGACCAGTTCGCGACGGTGTTGAAGCGCAGCCGCTTCAGTTCGGCGAGCGCGATCGTGGACCACTTCTCCCGCCAACCTTTCGCGCCCACGGCCCGAATCATGTTCGCGGCCAGATAGTTGATTGACTTGCCGGCCCGCGAAATCCGCTCCGTGTAGATGTCGGCGAACTCTCCCTTTGCGTCCGGCGCGAAGGTCAGCGCATCTTCAATTCCGTCGAAGCGGGCATCGGTGTCCACGCGCACGCAGTCCGGCCCGTTCGACCAGAACGCGTACCCGGCGGGATCCACCAGCCACCAGCGGTCGGCGGCCTTCTGGACGCGGAAGAAGCCCGACGCGGGGCCGAGCTTGCGCTCCTTCCAGCCGCCCCATCGGGTGAAGGTGTCGGGCCAGCGCTGCGCGGGTGCGCGGTCCAACTGCGCTCGCACCCGGGTCTTCATCTCGTCGACCGACCTGGTCTTCGCAGGCCATTCGTGCAGCGTGCTCTGGCCGAGTTCGTCAAGCAGCTTGCCTTTGGGCAACACCGGATTCGCCAGCCTCGGAACGCCGGCGCCCGACCAGGTGAGAGGCGTCATGCAGAAGCGCACGGGCTTCGGGCCCTTCCGCCGGACAACCAGCGTGAGGCGGTCCACCTTGTCGAGGTCGACGCGCGAGCCGCCCGCGATCGGTTTGAGAAAGGCGCCTTCCCGATCGACCATCCAGGCGCGCTGATCCACCAGTTCCGTGGCCATGCGCATCCGGAACGAGCATTGATTCAGGGCGCCGAACGAAAATCGGAAAATCCGGCCGTTTTGTCCTTCATATAGGGACAGCGAGAAAGTGGCCAGGATGTTGCCGTCGAGCAGCATGTCGGAGGAAAGGAACTTCGCCTTGGCGAGTGTCCCGGCGGGAAACGTGTAGCTCAGGCCGTCGCCTTCGTTTTCGGCGGTGAACCACGTGGCGCCGGGGACGGGCGCGTCCCCGGTCTCCTTGCGCAAAGCGCCGAGCAGTTCCGGAGTCTGGAACGCTTCTGCGCGCGCAAGGGCGGGAAGCAGGGCGGCGGAGGCCGTGGCCTGCACAAACTGGCGTCGATGGATCATGACGACCGCCAGCCTATCAAAGCCCGCGCTATTTTGCCCTGGCCGCCTTGCGGGCCTCCGCCCGCGCGATGTAGGCGACGGCTTCGGGCGTCTTGCAGCCCGTGTTGCCGTGGTCCACTTCCACCTTGCCGATCCGCCGTGCCGCTGCCAGCGCCGTTGCGCGGAGCTTCGAGCCCCGGCCGCCGATGGCAATCAGCGCGTTGTTCATTGCGTAGCGAGTGCGGTTGGCCGCTTTGTGAATGGTCTTCTCGATGGTCTCCAGGTGGCGCGCGCACTCCTCGTCGGAGACGGCGCCACCCTCCACATCCATCACGCGCACCGCCAGCGCGGTCCAGCCCGCCTCGCCGGTGAAGTCGTGCTTGGACTTCATCCAGTGCTTCATGCGCTTTAGGCCTGCCGGCGACGCCGCCGCCACATGGCGGCCCAGCAGACCCGCGTGGACGTAGAAGTCGATGGATGCCGCCCAGGCGTCGAGCTGCGCCTCGGTGACCGCCTGCGGGTCGGCGATCATCGTCGCCAGGGAACGCGCGTCCGCGTTGCCTGTCTCCCAGAGCGCCAGGGCCAGCGCGTGATCGGTCTTGATCTTCTTCTTCAGCGCTCCCAGGTTGGCGAAACTGACCCCGAAGACCTTTTCGCCCGCTCCGTGATTGCGATAGGTCTTCCGGTTCTGCCCGGTTCCCATCGATTCCAGTGCCGCCATCGTTTCATCGAACGTCATTCGCGCCTCCCCGGCCGGGATACAGCATAACTCCGAATGCTACCGTGAGAGAACATGGCTCAGCCCAGTCCTTTTGCCGACGAATTGCGGTTCGAGCAGAGCGCGCCTCCCTGCGTGGTGGTGATCTTCGGCGCCAACGGCGACCTCACCCAGCGGAAGCTGCTGCCCGCACTCTACCGCCTCGCCATTGAGCGCCGCCTTGCGCCGGGCTTCGCCGTTCTCGGAAACTCTCGCACCGCGATGACCGGCGAAGCGTTCCGCGAGAAGATGCGCGAATCCGTGGCCGAGTTCTCCGAAGACGGTCCTCTCGACGAGGAGTTCTGGAGGGGCTTCGCGAGCGGCCTCTTCTACGAACCCGGCAACATGAACGACAACGCCCTGTACGAGAGGATGGCGAGCCGCCTGGAGGAGATCGAGCGCACGCGCCAGACCGAAGGCAACGTGCTCTTCTATCTCTCCACGCAGCCCAGCTTCTATGAAGAGGTGGTCCAGCGCCTGGGCGCGGCCGGTCTCAACCGGGGCCGTGGATGGCGCCGCCTGGTGGTGGAGAAACCTTTCGGCCACGACCTGAGAAGCGCCGGCGCACTGAACGACACCATTCAGCGCGTCTTTCCCGAGCGGGACATCTATCGGATCGACCACTACCTGGGCAAGGAGACGGTCCAGAACGTTCAGGCCTTCCGCTTCGGGAACGGCATCTTCGAACCGCTGTGGAACCGCCGCTACATTAACCACGTGCAGATCACCGCCGCCGAGTCGATCGGCGTCGAGGGCCGCGGCGGCTACTATCAGGAGGCCGGGGCGCTACGGGACATGATCCAAAACCATCTCCTGCAGGTGATGGCCACGGTGGCGATGGAGCCGCCGGCTGTTTTCGAGCCCGCCGCGGTGCGCGACGAACGTGCGAAGCTGCTCCGCTCGGTGCGGGTGATGAAGCCCAGCGAGGTGCAGGAGAACGCCGTGGCCGGCCAGTACGGCCCGGCGCGCATCGGCGGCGCCGACGTGCCCGGCTTCCGCCAGGAGAAGGGCGTGGCCCCGGAGGCGCAAACCGACACCTACGCGGCCGCGACGTTCTTCATCGACAACTGGCGGTGGGCCGGTGTGCCCTGGTACATCCGCACGGGCAAGCGCATGCCGAAGCGCGTCACCGATATCGCCATCCGCTTCAATGCCGCGCCGCTCTCGCTGTTCCGCGGCGACGGCAACCTCAGCCTGCCGCCCCAATTGCAGGCCAACCTTTTGATCCTCCGCATTCAGCCCGAGGAGGGAATTTCTCTCCGGTTCCTTTCCAAACACCCGGGCGAAGGCATGAAGCTGCGGCCCGTGTCGATGGACTTCAATTACGGAACCAGCTTCGGCGCGCGCTCGCCCTCGGCCTATGAGACTCTGCTCCTCGACGCGATGGTCGGCGACCCGACGCTGTACACGCGCCAGGACATGGTGGAGGCAAGTTGGAAGGCGGTGGAACCGATTCTGGGCGTGTGGAGCGAGACCAAACATCCATTCCCGAACTACGACGCCGGCACATGGGGTCCGGCGGCGGCCGACGAGATGCTCGCGCGGCGCGGGCATGAATGGAGGGTGCCATGAGCAGCTCCGTCATTCACCCCGCTCGCCTGACCAAGGAACTCTCCGAACTCTGGGTGTCGCTGGGCAAAGAGGAGTCGCAGGGCGTCCTGCGGGCCTGCTCGATGACCATGATCGTCGTCGCCGAGGCGGAGGACGACCCGGGCGAAACGCTGGCCGCGCTCATGCCCGAGCATCCCAGCCGTGCGATCACCGTGCGGCTCGACGACGCGCGCGGACTCGCCGCGCGGGTCTACGCGCAGTGCTGGATGCCGTTCGGCCGCCGCCAGCAGATCTGCTCGGAACAGGTGGAGATTCGGACACCCGCCGCGCAGCTTGCCGACGTGCCCAGCGTTTGCCTCGGCCTGATCGTGCCGGACCTCCCCGTGGTGATGTGGTCGCGCTGCGCCCGGTTGTTCGACATGCCCGAGTTCTACCGGCTGCTGCCCCTGGTGGACAAGCTGATCGTCGCTTCGCGCGACGCCGATGAACTGCCGCGTCTGGCGAGACTCGCGGGTCCGCACATCGCCGATCTTTCCTGGACGCGCCTCACGCGGTGGCGCGAGATGATCGCCTCCTCCTTCCCCGCCGGCGCGCGCGCGGACGACGTCCGGCGCATCGTCGTGGAGTATGGTGGAGCGTCGATGCCGGCACGGGCGGCCTACCTGGGTGCGTGGCTTTCCGCGCGCTGCGGCGGGGTGCGGCCGGAGTTCGTGGCGCTGCCCGACAGGCCGCGGGCGCTCTGGTCCGTGTCGCTGTCGGGCCCGGACATCGATGTCCGGCTGAGCGCTGGAGAGAACGAGACTCTGCAGGTGCAGCGCGGCGGATTCACCACCCACGCCGCGTTCGGCGCGCTCAACGACTACCTGCTTCTGCGCGAAGAACTGCGCATCCTCGGCCGGGACGCTGCGTATGAGGAAGCGCTTCGCGGCGCGCTCGCGTTATGAGACACCGGTTTCCGGATGGAACCCGCGCGGCGGCGGCCTGCGCACGCTCGATCGTCTCCGCGCTGGAGCAGTCCATCGCCGAACGCGGCCGGGCGGCCATCGCGCTGTCCGGCGGGTCCACCGTGAAGCAGTTGTTCCCGCTGCTCGCCGCGGCGCCCGTCGCCTGGGATCGCGTGCATCTGTTCTGGGTGGACGAGCGCGCCGTGCCCCCCACGCATGAGCAAAGCAACTACCGCCTCGCCGGGGAGTTGCTGATCGGACCCGCGCAGGTTCCCTTGTCGAACGTCCATCGCATCCACTCCGAGCTGCCTCCGAGCGAGGCCGCTGCGCTCTACACGGCCGACTTGCGCCAGCACTTCGCTCCACCGGAGTCCGCCCTGCCGGAGTTCGACTTGATTCACCTCGGCATGGGGTCCGACGCCCATACGGCAAGCCTGTTTCCCGGCGAACCGTTGATCGAAGACCGGGCGGGCCTCGCCGCGGCCGCCTACGTCCCCAAGCTCGAACAGTGGCGCATCACGCTGCTGCCCGGCGTCCTGATCGCCGCGCGGCGCCTGGCCTACCTGGCGGTGGGGGCGGACAAGGCGGAAGCGCTGCGGAGCGTGCTGCGCGAGCCGTACGAGCCTCTCCGCTACCCCGCGCAGATCGGCGTCCATCACGGCCGCAACGTGGAGTGGTTCCTCGATGAGCCGGCCGCCCGGCTGATCCCTTGACCCCGGCGGCCCTCACGCGTGCCCGATGTGCAGCGCCACCACGCCGAACGTCATCCGCTCAAACGCAACCGTGGCGAAGCCGGCCTCTTTCATCGCCGCCGCCAGATCCTCCGCGCAAGGGAACTTTCGGACGCTCTCCGGCAGGTACGTGTAGGCATCGGGTGAGCCCGAGATCGCGCCGCCGAGCACGGGCAGGACGCGCGTTGAGTAAAACCCGTACAGGCCCGCGATCAACCGGTTCGGCGGCGTCGAGAACTCGAGAATCGCCGCCGCCCCACCCGGCCGCAGCACACGGCGCAGTTCCGCCAGCCCCGCTCGATAGTTCGCGAAATTGCGGAACCCGAAGGCCACTGTGATCAGGTCGAGTGAGGCGTCTCTGAGGGGCAGCGTCAGCCCGTCCGCTTCAAACAAAACCGCCGGCGCCTGTTTCCGCTCGATTTTGGCCTGCGCGGCTTGCAGCATGGGGTGGCAGAAGTCGCTGCCGTAGACCAGCGCCCCGCGCCGCGCCGCCAGCGCCAGCAGTAAGTCCCCCGTGCCGCAGCAGAGATCCATCGCGCGCGCGCCGGGCCGTTCCAAAATGCGCCGTACACGGGCGACGGTGCGAGCCCGCCAGTAGCGATCGATCTGAAAGGAGAGCAGGTGATTCAGCAGGTCGTAACGCGGCGCAACGCGGGCGAACATCCCGCGCACCCACCGCGCGGCCTGTTCCTCGGTGCCGGCGCCCGGTGGAGTGGTCCCCTTCATTCCATCGCTCGCGCGATCGCGCGCAGCACTATCTTCTCTTCGATGCCGGAGACCACTTTGGCCTGTCCGATCGCCGGCGCCAGCACCCAGTGGACCGAGCCGAGCACCGTCTTCTTGTCGCTCTTGAGACGCGCCGCGAGCTTCTCCGGCGTCACACCATCCAAGGGCGGAATCACGCTGTACCGCCCGATCGTCTGCAGCATGTCCACGCTGTCCTCACCGGAGAGATGCCCCGTCAGATGCGAGAGATGCACGGCCGCCTTCATGCCGAACGCCACCGCTTCCCCGTGCAACAGGCGCTGGTAGCCCGTCTCCGCTTCCAACGCGTGCCCCACCGTGTGGCCGAAGTTCAGGATGCGCCGCAGGCCGCTCTCCCGCTCGTCGAGCGACACCACGCCGGCCTTCACCTTGACCGCGCACTCGATCAGTTCGTCCACGATGCGCGGCTCGCGCTGCAACACGGACTCATAGCCGTCGGCCATCACGTGATAGAGGTACGGGTCGCGGATGATCCCCGCTTTCAAGACCTCCACCAGGCCCGCCCGGTACTCGCGTTCGCTCAGCGTGGAGAGAACGTCGGGGTCGACCACCACCGCCACGGGCTGATGAAAGGCGCCCACCAGGTTCTTGCCGGAAGCGAGGTTCACGCCCGTCTTCCCGCCGATCGCCGCGTCCACCTGCGCCAGAAGCGTAGTCGGCGTCTGCAGCACCGGGATGCCGCGCATGAACGTCGCCGCCACGAAGCCCGCCACGTCGGTGACGATGCCGCCGCCGAACGCGATGATCGCGCTCTTGCGGTCCGCGCCCTGCTCCAACAGTTGTCCGGCGAGCGCTTCCACTTCCGCGAGCCTCTTGCGATCCTCGCCGCCCGGGAAGAACAGCACCGCATGCTCGCGTCCTTCCACGGCCTGCAGCACCGGCCCCTGGTGCAGTTTCCAGACGTCCCCGGTGGTGACGATGAAGAGCTTGCCGCTTCCCTCGGGAACGAACTCGGCCAGCCGCGCCAGAGATCCTCGCTCCACGTGCACCGCGTAGTTACCACCGTGCGTTCGTACTGGGATCGCTGGCATCCTTCCGTTGTAACATGAAGCATCGGCGGCTTCGCACAACATATCGAGACGGATTTCCTTGTCGTCGGAGCCGGCGTCGCGGGTCTTCGCGCGGCCATCGAGTTATCCCGGCGCGGCAGGGTCCTGGTGGTTGCGAAAGACACCCTCGACGAATCCTCGTCCCAATACGCGCAAGGCGGCATCGCGGTTGCGCTGAGCGACGACGACGACATCGAACTCCACGAGCAGGACACGCTCAATGCCGGCGACGGCCTCTGCGACCGCGATGCCGTGCGGACCCTCGTCGAAGAGGGCCCCGCCGCCATCCAGGAGCTCATCGATTGGGGAGCGGCCTTCGATCGCGATGGTTCGCGCCTTCTCTTCGCGCGCGAAGGCGCGCATAGCCGGAGCCGCGTGCTCCATGCGCATGGCGATTCCACCGGCCAGGAGATCGCCCGCACCCTGTATTTCCGCGCCGCCGCCGAGAGCGGTATTCAGTTCCGCAGCTTCTCATCGATCACCGAACTGCTGCTGGCGGGCGGCGCCTGCGCGGGCGCGCTCGCTTTCGACGAGCGCTCGGGCGGTTCGATCGCGATCCGCGCCCGGGCCGTACTGCTCGCCACCGGAGGGCTGGGCCGCGTTTACTTGAACACCACGAACCCGAGCGTGGCCACCGGCGACGGCGTCGCGCTGGCTTTCCGCGCCGGCGCCGCGATCAGCGACATTGAGTTCGTGCAGTTCCACCCCACCGCGTTGCACGTGGAAGACGCTCCGCGCTTCCTGCTTTCCGAGGCCCTGCGCGGCGAAGGCGCTCGCCTGGTGAACATTGCCGGCGAGCGTTTCATGCCGCGCTACCACGAACTGGAAGAACTCGCTCCGCGCGACGTCGTGTCGCGGGCCATCGTGAGCGAAATGGAGCGCACGCGCCACCCCCACGTTTTCCTCGACCTGACACACCGGGACGGCGCGTTCCTCAAACGCCGCTTTCCGCGCATTTACGAAACCTGTTTCCGCTACGGCGTCGATCTCGCGCACCAGCCCGCGCCCGTTCATCCGGCCGCACACTATGCCATGGGCGGCGTGCGAACCGATCTCGACGGCCGCACCGAAATCCCGCGCCTCTTCGCCGCCGGGGAAGTCGCCTGCACGGGCGTCCACGGCGCAAACCGCCTGGCCAGTAACTCCCTACTTGAGGGCGTGGTCTTTGGCGCGCGCGCCGGCCGGGCGATGCTGGACCTGTCCGCCGAACCGTTGTTCGAGGCCCAACCGCAGCCTCCCGCTCCGTTCCCGGCCTTGAGCGAGGCGCAGATCCGCGCACTCGCCTGGACCCACTGCGGTATCGCCCGCTCCGCCGCTGGATTGTCGGAGGCCGCCGAGCGCCTCGCCGCCGATGCCCCCGCCGCGCTCGCACACCCCACGCGCGCCGCCTTCGAGTTGCGCAACCTTCGCACCGTCGCGCATCTCATCGCCCGTTGCGCCCTGGCCCGCGAAGAGAGCCGCGGCGGCCACTACCGCCGGGATCACCCCGACAAACGGGCCGAGTTCCAGAAGCACTCCTACGTCAGGCACAACACGGGCGTGCTCTTTGTCTGAGCCGGCCCCGCGCTACTGCGGCTTCGCTGCGGGCGGGCGGCGCGGGCCGGGAGGCGAGACCCATCCGGCGGGCGGTTCGTACTCTTTGCGCGTGGTTGCTTTCTCCGCGGTCGGGAAATCGGCCGGCACTTTCTGCGTGACTTTGCCCGTGGCCGCCCATTCCGTTCCGCGCTGGTAGGTGGCGATGAAGCCGACGCTGTTGAGCGCGGCGATGTCGTGGCCCAGCACGGTGTGGAACACTCTCCCCTTGCCGTAGGCAATCGCCATCAGGATCGGCTCGTGCACGCTCGTGCCCCGATTCGACGGGTCGGAGTAGGCGGTGGAGAGGATGGTCATCGTCTCGCCGGGTCCGCGCAGATTCGCGTACAACTCGTCGCCCACGTGCATCCAGGCTTTCGGCAAGCCCTTGGTGACCGGATGTTCGGCGCGGTTCTCCACCTGGTAGGGGAGCCGCGCACCGTGCGAGCCCGCCTTTCCGGGCGAGGGATCGGAAACCAGCTTGCCGTCCTTGTAATACCAGCGCGGACCGCTCTTCTCGTCCCTGCCGCGCCATCCGCCGATGCCGATCATCAGGTTCCAGGCGCGCCACTGCGGAAACGCGTTGTCGGCGGCGTGCACGCTGACGAATCCGCCGCCGTTCCTCACATAGGCATCGAAGGATGCCTTCAGTTCGTCCGGCCACCGCTCGTCGGGAGCGTCGTAGTTGGCCACTACCGCCTTGTACTTGCTCCAATGCGGCTTGAAGTTCGCGAAATCGCCGCCCGGCGGGGGAGCGGTGACCACGTCCACCTCGAAGAGCCTGGTCTCTTCGAGCATGCGTTTCAAATACGGCGTGGTCTCCTGCCAGGCGTGGTACGGTCCGCCTTGCTCGCCGTCGAGGAGCATCACTTTGATGGCCGCCGCCGCGGGGGCCGTTGAGTAAAGGAAGAGAAATGCCGCGCTCAGCGCGAATCGAACTCGCTTCATGAAGGTGTCCTGCCGCTTACAGCATACTCCCCTGGCCGCGATTGGGGCCGCCCACAATCGCCTCAATCAAGCCGTCGATGGTGAACGGCCGTGCTTCGGCGGCGATGGCGATGCCGTGCCGTCTGGCGGTGTCGGAAGTGACCGGGCCGATGGAGGCGGCCTTCACGCGGTCCAGGGCGCCGGGGCCGGCCAAGGTGAGGAAGTTCCTGACGGTGGAGGAACTGGTGAAGGTGATCCAATCCGGGCGGGGCGGGGCGGAGAATAGTTCGCGGGCCCGCGCGGCGCTGTCTTCGGGGATCACGGTGCGGTAGGCTTCGACGACATCGATGTGGGCGCCGCGTTGGGCGAACGCCTCCGGGATGAGGTCGCGGGCGACGGCGGCGCGGGGGAGCAGGACGCGCTGGCCCTCCAGATCGACGGCGGCGAAGGCGGCGAGGAGACTCTCGGCGACATACTCTTCCGGGACGATGTCGACCTTCAGGTGGAGCGCCTCCAGGGCGGCGCAGGTGGCCGGGCCGATGGCGCAGAGGCGCGCGGAGAGGGCGCGCAGATCGCGGGGGGAGGCATCGAGACGTTCGAGAAAGAAGCGCACGCCGTTGACGCTGGTGAACAGCAGCCAATGGTATTCGTGGAGCCGGGCGATGGCCTGGTGGAGGGGGCCGGGATCGGCGGGTGGCTGGAAGGCGATGGTGTGCAGTTCGTGGACATCGGCGCCGAGAGCGCGGAGGCGGGCGGAGAGTTCGCCGGCCTGTTCGGCGGCGCGCGTGACGACGATCTTCTGGCCGAAGAGGGGGAGCGCGGTCCAGGCCGCGGGCTCGGGTGCGGCGGGCACGAACTCGAATGGGACGCCGGCGGCGTGGAGGGCGGCGGCCTGGGCGCGGGCTTCGGCGGGGGAGGCGACCATGCGGCAGGGGCGGCCCTGGTCGAGCAACCGGCGCGCGCGGAGTGTGAGGCGGTCTTCGTCGTCCGGTTCTTCGATCAGGTAGATCCGGTTCATGAGCCGTAGACGAGTTCGAGCACCGACTGCGCGCCTGCCTGGAGCATGCGCTCGGCGAGGGCGGCGCCCAGGGCCTGCGCTTCGCCGGCCAAGCCTTCGGCGGCGTCGCGGAAGATGCGCGTGGCCACCGGCCCGGGCGTGATCACCGAGACCAGGCCGGGCGAGGCGGTCGCCCTGGTCGGCGCGAGCGGCGCAGGGAAGTCGACGC
>DALYJJ010000121.1:0-18132 GCA_031969915.1 Bryobacteraceae bacterium | reverse complement strand
ATTACGATTACACCCCCATCGCGAAGTACCTGAAGCAGTCCGCCTACCGCGGCTATCTCACCGTGGAACTCGCCTGGCGCAAGGAAACCGTGCTCACACGCTCCCTGCCGGAGAACCTGCGCCGCAGCCGCCTCTGGGTGGAGAAGACGTTCCTCTAATCTTTCGCAGCGCCGCGTTCGACCGGTCGCGTGGCCGTGAAGACCCGGTTCAGCGGCACGTTCGCCGCCTTGCGCATCGTGCCGTCCGGGAACCGGATCGCCAGATCCACCGCCGTCGCCCCGCCCAGCCCGAAGTGCAGCCGGCTGTCGTTGGCGGAGTAGAAGCTCGCCTGGCTCGTCACCTCCTGCGTCTGCCGCCGCCCTCCATAGATCGCCGTCACGCGCGAGCCCAGCGGCGCCCGCACCTGCACCCAGTTCGCGCCCTTCGGCAAATCGTTGCGCAGCAGGCTCGGCGGCTGGTTGCGGTTCATGATCAGGATGTCCACGTCCCCGTCGTTGTCGTAGTCCCCGAACGCCGCCCCGCGGCTCGAATGCGCCGCCGCGATGGCCGGCCCCGCCTCTTCGAGCAACTGTTCGAAGCGCCCGTTTCCCAAATTCCGGAACAACAGCCGCGGCGACCGGTACGGGTACCCGTCGAAGAACTTCTCCGTCTCCGGGTACACCTGCCCCGTCGCCGCGAACAGGTCCGGCCACCCGTCGTTGTCCAGGTCCACGATCCCCGCCCCCCATCCCACAAACCGCGTCTCCACCCCCAATCCCGCGGCCAGCGTGACATCCTCGAAAACGCCCTCCGCCGAGCCTCGATACAGGATGTGCGTATCGTCGGCGAAGTGCGTCTTGAAGATATCCAGATACCCGTCCAGATTGTAGTCGCCGATGCCCAGCCCCATCCCCGCCTGCTCCCGCCCGTCTTCATTCAGCGCCACGCCGCGCTCCACGCCCTCTTCGCTGAACGTGCCGTTCTTGCGGTTGACGAACAGCAGGCTGGCCGACGAATCGCACGCCACGTACACGTCCGGCCAACCGTCGTTGTTGAAGTCCGCCGCCGTTGCCGTCATCCCGTAACAGCGCGCCTTCGCCACCCCGCCGCGCTCGCTGATGTCCACGAACGTGCCGCCGTCGTTGCGGTAGAGCCACATGCGCGCCGCCGGCAGCCCGCGCGGCCCGCACGCCACCGCCACGCCCTTCCACGTGCAGAACGCGTTCTCGCCCGGCTTCGGCACCCGCGCAATGTCGAAATCGACATAGTTGCTCACGAACAGATCCAGGTCGCCGTCGCGATCCAGATCGAACAACACCGCCCCCGCGTTCCAGTACTTACCCGGCTGCTTCAAACCCACTTGCGGCGCGACGTCCGTAAACGTGCCGTCGCCGTTATTGCGGTAGAGCGCGTTGTCCCCAAAGTACGTGACGAAGAGATCGTCGTCCCCGTCGCCATCGTAGTCCCCCACCGTCACGCCGGACCCCCATCCGCCGCGCCGCAACCCCGCCTTCTCCGTCACGTCCGTGAACGTGCCGTCCCGGTTATTGCGATAGAGCCGGTTGGTCGCCTCGGGCGGATCCTCGTTCAGCCGCGTGCCGCTCACCAGAAACGCATCGATCCATCCGTCTTTGTCGTAGTCCAACCACGCCACGCCGCCCTGTGAGGTCTCGAAGATGTACCGCACGTGCGTGTCGGTCCCGAAAATCACCGGCTGCGTCAGTCCCGCCTCGCGCGCCACGTCGGTGAACTTCGCGGGAAACGGGCGTCCCGACGGCTTGCCGCGCGGCTGCGGCTTCACGTTGCGGCTGGCGATGCCCTGCGCGAACAACGCCGCCGCGGCCAGCGCCGAAGCAAGCGCCGCGCCGGCCAGGAATCGCTTCACGGGTCGCCTTCCAGCTTCTTCCGGCTGCGCTCGATCGCGTTCGCCTTCAGCTTGCGCACCAGCGCGAACTCGCGGTCCGCCTCCAGCTTGCGTCCCAGCGCCTGGTACGTCCGCCCCAGCAGCAGCCGGATCGATTCGTGGTTCGGCAGAAACTTCGCCGCCGTCTGCAACTCGCCGAGCGCCCGCGCGTAGTGCTTCTCCCGATACGAGATCCGGCCGAGCTGATAGTACGGATCAGGATACGCGGCCCGAAGCTGCGCGGCACGTTCCAGCAGCTTGCGCCCCTCCGCCGTGCGGCCGTTCCGGTCATAGAGTACCCCCAGTTGGTACGTCGATTCCGCGTCCGCCGGCGCGCGCGCCAGCGCCTTCTCAAAGTACGCCATCGATTCCGCGTCTTCGTTCGCCGCCAGGTGCACCCGTCCCATCGCCGCCAGCGCCGGCGGCGAACCCGGATCGTGCCGCAGCGCCTCTTCCAGCTTCCCCTTTGACTCCGCGTACCGCCCCCGCCGGAATTCCAGCAGCCCTTCCACCAGCGCCGCCTGCCCCGGATACGCCGCTTCGATGCGCTTCAGCAACTCCGACCCTCGCGCCTCATTGCCGCCCCGCGCATGCGCGTAGGCCAGCGAGAGCAGCAGCGTCGGATCGTTCTGCTGCGTGCTCGCCACCGATTCGAGTTCCCCGATCCCGCGCTCCAGGTCGCCCGTCTCCACCAGGCACACACCCAGCAACTGCCGCGCTCGAAGATCCTCCGGCCGGGCCTTCAAATAGCGCCGCAAACTCTCCGCCGCCGCGCCCTGCTGGTACGCCCGTATCTGCGCCACCGCCAGGTTGAAGTTGATCTCCACCAAGGCCGGCGCGGCCTTCAGCGCCCGCTGGTACAGCGTCACCGCCTCCGGGAACCGCTCCCGCCGCGAGAGCACCGCCGCCAGGTTGCTCATCGCCTCGGCCGAGTTCGGATTCCCTTTCAGATACTCGCGGAACACCGTCTCCGCCCGCGCCAGATCGCCCGCCAGAAAGGCCTGCCGCCCGGCGTCGAGCGACGGGCCCTGCGCCAGCAGGACAATCCACAACACCGGGGTCATGCCTTCATCCTATCGGAAGGGTTCGTCGAAGCGCGCGCCGTTGGCGGTCTGGATGAAGACAATGCGGTACTCGCGCTCCCGTTCGCCTGCCTTTACCGCGGGCCGCCCGATCGCCACCACGTAGTTCTCCGTGGGCGCCATCTGTTTCACCTCGCCCAGGCCCGAATCCGCGGTCCAGATCGGCCGGAACCCCTCATCCACGCGCGTGAACACCAGCGTCCCCTCTTTGCCGATGCGCGAGCGATGCAACACCAGGAACCCCGCCGGATTGGACAACTCCAGCGGGCCGTCAGAGAACGGGCGCCGCACCACGCCGCCCTGCAGGTACGCGCCCTCGATGCCCGGCGCTTCCTCGATCGTCTCCGCCTTCAGCCGCTTCTCCCGCCAGCGGTCCACCCACGGCTTCAGCCGCACCACCCAGAAGCGGCGGATCTCCGTCTCACCGTGCCCCTGCCGTGGTTCTTCCCAGTTGTCCGCGGCGCGGATCTTCCCGGCTTCCTCCTCCGTCAGCAGGCCGCTCCAGACGTTGTCCCGCAGCCGCGCCCGCGGCCGCCAGTACGCCTTCACCCCGTTGTGCAGCACGTCGTACCGTTCTTCTTGCCGGCGCACGAGCGCCGCGTACTCCTGCATGTCCTTCGGCTTCGCCTCCTCCGGCGCGCCCGTGGGCAGCGCCTTGAGAGTGCCCGCGTCCAGTGCGTAATGGCGGCCCTCGGCCGTCAGAACCTGCACGCGCCGGCTCGCCTCGTCGAACGTGTAGTATTTGTGCTCCGGCAACCACTGCCCGGCCAGAAACGGATTCACCGCCTCAATCGCCGCGGTGCCGGTCAGCGCGCCGCTGCGGGGCTCCAGCCCGTACAGCCGGTCCGCGAAAAACCAGAGCCGCCGCCCGTCGTTGCCGATGTACGTGCTCTCGTTGCGCAGCGGGAGCGGATCTTCCCGGTCCACCAGCGGGAAGCGCCCCACTTCCTTCGCCTCCGCCGGCGCATGAACCACGATGTCCACCCCGTGCGTGCGCCGCGTGCGGTAGCGCCCGCTCGGCCGCTCCCGCTCCACAATCAACAGCGAGTACAGCCGGTCCCCTTCCGGGCCCGTCAGTAACACCGGCGGCGCCCCCAGATCCACTTCCGGCGTGAACGGCAGCGCGAACCGCACCAGCAGAAAAATCGCCAGCGGCGCTCCGCCGAACAGCGTCACCAGCAGTACCACCTTGGCCCGCGACATCGTCCGCTATTTGCGAGCCGGACGCGCGCCCCACGTGGGCGGCGGCGGCTCGCTCGTCATCCGGTTCACCGGGTTCGCCTTCAGCAGCCGCAGCGCCTCCTCCACGGCGCGCTCCAGTTGCGCGTCCCGTCCGGCGATCTCGTCCTTCGGCCAGTTCTCCACGTCGATATCCGGCGCCGTGCCTTCGTTCTCCACCGCCCACTTCCCGTCCCGCGTGAAAAAGCCGCCCCGCGGCGCGATCATCGTTCCGCCGTCGATGAACGGCGGCGTGTCCGCCGTGTGCACCAGCCCGCCCCACGTGCGCTTTCCCACCAGCGGCCCGAGCTTGCGGAAACGGAACATCCAGGGCATCAAATCGCCCCCGGAACCCGCCATTTCATTGACGATCATCACCTTCGGTCCCCAGATGCCCGCCGATGGGCTGGTGAACGGGTACCGATCGCCCGCCACGTTGTTGAAGTAGCCGTCGAACGTCCGCCCCAAAACTTCGATGATGTAATCCGCCGCCGAGCCGCCGCCGTTATACCGCTCGTCGATCACCGCGCCCTCTTTGTCCTGCTGCGCGAAATAGTAGCGGTTGAAGCTCTCATACCCCGGCGTGCCCGTGTTCGGCAAATGCACATAGGCGAGCTTCCCGCCGGAGAGCTTCTCCACCAGCCGCCGGTTCGCCTCCACCCAGGCCCGCGAACGCAGCGCCGCTTCGCTCGCTACCGGAACCACCTTCACCTGCCGCGCGCCTTCCATTGCCGGCGTACTGTTCACGGTCAGCACCGTCTGCCGGTTCGCCGTTCCGTCCAGCAGCCGGTGTATGTTGTCCGGCGCGCGCAGCTCCACGCCGTCGATCGCCAGAATGTAGTCGCCGGTGGAGACATCCACCCCCGGCGCCGCCAACGGCGCGCGCAGCTCCGGATTCCAGCTCTCCGCGTCGTAAATGCGGGCGATCCGGTAGCGGCCGTTTTCGATCTTGAAGTCCGCGCCCAGCAGGCCGCCCGGCGAGCCGGGGACGTTCGGCAGGTCGCCCCCGCGAACGTACGAATGCCCCACGGCGATCTCCGCGCCCATCATGTCCAGCAGGTAATTCAGGTCCGCGCGATGGTTCACGTGCGGCAGAAACTGGCCGTACATCTCCTTCATCCGGACCCAGTCCGTGCCGTGCATGTTGGTGACGTACAGATAATCGCGCTGCAGCCGCCAGCCTTCATAGAAAATCTGCTTGAACTCCTCCCGCGGCTCCAGGTACATCCGCAGCGCGAAGTTCACGCGTCCCGCGCCCGCCTGCGGCACGGTCCGGTCCGCGTCCACCACGAAGACCGCCGGCGCCCCCGCCTGCGCCGCCGCGCCGCCCCGCGGAGGCCCGCCCGGTCCGCCGCCCGCGCCGCCACCCCGATACACCAGCTTGCGCCCGTCCGCGCTCACGTCGTACGTCGAGACGCCGGTCATGAACGCAGCCGCTCGCCGGTCGCTCAACCGGTACCGGTGCAGCGTGCTCGGCGGACCGCCCTGCCGCGGGTCGGCGCGTCCCGCCGCCGCGCCCGCCGGCGCTTCCAGGAAGAACACCGTGCCCGCCACGCCCGGGCGCAGCAGTGAGTACTGCCGTTGCGGCACTTCGGAAATCGCGATGATCCGCTGGTGCAGGTTGTCGAAGTCGATGGTCACGCTCACCGGTGTGCGCGCCCGTGCCGGAGCGGCCTCTCCTTCGCCCCGTCCCTCGCCGCCCCCTGCCGGGCGCGCCGGCGCCGAGCCCACGCCCTTCTCTTCGTCGCTCTCCGGCAGCAGCGGGCTCGGCTCGCCCTTCTTCAACACCGCCAGGTACAGCCCGAAGGTCGTCTGCCGGTCGTACGACGTCATGTCCAGCCACTGGGAACGCAGGCCGAAATCGGTGGACGCGAAAAACCACAGATACTTCCCGCTCGCGTCCCACACCGGCCACACCGAATCGGCGAGCCCGTCGGTGATCTGCCTGCTCTCACCCGTCTCCGCGTTGGCGATGAAGATCGCGTGGAACATCGACTTCAAACGGCTCGCATAGGCGATCCACTTCGAGTCCGGGCTCCACGCCGGGTTCAACGTCCGGCTCGGCACCATCCACGGATCCCGCCCCACCACTTTCGTGTTGCCCGACTCCACGTCGAGCACCCAGACATTCAGGTTCGTATCCGTGTAGAGCAGCTTCCTGGAATCCGGCGACCACGCCGGCGTGTAATAGAAATTCGGTTTCGGCAAGGCGATCTCGCGCGGCGGTTTCAGCCCTTCCGGCTCTTCCAGAATCAGCTTGTATTCGCCCGAACGGTCGCTGAAGTACGAAATCCACTTGCCGTCCGGCGACCACGCCGGCGCCCGCTCCGCTGACCCGCTCGAGTTCGACAGGTTGCGCACGTCGCCCTTCTCCACCGGAATCGTGAACACCTCGCCCCGCGCCTCGGCCAGCAGGCGCCGCCCCGTGGGCGAAATCGTCAGGCTGCTGATCCGGCTCGCCGCATCCTGCCACCGCGGCATCATCCACGGGAAATCGCCCGCCACCGTGATCGCCACGTCGCGCACCTTCCCCGATTTCGCATCCAGCTCGTGAATCGCGCCCGCCTGTTCGAAGACCACCGCCTCCCCGTTCGACCCCAGGCTCTTCACGTCGAAGTCCGTGTACCTGGTGTGCTGCGCCAGTTTCTTCGTGCCCGGATGATACGACCACAGGTTGGCCACGCCGTCCCGGTCCGAGATGAAGTACACCGCGCCCCCCGCCCATACCGGGTCCATGTCCTTGGAGTCCGTCCACGGCGGCGACACTAAGTCGAAGGTCTTCAGGTCCACAATCCAGATGGGCCGGTTCTGCCCCCCGCGATAGTTGCGGCGCTCTTCGTCCCAGGAGCCGTTCATGCGGTACGCAATGCGCGCCCCGTCCGGAGAGATCTCGCCTTGATACCCGCGCGGCAGCGGGAGCGGCCCTTCCACGCCGCCCTCCGCGGGCGCCGTCCAGAATCTCGTCGCCGCGCCCGGCGCCTTCGTGGCCCGGCCGGAAGTGAAAAGGACCGACTTGCCGTCATGCGTCCAACCCTGCACCGTGTCGTCGCCCGGATGCCAGGTCAGCCGCCGCGGCTCGCCCCCTTCCGCGGGCACCACGTACACGTCGCGGTTGCCTGCGTACTCCGCGCTGAAGGCCAGCCACTTGCCGTCCGGCGAGAAGTTCGGATTCCCGCTTTCCCCCGCCAGGCTGGTCACCCGCCGCGCGGCGCCGCCGGCGCGTTCCACCGTCCAGATGTTGTTCGCGTAGGCGAAGGCGATGTGCGTTGCGCTCACCGTCGGTGTGCGCAGCATCTTGGCCGTTCGAACATCGGCCGCCGCCGCCGGCCCGGCGAGCAGCAGACAGAACACGGGCACCACAAGCTTCAATCGCAGCATGGTTTTCCCGATAGTGTACCCACTCGCACCCTCCCGCGCACGCCGTTGCCCGCGCCGGCCAAAGCCTCAAGGAACTCGGGTCCGCACAGGAGTCCTGTACATTCAAGGTAGGAGGCAGTACGCCCATCGATACGACATACACCCACCTGCGTGAGAATCTCGCTGGCATCCTGGATGACGTCATCGATCAGCAGGAGGTCGTGATAGTCCGCCGCAAAGGGGCTCGCGATGTCGCCCTCATTCCGGCCCGTGAACTCGCCGGGCTCATGGAAACGGCGCACCTGCTTCGCTCCCCCAAGAACGCCCGGCGATTGCGGACGGCGCTTCGACGCGCAGCCTTGAGGCGGGAAATCCTCGGTAGCGCGTAACGTCGCCTGCGCCCGCGTGAGCGACAAACGGATCGATTTCCTTCAGGCCCGTTATCACTACTGACATCCGGCCTGAAGTACCTCGTCCACTCAGTCTTGACGCCCAAAGAGCCCAAAGTGCACAATGACACTCATGCGCAAACTGATCCTGCTCACCTCGTTGGCTGCGATCATGGCCGCCACCCTCGCGGCCGCCCCCATCACGTACCGGTTCTCTGGCTCCGGCAGCGGCACGATCGGCCGCTCGGTCTTTGAAGGAGCGGACTTCGTGGCGACGATCAACGGCGACACGACATCCGTGACGTCTCAGCCATCCTTGGGTGCGCTCGGAGCGCTGGGTCTCTCCGGCAATATTTCCATCGCGGGCCTGGGCGTCTTCGCATTTGCCGATCCGCTCTTCGTCTTCATCGTTGAGGGAACGGGCTTCTTCGGTTTCGGCAACTTCGTGAACGGCAACCTCATCACCGCCAACTCCCCCGCCGTGGTCGGCCACGACCTGGCGTCGAACTTCGGGCCGACGAACGTCGGAGCGAACGTGAATCTGTCTCAGTTCAACAATGCCGCCACCAGCGGGGGCGCGCTCACCTTCGGCTCCATGTCCGACGTGACCTACCAGGCCATCACCGGCGTGCCCGAGCCCGCCACGGTGCTTCTGATCGGCGCCGGCATGGCTTCCGTGCTCGTCCTCCGCCGGCGCCGCCTCGGCCGGCGCTAGCTGAGCTCCGCCGCCTCCGCCAGGTCGCGCTTGTGCAGGCCGTACTTCTCCATCCGGTAGATCATCGTCTTGCGGCTCAGGCTCAGGTAGCGCGCGGCGTGCGTCTGGTTCCAGTTGAACTTCTGTAGCGCGCGGAACAGTAGTTCTTTCTCCACCGCTTCCAGGCTGATGCCGTGCGGGGGAAGATCCAGGTGGATGACTTCCAGCACCGGGCGGTCCCGCCGCAGGAAGTTCGGCAGGTCGGATTCGCTGGGCTGCCCGTCCTTCGAGAGAGAGACCAGGCTGTCGATCACCGACCGTAGTTCCTCGACATTGCCCGGCCACGAATACGTCCGCAACTCGTGCAGCAGCGCGTCCGTCGCCTCGCCGCGCAGCTTGTGGTGCGTCTTCGCGCTCGCTTCCAGGAAGTTCGACACCAACAGCGCCAGATCCTCCAGCCGCTCCCGCAGCGGCGGCAACTCGATCTGCACGCA
Source organism: Bryobacteraceae bacterium (assembly GCA_031969915.1). Lineage (GTDB taxonomy): Bacteria > Acidobacteriota > Terriglobia > Bryobacterales > Bryobacteraceae > DALYJJ01. The sequence continues at coordinate 9,016 of DALYJJ010000121.1, read as the reverse complement.
GGCCAGGCGGTAGTAGAGGTCGGCTCGAAATTTCCCTTCGTCCACCGCGGCGCGCAAATCCTGCGAGGCGCCGGCCATCACCCTCACATCCACCGCCTTCGCAGCCCCCGATCCGTTCACCGCTTCACCACGCTCCAGCAGCCGCATCAGGCGCGCCTGCACGCTCGCGGGCAGGTGGTGAACCTCCTCGAAATACAAAGTCCCGCCATCCGCCTCCCAGAGCAGCCCGCCCGGACCGAACAGAAGCGCCTCCACGTCCTCGCGCCGTGTCTGGCAGACCACGAATCGCGCGCTCCGACGCCCGCTGTTCTGGTGCATCGCTTCCGCCAGCGTGGCCTTCCCCGAGCCCGCCTCGCCGCGCAGCAGCACCGTCGCCTCGGACTGGGCGGCGCGCGAGGCCGTGTCCAGGGCCGCCAGCAACGCCGGCGATTGCCCGATCAGCCGTTCGAATCCCACCGCGCGGTTCAGCTCCGCGCGCAGCTCCCGCCGGCGAACGTCCCGCCTCGTCCGCATCGCCGCGCGGCGAACCGTCTCGGTCATCTCGTCCGCGCCGGCGTTCAGCGGCAGGTAATCGTAGGCGCCTTCCCGCATCGCTTCCACCGCCGCGGCAGGCGATTCGCTCGCCCCGGCCGCGATCACCGGCGTTCCCGGAGCCGCCGCGGTCAGGCGGCGCATCGTGTCCCAGTCGCTCTCCGAATCGCCCGTTTGGCAAAACAGGATCGCGTCGTGGCGGCGGCGCTCCAGCAATGTGGCGCCTTCGGCTCCGGTCGACACCGTCGCAACGGAGTAACCGGCGCGCTCCAGAACTTCCGAGTGGTGTCCAGCGTCTCCGGCCACCAGCACTCGCCGCTCGAGTGCTGCCGGGGACGGGATCGACTGCAGGGCGGGAACTGAGTGTGTGAAAACGGCCATAACGATTACCGGGTTTGGTCCTTTCTTCTTTCCCAACTTTACGAAACTTTAATCGTTTGGTCTAATAGATAGTTTGGAATGAACCACTCGGTTTTTTCGAGGTATACAGGTGGCCCTGGACTGGCTTAACTACCATCATCTCCTCTACTTCCACACCGTGGCGCGGGAAGGCAGCGTGGCCGCGGCCAGCCGCATGCTCCGCCTGGCCCAGCCGACCATCAGCGGCCAGATCCACTCCTTGGAGCAAAGCCTCGGGGCCAAGTTGTTCGCACGTTCGGGCCGGAATCTCGTGTTGACCGATTTCGGCCGCATCGTCTACCGCTACGCGGACGACATCTTCTCCACCGGCCGTGAGTTGCAGGATGTGATCAAAGGCCGGCCGCCGGGAGGCGCTCTGCGGCTCGCCGTGGGCATCTCCGACGCCATGCAGAAGCTGGTGGCGCACCGGATTCTGGCGCCCGCCCTGACCCTCGCCGAGCCGGTGCGCATGGTTTGTCATGAGGGCAAGCCGGATCGCCTGTTGAGCGAACTCCGCACCCGGTCGCTCGACCTGATCCTCGCCGATTCGCCCGTCAGCCCAGGACCGGGGACCACCGTGTTCAACCACCTTCTGGGAACCTGCGGCACCTCGTTCATGGTTGCGGAGAAACTGGGGGCTCGCTACCGGCGGGGCTTTCCTGAGTCGCTGCACGGCGCGCCGTTTCTACTGCCCGCCGAGGGCACTTCCTACCGGGCTTCGATCGATCAGTGGCTCTCTTCCCGCCAGATTGAGCCGCGGATCGTGGCGGAGTTCGAAGACAACGCGCTCTTGAAGGTCTTCGGCCAGCACGGCGCGGGCATCTTCCCCGTGCCGAGCGTGATCGAGAAGGAAGTGCGCGGCATGTACCGGGTGGAGGTCGTCGGCAGCTCGCACGACGTGGTGGAGAGGTTCTATGCGATCTCCATCGAGCGTAAGTTCAAGCACCCCGCGGTGGCGGCGATTTCCGCCGCCGCACGGGGTGAGTTGTTCCGCTCACGCTGATTCGAAGCACACCGCCTGGTGGCCTTCGACGCGCGGCACTTCCACCCGGGCGTAGCCGCCTTCGAAGCGGAACTCGAGCGGCTTGCCCTGCGGAACCAGCGTCACCTTCGAGGGCGCTTTCTCCATCCGCACCGCCACGCCCACGCGCTCCAGCAGCCCTGCTTCTTCGATCATGTCGATGTTCGGCGCACGCCGCGTCAGCGGATAGTAGAGCAGGTGAACGATCCGCCTCGCCCCCTGGCGCAGCAGCGTTGCCTGCGCGTTCGAGGGAAGCCGCGACGTCCTGAGCGACGGCTCGGAGAGGTACGCGCCGATCAGCCGCGCGATCAGGAGTTTGTTGACGCCGTAAGCGTCCTCCGAATACGAGCGGAAGAACGGGTTCGCGATGTAGGTCACCCGGCCGCGGCGCGTGATCACCGGCTCGTCCGTCACCGGTCCGGGCGGCGTCTGTTTGTGCGAACTGAAGCGCTCGGCGCTGCGGTCGAAGTACGGGTGGGCGTAGGTCGCGAGCACCTCCGTGCCCGGCTCGGCGGTCACCGGCACCCCGCGCTGGTAGAGGAAATAGTTCTGCTCGTCGATGCCCGGGAACGCCCCAGGCTTGAGTGCAAGGTACTCGCCCTCGAACTTCGCCGGGCCCTGGTAGCGGACGCCGATCTGCTTCAGCGCGAACTGCCGCGTGGCCGGGTCGAGCAGGCTCTCGTGGGAAACGATCAGCGCGCCGCCCGCCGCCACGTAACGGTCCAGCTTCTCCACCAGCGCGGGGAAGGGCGGGATCTCGTCGGGCACGATCACCACCTTGTACCGCGCCAGGTCCTCGTCCAGGTCGAGCACGTTGAACTGCTGATGCAGCTCCACCAGCATGTTCGTGAATCCCTGATCGACCGGCGTGATCTTCTGCGTGGTCTCGCTCGCCACCACCGCCGTCGACACCACGCCGATGTCCGCCACCGCCGCGGTCCCGCGGCACCAGGGCTCCAGCGCTTCCACCTTCGCGTATGTCCTGCCGATCCGGTTGTAGGTCACCGCGTCCAGGCGGCCGCGCGGATGAAGCTGGTCGCCCACGCACGCCTTCGCCCCGTTGGCCAGGAAGTTGGTGCACTCGAAGTCCAGCGCCGCCTGGTTCTTGATCCCTCCGAAGTCGCCCCACGATTTGTGGAAGCGCCCCGTCATGCCCACCATGTCCTTGCCCAGCGTGCGCATGTAGCGCACCCGCTGCTGGAAATGCGAGTAGCCCCAGCCGCCCGTGGGCAGCGATTCGATCTCGATGTGGCTGTAGTAGGGAAGCTCGTCGCGCACACCCACCACCAGCCGGCTGTTGTAGAACGTCAAGGCGTTCGGGAAGCGCTGGTGAACGATTCCGTTCAAACGCTTCTCCACCCGCATCGCCACCGTCTTGTTATGCCGCCGGATCCCGGCCGGCGTCTCGGCCAGGCCAAGCTCCGCGCGGTCCTTGCGGCACCACGCGCAATAGCAGCCCTGCGGCGGCTGCTTCAGAATGTCGAACCACGCCCCGTCGGTCTCGTACTTCGAGAGAATCTCCTCGTTCTCCCGAACCACCAGGTCCAGGTACGGCGTGTTCATGCAGAGGTTCGGCCAGGCGGGCAGAGGGTCGCCCACCGGCTTGCCGTCACGGTCTCGCCACAACCACTCCGGGTGACGCCGCGCCACGTCGACGTCCCACACCAGCGAGTAGTAATAGTTGATGTCGATCGCGTTCGCGCGGCAGTGCTTCACCATCTCGCCGAGCAGGTCTTTCTTCAAGTGCGGATGCGGCCGCCCGACCTTCGCGTCGTAGTAGGACCAGCCGTGATGGCACTTCGCGAAGACGTTGATCGAATTCACGCGCGCCTTCTTGAGCGTCGCGGCGAACTCCGCGCCGTCGAAATCGGCTCCGATGTCCGGAATGTGTTCGCTGGTGTGGAAGTCCAGATGGATCTGCCGGAACGGCAGCTCTTTCGCCGCCGCCGCGGCGAGCCGCGAGGAAGCCACCGCGGTCACCGTCGAAAGCAGGAACGTTCGTCTCTGCATGCCTACAATCCTCTCACTTACGAAGACATTCGTAATTACTTACGAAGCGATTCGTACTTGCGCTCCACGACACGCTCCCGCGACAGGCTTCGATCGAAGCCGGCCAAGGCGGCCTCCCAGGAGCCGTAGGTCGGGTTGGGAATCAGGAACCACTTCGTGCCCCAGTGGGCGGCGTGTTGTTTTTCGAGCGCGGCCCGCTGGTCGAGCGAAACGTGGGCGGGAATGAAGTCGTTGAAGTCGTCGCCGAAGAGCAACAGCACACGGAAGCTCCTGGCGACGAACTCGCGGCGCGGCTGCTTGTCCGAGGTCCAGTTGTTCTCGCCGGCGGTCAACAGCACGTCGATGTCGTCGCGCCAGGGAAAGCCGAACTTCGCGAGGTTGCGCCTGGTCGCGTCTTCCTCCTCGCCGTGCTTGCGGTTGGTGACGTAGAAGACCGTGACGCCGCGCGAGGCGGCGTATTTCAGGAACTCGAGCGCGCCGGGGATCGGCTCGGCTTTCGCTTCCTTGCACCACTCGGTCCAGGCGGCGGCGTCCCAGTTGATGTCGCGCGCCACCATGCGCGCCTGGAAGGCGGAGTTGTCGAGCAGCGTTTCGTCGATGTCGGCGATGATCGCGGGCGGCAGCTTGTGGTACCTGCCGGATTGCGGGAAGGCGCTCCACTTCCTGTCTTTCAACGAGCGGTCGAGTTGCGTGCGCGCGCCCCGGTAGATGGTTTGCGTAACGCCGCGGTATTCGGCGGAGGTCTGCGACCACAGCGTGGCGTTGAGGTTTTCGTGAGTCTTCGGGCTCTGGGCGTAGAGCGCGCCCGCGAAGAGGAACGCAAGGAAGGTGCGCATGGCTTGCCCATTATGATAAACGTCGAAGCCGATGGACCTCGATCTCGACCTTGAGCACATGCCGCGGCCTCCGTTGCGAACCGATTACAGGATCGGCGCCATCGGCGCGGGCTTCATCATGCGCGACGTGCACCTGGTGGCCTACCAGCGGGCCGGCTTTCCGGTGGCCGCGATCGCGAGCGCGAATCGGGAAGAGGCGGCCGAGGCCGCGCGGGCGCGCGGGGTACCGAAGGTGCACGCCACCTGGCGGGAACTCCTGGAAGATCCGGAAATCGAAGTGCTCGACATCGCCGTGCCGCCGCACGCGCAGCCGGAGATCATCTACGAAGCCGCGCGCCTGGGCCGTGTGAAGGGCATCCTGGCGCAGAAGCCGCTGGCGCTGTCCTACGGCGAAGCGGCGGAGGTGGTAGCGGCGTGCGAGCGCGCGGGCATCACGCTGGCGGTGAATCAGAACATGCGCTACGACCAGTCGATCCGCGCGGTGAAGACGCTGCTCACGCGCGGCTGGCTGGGCGAGCCGGTGCTGGGCACCATCGACATGCGCGCCATCCCGCACTGGCAGCCGTGGCTTGCATCCTACGGGCGCCTGACGCTCTCGGTGATGAGCATCCATCACCTGGATACGTTCCGCTACCTGTTCGGGGATCCGGAGTGCGTTTACGTGAGCGCGCGCCCCGACCCGCGCACGAAGTTCCCGCACCGTGACGGCATCGCGCTCTACATTCTCGAGTACGACGGCGGCTTCCGCGCCAGCGCGTGGGACGACGTGTGGGCGGGCCCGGCACGCGAAGGCGCGGCGGGAGATCTCTACATCAAGTGGCGGGTGGAAGGGACCGAGGGCGTGGCGCAGGGAACCATCGGCTGGCCCGGCTATCCGAACGCCGTGCCGTCCACCATCCAGTTCGCGACCAGGCGGCAGCCGGGCGCCTGGATTTCGCCCGCGTGGAGCGAAGTGTGGTTTCCGGACGCGTTTCGCGGAACGATGGGAGAACTGTTCGACAGTATCGCCACGGGGCGGGAGCCCTCGCACAGCGGGCGCGAGAACCTGCGCACGGTCGCGCTGGTGGACGCCTGCTACCGCTCGCTCGAGGAGCATCGCCCGGTGGTGATCCGGGAAATCTTAGGAGCATCCGCATCATGAAACTTGGACTCATTAATTCGGCCTGGCTCGGTTCGCCGATCGGCACCGCCGATGGCATACGGCTGACCAGGGAGATCGGCTTCGACACCATCGACATCTTCACGGAGCCGATGGACATCGATGTCCGGGAGCGGAAGCTGATCAAGGAGACGGCGCGCGAGGTGGGTCTTCCGATCATGTCGCTGCCCTGCTGCGCGCTGGGCATCGCGGACTTCAACGCGCCGGTGCGGCGGTTTCACGTCGCGCGGGCCAAGGGCTTCCTGGACCTGGCCTACGAACTGGAGGCCCGGAACCTGCTGCTGGTGCTCGGCGAGTACCTCTGGCAGCAGGAGGTGATCGCGCCGCGCGACCAATGGAATTGGGCCGTGGAGCACACGCGCGAACTGGGCGAGTATGCGCAGCGGCTGGGACTCGAGATCGCGCTCGAACTCGAGCCCTTCCATCTCTCGCTGATCAACGATCTCGAAAAGATGCTCCGGTTCCTGGACGACGTGAACCATGCGGCGGTGCGGGCGAACCTCGATATTTCGCACCTGCATCTTTCGAAGGTACCCGCCGCGGACATCGCGAAGGCCAAGGGCCGCATCGCGCACGTGCACTTCTCCGATTGCGACGGCCAGAAGCACGGCGATCTGCCGCCGGGGCGCGGCGTGGTGGATTTCCCGCCCTACCTGGCCGCGCTCAAGGCGACCGGCTTCGACGGCGTGGTGAGCATTGAACTGGAGTATTCGCCGGAGCCGGGGAAGATTGTGGAATGGGTGCGGGAGGCGTACACGGAGACGGACAAGCTGATGCGGGCCGCGGGCATCCGGTCATGATCGGGCGGCGCGGCTTCCTGTTCGCCGCCGCCGGCGCGGCGGTGGCGCAGCAGCGCCCTACGGTGACGGCGGTGCAAACCGGAGACCCGCTGGCGGACCGCGTCCTGCTGTGGGCCCGCGCGGACCGGCCTTCGCGCCTGATCGTGGAGTACAACGGGCGCACGGTGCGCGGGCCGTTCGCGCTCGGCGTCAGCGACTACACGGCGCGGCTCGATCTGATGGGGCTCGCGCCGGGCAGCGAAACCCGCTACACGGTTCGCTTCGAGAGCCTGGAAGACGGGTCGCTGAGCGACGCGGTGGAAGGCCGGGCGCGCACAGCGCCGGCGGACCGCTCGAACATCCGATTCGTTTGGACGGGCGACACCGCAGGCCAAGGCTACGGCATCAACCCGGAGTGGGGCGGCATGCGGATCTACGAAACGATGCGCCGCGACCAGCCGCATTTCCTGCTGCACAGCGGCGACACGATCTACGCCGACAACCCGATCCCGCCGGAGATCAAGCTCCCGGACGGCACGGTGTGGAAGAACGTCACCACGCCGGAGAAGAGCAAGATCGCCGAAACGCTCGAGGAGTTCCGCGGCAACTACCGCTACAACTTCCTCGACGAGAACCTGCAGCGATTCAATCGGGAAGTGGCGCAGATCTGGCAGTGGGACGACCACGAAGTATCGAACAACTGGTCGCCTTCGCTCGACCTGGCGGCGAACCCTCGCTACCAGGACAAGCGGCTCTCGCTGCTGGTGGCCCACGCCACACGGGCGTTTCTGGAGTACGCGCCGATCCGCTTTTCGCCCTCCGACGAGCAGCGCATCTACCGGCACATCCCCTACGGACCGCTGCTCGACGTGTTCGTGATCGACATGCGCAGCTACCGCGGGCCGAACACGCACAACCTGCAGAACGCCGAGTCGCCGGAGACGGTGTACCTGGACAAGCCGCAGATCGAGTGGCTGGAGCAAGGCCTACGGTCCTCGCGGGCGCTCTGGAAGGTGATCGCGTCCGATATGCCGATCGGCCTGGTGGTGGGCGACGGGAAGGACGGCGAGGGCCGGCCGCGCTTTGAGAATTCGGCCAACGGAGACGGCCCTCCGCTGGGCCGCGAGCTGGAGATCGCGCGGCTGCTGCGCTCCATCAAGCGGAACCGCGTCCGCAACGTGGTGTGGCTCACCGCCGACACGCACTACACGGCGGCCCACTACTACGACCCCGCGAAAGCGCAGTTCCAGGACTTCGACCCCTTCTGGGAGTTCGTCTCCGGACCCGCCAACGCGGGGACCTTCGGGCCGAACGCGACCGATAACACATTTGGCATCGACGTGAAGTTCTTCAAGGCGCCGCCCAAGGGGCAGGGCAACCTGGCGCCCAGCGCGGGCTACCAGTTTTACGGCCTGGTGGACGTGGACGGCCGGAGCGGCGCGATGAAGGTCACGCTCAAGGATGTGGCCGGCGCAACGCTGTTTGAAAAAACGCTCGCGCCGGCGAAGCGATAGACGGAACCTCGGACGCCGAAACGGTGTCTTTACTGGTGACGCCGACGTGGAGCCGACCCATACGCCCGTCTTGTACCTGTGGGCCATACGCCTGATGAGTTTCGTTGTGCCTCCGCCGCGGCGGAAAGGCTGGCGGCGGCAGTGGGAGAGCGGCGCGGCGCATTGGTGGGCCTTTCTGGCCGAGCGCGGCGAGCCGCGCGACGCCGCCCGGCGCAAGCTGGCGCAGTATGTCCGCGGGGCCGGGCGCGACGCCGCGAAACAGCGTTTCCCGAATGAGGATTGGAAGAAGGACCTGCGGCTGTTGACCGGTTCGCCGTGGTTCCTGTTCGGGTGCACGGGCGCGTTTGTGTTGGCCCTGGCGCTGACGACGGAAATGTTCGCGGGCGCCCGGGTGACCTTCGGTCCACTCCCGTTCGCGGAATCGGAACGGCTCTTCGCGCTCAAACAGGACATCACCAGTCTCGGACAATTGAACGGAGTACCGCCGCAGACCGTGCGGATGTGGCAATCGTGCCCGCCGGAGCAGGTAGAACAGGTGGCTGCGTTTCGCTTCCAGAGCCTGGAGCTGGGGCGCGACGGGGCGACGGAAGAAACGCTCACCTCGGTATCCGTGACGCCGGAGTTCTTCGACCTGCTCGCCGTGACTCCGGTGATGGGGCGCACGTTCAGGCGCGAAGACCTGAATCCGAAGGGCTCTCGCGCGGTCGTGATTAGCGAGGAGCTGTGGACCAGCCGCTTCGCCCGGCATGAGAACGTGCTGGGGCGCG
>DALYJJ010000120.1:0-18602 GCA_031969915.1 Bryobacteraceae bacterium | reverse complement strand
CTACAACCCGGTCCTCAGCCCGTCCGGAACCAAGCTCGCCTTCCTTCGCGAGGAGCGCCTGGAAAACGTGGGCGCCCTCGGCCGCATCCGCGTTCCTGTGAAGGACGTGCTCCGGCCGCGCGGATTCGAAACCCTGCGCGAGCGGGCCGACGCCGCGGTGAAGCAGAACGCGGAGACCATCGCGCTGTTCACTCCGCGCGAGATTGCGCTGGCGAAGCCGTCGCTGGTGGTCCGCGACCAGGCGGAGTACCGCCTCCGATTCCTGGGCGCGGCCGCGCTGTTCGTGTTGCCTTTCTACCTGGTCCACGCTTTCTGGCGCTGGCGGCGGTTCTCCGGCCCACGGTACGTGCTGCCCGCGCTCCACTTGTTGTGCGGCCTGGGCCTGGTGATGATGGTGTCGCTTCGCGATCCGCTGCGGGACACGCTGACCTTCTTCGCGTTCGCGCAGGGCGCGGCGGCGGGCTGCGTTCTGCTCGGTGCGGCCAGCAGCCTCGACTACCGGCGGCTCACGGGGCGCCTCTCCTACGTTCCTCTGCTCTTGAGCTTCGTGCTCTCGGTGGCGCTCATCGCGTTCGGTTCCGGTCCGGGCACAAGCGACGCGCGCGTGAATCTGCTCGGCTTCCAGCCGGCGGAGATCATCCGCGTGCTGGTGGTCTTCTTCCTGGCCGGCTACTTCGCCTCGCACTGGGAGTTCCTCCGTACGCTGCGCGAGGAGCGGCCACAATGGGCGGCCCTGAGCCGCTGGGTGGAGGTGCCGAGGCTTGAGTACGCCGCCCCGGTTCTGCTCGCCGTGGCGCTCTCCCTGGGCTTCTTCTTTCTCCAGAAAGACCTTGGGCCGGCGTTGATCATCGTCTGTCTGTTCCTGGCACTGTATGGCGTCGCCCGCGACCGTTTTCTGCTCGCTTCGGCGGGCTTCGTGCTCATGATCGCTGGTTTCGTGGGCGGCTACCTCGCCGGGTATCCGCGCACCGTGGCCAACCGCGTCGAGATGTGGATCAACCCTTGGAATAACGCCATTCGCGGCGGGGACCAGGTGGTTCATTCGCTGTGGGCCTTCTCCACCGGAGGCGTGTTCGGAACCGGCCTGGGCCTGGGCGACCCGCAGTACATGCCCACCGCACACACGGACCTGATCCTTTCGGCCGCGGGCGAGGAGATGGGCTTCCTCGGACTGCTCGGCGTCGCCGCGCTCTACGCGCTGGTGATCGGCTTCGGTTTTCGCACCGCGGCGCGCGCGCGCTCCGACTACGACTTCTTTCTGGCGCTCGGGTTGACGCTTTCGATCGGCCTGCAGATCCTGCTCATCGCCGGCGGCGTGCTGGGTGTGCTCCCGTTGTCCGGAGTGGTGGCGCCCTTCCTGAGCTACGGCCGCACGGCGTTGATCGTGAACTTCGGAATTCTCGGCATCCTGCTGGCGCTCGCCCGCGAGGGGGCGGGGTCGCGCAGGGAAATCGCCAAGCCGTTCTGGCCGGCCGTGCGCGGGGTTGCGCTCCTGCTGGCGCTGGCCGGCGGTGCGATTGTGGCCAAGGCTGCCTGGGTGCAAGTGGTGCGGGCCGATGCGACGGTGGGCGCGGGCGTGTTCACCGTCCAGGCCGACGGCCTGCAGCGGTACGTTTACAACCCGCGCTTGCTGGCCATTGCGAGGAGTATCCCCCGCGGGACGATCTTCGATCGCAACGGCGTGCCGCTGGCCTCGCGCGACTGGGACGAGGTGGTCAAGAACCGTGAACAATATGCCCGGATGGGAATATCGCTTCCCCCCAGCCAGCCGGACGACGGGCGGTTCTACCCGTTGGGCGCGCACACGGTCCACCTGCTCGGAGACCTCCGCTCGCGCGCGAATTGGGGCGCGCGCAACAGCTCGCTCGCCGAACGCGATTACGCGGTGACGCTGCAGGGTTACGACGACCGGGCCAGCGTGGTGGAAGTGAAGGACCCGCGCAGCGGCAAACCCGTGTACACGGTCCGGTACGACTATCGGGAACTGCTCCCGCTACTCCGTCACCGGTATGAACCGGAGCACGAAGCGGTGAAGCGAGTGCGGGAACGCGACCGTTCGCTGACCATGTCGATCGACGCCCGGCTGCAAAAGCGGACGTCTGAGATCCTGGCCGCGCAGTTGCGAAAGCTGAAAAAGGAGAAGGGCGCGGCCGTGATCTTGGACGCGGCCACCGGCGATCTGCTTGCTTCGGTGAGCTATCCGCAACCGGCGCGGATGCCGCCCGGACTCGCGCCGGACGGAGAGGACGACACGCTGCTCGATCGCGCGCGCTACGGCCTGTATCCACCCGGATCGTCGTTTAAGATCGTCACCGCGATGGCCGCGCTGCGCCGCGATCCCAAACTGGCCGGCGTGCTGCACGAATGCAAGCGCCTGCCCGACGGGCGGATCGGCAACTACGTCAAAGGGTGGGGACGTCCCATCCGGGACGATGTCAAGGACACTGGGGCGCACGGGATGGTGGCGATGCAAAAAGGCGTGGCGGTTTCCTGCAATGCGTACTTCGCGCAGTTGGCGACATACGATGTCGGCGCGCCCGCGCTGCTGGAGACCGCGAAGCTGCTGAACATCAGCGTGGCCACGCCGGAGTCCGCGGAGCAGTTGCAGCGAAGCATTCCGCAGGCCGGATTCGGCCAGGGCCAGGTGATTGCGAGCCCCTTCCAGATGGCCCGGGCCGCGGCCACCATCGCCGCGCGGGGCGCCATGCCCTACGGCCGCTGGGTGACGGACGGGAACAACAACCGGACGCAGGGGCCGCAGCCCGTGATCGACGCCGCGCAGGCTGATGCGATCGCCAGCTTCATGCGCTCCGTGGTGACGTCGGGCACGGGCAAGGCGGCCAACATCCCGGCGGTGGCCATTGCCGGGAAGACGGGAACGGCGGAGATCGAGCGCGGCGCGTCGCACGCCTGGTTCATCGGTTTCGCCCCGCTGAACGGCCCGCGCAAGCTCGCCTTCGCCGTGCTGGTGGAGAATGGCCAGTATGGCGGCACCGCCGCGGCTCCCGCCGCCGCGGAGATGATGAAGGCGGCGGCCGAGTTGGGACTGTTTGCGAGCAAAGAATGAGCCGACTGCACGAGTTCGAACGACGCTTGGATGAAACCCTGCGAAGCCTGTTCCGGGCGCAGGCCGCCCCGGGCGAGCAACGCGCGCTGATCGAAGTCCACCGCGCGGTGCTCGACGAACTGTCGTCGCACGTGGAGCGCCTGCCGCGCGGACGGCGGATGTTCCTTCACCCCGCCGTGACGGTGCGCATTCACGTTCCGTCGCCGGAGCGGCGGCGGGTGTACGCCGCGGTCTTTCAGCAGGGCGACCCGCTCGGACGCGATGCGCGCGCGCGCCTCCAGGACGAAGGGGCGCAGCTTCCCGAAGGCTTCCGCCTGCATGTGGAACTGGTGGACGACCTTGACCGCCCCTATGAGATCGTCTACGAAGAGGCCGCCGCCGCGGCGCACCGGCAGGCGGCGCGCATCACCCTGCAGGTGCTGGAAGGTTCGGCGGCCCAGACTGAGTACGAGTTCAGCCGGGAGCGCATCAACATCGGACGCCTGGCGGAGATTCGCGACGCCGAGCAGCGCTTGATCCGGCGCAACGACATCGTGTTCGAAGATGCGGCCACACCGCCCAATTCGACGGTGTCCCGCCTGCACGCTCACCTTGAATTCGACGCCGAAGACGCCTGCTACCGCCTCTACGACGACCGCAGCAATTACGGGACCTCCATTGAGCGCAGCGGGCGGGCGGTGAGCGTGCCGAAAGGCAGCAGCAAAGGGACGCCGGTGCGGCCGGGGGACGAGATCCTGCTGGGGCGTGCGCGCATTCGAATCCTTTGATAAGAGTGTTAGTCTGAATTTGCAGCATATCCGGTCGAAATCGGCCGATATGGCAGTGGGGACGATTTTGGACGAAAAGGTCAGCGTTTCATCGCCGATCGACACGCCCGGCGACGGCCCGGCGCAGGCCTCGCCGGCGCCGGGGAGGATTGGGCTTGAAGAGCGCTTTCGCATAGCCGCTGAGAGCGCGAGCGACATGATCTACGAATGGAATCTGGCGACCGGCGAACTGCACCTGTTCGGGCTGCCGGAGAAATTGTTTGGGCCGGGCAGCGTCTATGACCCCGCCGCCGTCCCCAAGAGCTTCGAGGACTGGAAGCGGATGCTCCATCCCGAGGACGCCGGGCGTGTGCTTACGGCCATGGAGGACCACTTGCGGAACGGCGGCCAGTTTCGTGTCGAATTCCGCATGATGCACAGCCGGGGCGAGGTGCGCTGGTGGGAGAATCGAGGCAAGGCGCTTCACGATCCGGGCGGAGGCGCCACACGCTGGGTGGGTGTGATGACCGACATCACGGACTCCAAGCGCGCCGAGGCGGCTCTGCGTGAGAGCGAGCACCGCTACCGGCAGCTCTTCGACCATTCGTTGAATGCCGTGGCCCTGCACGAGGTGATCGTAGGCGAAGATGGCAGGCCCGTGGATTATGCCTTCCTGGAAGTCAATCGAGCCTTCGAAGAACTCACTGGCCTTTCCGCCGCACAGGTGATCGGCCAGCGCGTCACGTCGGTTCTGCCGGAGGTGGCCCGTGAGCACTTCATTGAGATTTTCGGTGGAGTTGGCCTCAGCGGCCAGCCGGTTCGCTTTGAGAGCTTCACGCAATCGCTGGGCCGCCATTACGATATCGCCGCGTTCTGCCCGCGGCCAGGCTATGTCGCCGTCGCGTTCACCGACATCACGGAGCGAAAGATCGCGGAGGATAAGCTCCGCAAGTACGCCGGGGATCTGGCGGAACAGAATCGGGCGCTCACGGCAGCGTTGTCGGTGGCTCAGGAAGCCACGGAGCTGAAACGCCAGTTCCTGGCCAACATGAGCCACGAGACTCGGACCCCGATGAACGCCGTGCTTGGGTTCTCCGAACTGCTCTCCGATACGAAACTGGACGCCGAGCAGCGCGAGTGCCTGGAGGCGCTACGCTCCTCCGCCCGGCATCTGATGTTGCTTCTGACCGACATCCTCGATCTGTCCAAGCTGGAGACGGGAAAGCTCGGCCTGCAGACCGTCGAGTTCGACATGCTCCCCTTGCTCGAGGATGTGGCCGAACGGATGCGGACCCGCGCCGCCGCCAAGGGGCTCACGTGGGCATTCGTTCCCCCGGACGGTGGGCCCACAACAGTGGCCGGGGATCCCGGCCGGTTGCGGCAGGTCCTGGTGAACCTCGCCGGCAACGCCGTCAAATTCACAGAGCACGGCGGGGTGACCCTGCGGTGCTCCGTGGCCGAGGAATCCAGTGCGTCGGTTCGCTTCCGCTTCGAAATCGAGGACACCGGCATCGGCATCGGTCCCGGCCAGATGCAGAGGCTGTTTGAGAACTTCACCCAGGGCGACGGTTCCTCGACGCGCCGCTACGACGGCGTTGGGATCGGGCTCCCGCTCGCGAACCGGTTGGTGCGGATGATGGAGGGAGCGATTACCGTCGAGAGCCAGCCGGGGCAGGGAAGCCGCTTCTCGTTCACGGCGCGTTTTCAGAAGGTGCCGCCAAGCGATTTGCGGTGAGCCGCGGTTTCCACTAAAGACCCCACCCGTGGCGTTGAATAGAACCGGGAAGGACAATCCCTACATGCCACGACCCATCCATTTCGAATTGCACGCGGAAGATCCCCAGCGCGCCATGCGCTTCTATGAATCCGTTTTCGGCTGGAAGTTCGAATCCTGGCCCGGCCCCATGCCCTATTGGCTGATCACAACCGGTCCCGACGGCCCGGGCATCAACGGCGGACTCATGAACCGGGAAGCCGGCCCGATGACCGTGAATACCCTCGACGTCGCCAACCTGGACGAGATCGTGGCCAAGGCCACCGCCGCCGGAGCGCAGGTCGCGGTGCCGAAAATGGCCATCCCCGGCATCGGCTGGCTCGCCTACCTGCTCGACACCGAAGGCATCGTCTTCGGTCTGATGCAGAACGACCCGGCTGCCCAATAGCCATCATCCGCCGTCAACGCGGCGCTCAGGATTCGAGATACACGGGATCGCCGATCGAAAGCGTGCCTGGCTCGACAGTCGTGCCATACATGCCGAAGTGGGCTCCTCGCTCGCGGCCGATGGCCCGGAGCACGGCAGGATCCGGCTGGCTCGGGTTCGACGGCTCGACGTTGACGATCTGGCAGCGCATATCGCGTTTATCGAGGCGGCATCGGAGCGTCCCGAGGCGGAGAACGGCTCCGCACCATCCCTCTTCCGGAAACGGGCCGGCCTCGCTGGCGTCGATCAGAATATTCGGACGAAATCGCAGGGGCGACAACGGCCGGCCCACAATGCCGGCCAGTCCCTCAACGCTTTGCACTGTCAGAACGGAGAGCGGAAAGGTGTCGAACACGCCTCCGTATTGCTTGATGACACGAACGCCATCGCCGAGACGTTGGGCGAGCTCTGGGTCTGCCACGTCGAACTCGCGGCCGTCCGGGGTTCGTACCACGGTCTTGGAACCTTCCACGTCGTTCGGATCGAGGAAGCGCGGCTCGTACTGCCACAGGTCCGGCTTCTCGCGAATGGTCAGCCAGGGGAATCCACTCCGCTCCATCCCGGGGCGAATGAAGGCCCAGCGCCGGTCTCCGGAGAACCCGTGCCACGAAACGGCCGAAGCCGGAAGGGACTCACCGGCCATGGACTTTACCGGATAACGGCACAACTGTAGAACCGTGCCAACTTTTCGGCTCACCACGGTGACGAGACTAGCAGATGAGTCCCCGGCCGGAGGCTACTCCGCTTTCTTCACGTGCTGGTCGAACCAGGAGATCATCTCGTACAACGTGTGTTCGATCGACTCCTTCGCCGCGTAGCCGTGCGATTCATACGGCAGCGTGACATACCGCACGATGCCTCCGTTGCCGCGTACTGCCTGGTACATGCGTTCCGATTGAATGGGGAACGTGCCCGCGTTGTTATCCATCTCGCCGTGGATCAGCAGCAGCGGCTCATTGATCTTGTTCGCGTGAAAGAACGGGGACATCCGTGTGTACACATCGGTGGCCTCCCAGAAGGTGCGGCGCTCGCTTTGGAATCCGAAGGGCGTGAGCGTGCGGTTATACGCGCCGCTCCGCGCCACACCCGCGCGGAACAGGTCCGAATGCGCCAGCAGATTCGCAGTCATGAAGGCTCCGTAGCTGTGCCCTCCCACGCCCACGCGCTTGGGATCGACCACCCCCATCTCCGCCGCCTTGTCGATCGCCGCTTTCGCACTCGACACCACCTGTTCGATGTAGGTGTTGTTCACGGTCTCAGGCGTGCCCACAACCGGCATCGAAGCGTTATCGAGAATCGCGTACCCGGCCAGCAAATAGAACAGGTGGGACGAGCCCGCGATGGTTGTGAACCGCTGCGTCGATCCGCCGATCTGTCCCGCCACGTCCGCGTCGGTGTATTCGAGTGGATACGCCCACACCACCGCCGGCAGGCGCGTGCCCGGCTGGTAATCCGGCGGCAGATACAGAGTGAAGGAAAGCTGCACTCCGTCCGGCCGCTTGTACACTACCCGCTCTTTCTTGATCGTGCGCAGCACCGGCGACGGGTCTGCGAACTTCGTCAGGGCCACGGGCGGCTGCCCCACCGTTCGCAGGTAGTAGTTGGGAGGCTCGGAGGGCGATTCGCGGCGCGTCAGGAACTTCGTGCCGTCGTCGTTCAGCACCGTCACCACCGTCTCGTACTCGTTCTCGCCGCAGCGGAAGATCTCTTCCGTCTCGCGCGTCTTCAGATGAAGACGCCGCAGGAACGGCCGGTCGCCCTTCGGCGTCGCGCCCATCCCGGAGAGCAACACGGAATCGCCCGTCTGCAGGATCACCGAGGCGCCGGCCCCCAGCATCTTCATCTGCATTTGCCCGATGTCGCGGTAGCGGTCCGCCATGTTCCGGCTCACGAACTCGCGCGGCGTCTCCGCCGGGTTGTCGGCGTTCATCACGAACTGACGCAGCCAGCGCTTGTCACGGTCGTAGTCGCCATAGACCGCGAGGCCGTCGCGTTGACCCCAGGCGATCCCCATGGCCCGATGTTCCGTCTTGAGCAACTCTTTCGGTTCGCCGGTGAAGGGCGCACGCATCAGGAACACCTGGTCACGATGAGGCACCTTCTCCTTGGGATTCCCGCCGTCCAGCGCCACCACCCAGGTGAGTGATGCCGGTTCGTTCGCGCGCCACGAGTAGTTGCGCGGCCCCGTCGGCACGCCGTCAATCGGCACCCGGTCCGCCAGCGGCAGACTCGCCAGCTTGTAGACGAGCTTCGCCGCGCGGTCCCACACTTCCACTTCCTTCGGAAACGCGCCGGCCGGATGGAGGTACGAAAACGGCTTGTGAATCCGCACCGTAAGCACGTGCTCGCCGCCCGGCGACGGCCGCACATCCAGATACAGCCCCGGCTTGCCGTAGGGCGTGACCTTCCCCGTCACGGCATCGACGAAGGCCAGTTGCGACGTTCCGTAGTGCTCGAACAGCGCCTCGTCGTGCGCGTTCTGCAGCAGGTCCTGATAGGTCCACACCGGCGCGCTTCGGCCCAGGCTCTGTTGCACGTTCGGCCCCGGCGGCACAGGCGTCTTCGCGGGCGCCGCGCCGCGCCCGGCCGGAATGGTCTGCACCAGCAGCGTCCGGTTGTCCGGCATCCAGTTCAGCGCATCGCCCATCACGTCGTTCACGGTCACACCGGCCATCTTCTTCAGCGCGCCGGTGGCCACCACACCCACCCAGAGCTCGATCCCGTTCGCCGTGGTGTTGGTCGCAGCGAAGTGCCTGCCGTCGGCGCTCCAACGCAGGTCGCCGATCTTGGCTCCCGCCGGCAGCGCGATCGGGCGGTCTGTGTTCGTCGCGATTTCTTTCAGCACCAGGCGGTTCGCAAACGTCGTCCGCTGCGGCCCGTTCGTCGCCGGGTTGATGCGCATCCCCGCCAGCCGCAAGATAGGCTGCGATTGGTCCGCGATCGACGGGTACCGCGGCCCATCGATCAACAACAGGTGGGTCTTCGCCGGGCTCACCGACGCCGTCGGCGATGTGGGAGCGTTCAGCACATCCAGCACCGCCTGGGGCGGCTGCTGATAGGCCGTCTGCGCTGCGAGGCTTCCGGCCAGAATGAAGGCGAGAGAGAATCGAGGGGTCACGTAAGATAGGCTACGAATTAGGAGACACGATGAGCAAGAGAATTCTTGTGGTCACGGGCGACGGCGGCGAAAGCTATGAGACCCTCTACGCGGTCCACCGCTTTCAGGAAGAGGGCTGGACGCCCGTGGTAGCGGCCCCGTCGAAGCGCCGCCTGCACCTGGTGATGCACGATTTCGAGGAGGGCTGGGACACCTACATCGAGCGCCAGGGCTACGGGTTTGCCGCCGACGTGACGATCGCCGAGGCCGCCGCCGCGGATTACGATGCGATCCTCCTCATCGGCGGCCGCGCCCCCGAATACCTGCGCAACAACCAGACGCTTCTGGCGCTGGTCCGCGCTTTCGACGGGGCGGGGAAGTGGGTCTTCGCCATCTGCCACGGCATTCAGGTCCTGGTTTCCGCGGGTCTGGCCACGGGCCGCTGCCTCACCTGCTACGAACACGTTCGCCCCGAGGTGGAAGCCGCCGGCGGCACGTGGGATACGCGCCAGGCGGTCCGTGACGGCCGCATCGTCACCGCGCAAACCTGGCAGTCGCACCCGGAGTTCTACCGCGAGGTCGTCGCCTGCCTCCGCCATGCCGGTTGACCCCGAGCTCGCCGCCCTGCTGGCTCGCGAAGCGGCGTCCGGACTGCCGCCGCGCTCCGAACGTTCAGTGGCATTGACCCGCGCGCTCTACGCGCAATCCTCCCGCGCCCTCGGCGGCCCCCTCGCAACGGTCCCCGTGCGCCAGCCCAGCCCGCGCATCCGCGTCTACGGCGAGTCCGCGGAAGCCGCCGTCGTCTTCTTCCACGGCGGGCGCTTCTTCAGCGGAGATCTGGAAACCCACGATCCGCTGTGCCGCTCCCTCGCCGCGCAATCCGGCTGCGCCATCGCCGCCGTCGACAACCGCCTCGCCCCGGAACACCGCTGGCCCACTCCCCTCCGCGACGCCCTCGACGCCGCCGCCTGGGTCCGCAAGCGCTGGCCCCACGTCGCCATCGCCGGCGATAGCGCCGGCGCCAACCTCGCCGCCGTCGCCGCCTTCATCCGCCCGCGCGACTTCGCCTGCCAGCTCCTGGTTTACCCCATGCTCGACGCCACCTGCTCGCTACCGTCGCACCGCGAGTTCGCCGCCGGTTACGGCCCGGGGAGCGAAGACATGCGCCGTGGCTGGCGCGAATATGTGCCCTCCCGCCAGGACCCCACGCGCCCCACCATCTCGCCCCTCTTCGCCGCCAGCCTTGCGAACCTGCCGCCCGCCTGGGTCCTCACCGCCGAATACGATTGCCTTCGCGACGAAGGCGAAGCCTACGCCCAGCGCCTCGCCGCCGCCGGCACGCCTACCGTCCTCCGGCGCTACAACGGCGCCATCCACGGCTTCGCTCAAATGGAGGGCATCAGTTCCCTCGCCCGCCGCGCCGTCTCCGAAGCCGCCGCCTGGCTCCGCGCCTCACTTCTCTAGAGATGCCCGCCCCGCTCGTCTCCTGCATCCTCCCCACTCACAACCGCCGCCGGTTCCTCGCCCAAGCCCTCCGCTGCTTCCAACATCAAACCTGGACTCGCAAGGAACTCATCGTCGCCGACGATAGCGACCGTGCTTCCCCATCCCTTTTCGCCGGCCTCCCCGGCATCCGCTACCTCCGCTTTCCGCACCGCACCAATCTCGGCCTCAAGGTGAACTTCGCCATCGAAACCGCACGCGGGGAGATCATCCAGCGCCTGGATGACGACGATTACTACGGCCCCGGGTTCCTGCGCCACTCCGTTCAGGCCTTGCGGGCCGCTTCCGCCCCCAACGCCCTGGTCACGCGCTGTTGTTTCCTCGTGCTTTTCCCCGGCCGCGCGCCCCTCCGGCACAGCGGCCACGGCTGGCGGCCCGGTGGCGCGTTCTGTTTCCGCAAGGGTCTTTGGGCGGCCGCGCCCTTTCGCGATACCGCACAGTCAGAAGACACCTGGTTCCTGCGCGATCACGATCCCGAGTTGATCCGCCTGTGCCGCCCCGATCCCGAAGACTACATCGTCGTCCGCCACGGCGCAAACACCTGGACCCGCATGACCACCGGCCCGGCGGATCGGTACCTCGCCGCCTGCCCGGCTTACCCGAAGACCCTCGCCGAGGTCACGTCACCGGAGACGGCGCGGTGGTTTCGCCGCTTGCGGGCGCAATGACCTCATGCACCTTCGCCAGGGGAACGCTCCAGATGCCGCGCCCGTAGGTGGCGGCAAACAGCGTCTGGCTCTTCTCGTGGTAGACCAGGTCCGTCACCCGCACGTTCGGCAGGTTACCCGTCACCGGCTGATAATCCCGCCCGTTGTTGGTCGCGATCACGCCCGCGTCGTGGGCCAGCACCAGGATGTCGCCCGGCAGAAAGACCACCGCGTTGTGGGGCAGATTCGGCATCCCGCTCGCGACGTCGCAGAACCACGTGTCGCCCGCGTCGTGCGAGCCATACACGTGCCAGAACTCGCGCATCACGCGCCGGTCTCCTTCGCTGCTCTCGTAGCCGGTCCGCAGGAACCGGAGCGGGATCGCTCCCCCGGAGGTGTCGAACCCTCCGCCTTCGTCCAGCACCCGCTCATCGGCGATCGTCCCGAGCGTATAGAGCACCAACTCCGGAAGCAGCGGATTCGCGAAGATCCGCGTGATCAGGCGCCCCGGCGAGAGCGGCCCGGCCAGGTTCCCGCTCCAGCTCTCGCCCGCGTCCGTGCTCCGGAAGAAGCCGCCGTTCACTGTGCCCACGTAGACGAAGTTCGGATTCGCGCTCGCCACCTCCAGCGCCGTGATCGCCGAGCCGTCCAGATGCGGCGAGACCGCCTGCCACGTGTCGCCTTGATCCAAACTTCGCCACACCCGCGTCGAGCCCACGTACAAGGCCCGCGCCTCGCCCTTGCGGCGGTCCGACCGGTCCATCGCGAGCACCGCCATCCAGACCGAGCGCGTCTCCTGCTTCGAAGCGCCGATCGACAACTCCTGCCAGCCCTCCTCCGCCCGGTGCCGGTAAATCGTCATCCGCTGCGTGGAAGCGAACACCGTGTGGGGCTCCGCCGGATGGAAGCACGTCCAGCCCCCGTCGCCCCGCAGTTCGCGCCGCAACGCGCGCTCGCTCTTGGTCTGGCGCGGCTGCAGCGGCCCGCGCAGCCACACACCCAAGTCCTGACAGCCTCCGCCCAACGACTCCGCGTTCATCGGCGAAACGTCCAGGTCGTAGAGCATCGCCAGGCTGAGTCCGTTGTTGCGCGTCTCCCAGGTCTCGCCCAGGTCGTTGCTGATCGCGAAGCCGCCGTCGTTGGCCGAGTAGATGCGCTTACCCACAATCGCCAGGCCGTGATGGTCGTGGTGCGCGTACTGGGAATGGAAGGCCGGCAGATCGCCGCTCGACGATTGCCGCCAGTTCTCGCCGCCATCCAGCGAAACGAACAGGTCAACGCCGCCCGCCGCTACCGTCCCCGGCCGCTTCCGGTCCGCCGCCACGCAGTTGTTATAGGAGAACTGCCCTCTCGCGCCAAACGCCTTCGGCATGCGCAACGGCGTCCAGCGTTCGCCCAGGTCACTGCTGCGGTACATGCCCAGCAGTTCACCGGTGCGGGGCCGCCCGGAGAGCGCGTACACCACTTCGCTCGCGCCCGCGATGTGCAGCGTCGTGCGTCCGAACTGGTCGCCCGGCGGCAACCCCTCCCTCGCCTGGTTCCACGATTGCCCGCCGTCGTGTGAAACCCAGATCCCGCTCATCGTCCCCTGCGCTTCCACCGCCGCCAGCACCACGCCCTTCCGCGCCGGGTGGAACACGACCGAGTGGCAGAAGTAACCCATCTCGGAGATGAACGGATGCATGCCGTTCCTGTGGCGCCGCGAAACCAGTTTCCCGCCGCGCCCGTTCGCGTCCTCCGCGCTGTCGAACGTCGCCCCGCCGTCGAAACTCTCAAACAGCCCCGAGTTCTCCTCGCCGCTGTGCGTCACGCCGCCCACGAAGAGGTGATTCGAATCGAACGGATCCACGGCGATCGTCCCGATCCGCCGCGGCAGTCCCGAGAAAGGGAACGTGAGGTTGGATTCATCCACCGGCAGGAAGCGAAGCAGCGTGTCGTGTACCAGATCCCAGCGGCTTTGGCCGGGGTCGAGCCGGAATAGGCCCACGCCCGGATAGTTGTCGCCCGAGAGATTCGCCTCCCCGGTCCCGGCGTACAGCCGCCCCGGTTTCGATGGGTCGAAGGCCAGCGAGCCGATGTTCAGCGTGGCCATTTGGCCATCCCAAAGGTAGGTCCACTTGCGGCCCGCGTTCCGCGACTCGTACACGCCGCCCGCCGCCGCCGCCACGATCACGTGATTCGCGTTCGCCGGATCCACCAGCAGATCCGTGAGGCGGCCGCCCGAGTTGAGCGGCCCCTCTTCTTTCCACGCCGGCAGTTCCTGCGCGAAGCGGTTCCCGAGGTCCTTCGGGTACGCCTCGCGGCTCGGATAACAGGTGCGCGCTTGAAATTCGTCCGCGCGAACGCGGTGCGTGGTGAACCGCCCGGGGTTCGATTTCCCCATACCGGCGGTTACTTGCTGGTGCCGCCGCCCTGGTTCACCGGCGGCGGCGTCGCTGCTTTGCCCCCTTGCAGCTTCACGATCGCGCGGTCGGCGAGCGCCGGACCCACGGCCTTCTTGAGGGCCGCGTGGATCTTCTTCAAGTCGCTCTCGCTAAACACGCCCCCCGCCGGGGCCTTCTTGGCGGTGCTCTTTGCCGCCGCCTTCTTGGGCGCGGCTTTCTTAGCCGCGGCTTTCTTCGTTGCCATCGGATCGATCCTCCCGGAGTCGGTGTTGGATCACCATACTATGCCAAAGCGCCGGAAAAACCAATCGTCGTTGCGTACGCGCCGCGAAAATTGATCTCGACGGCGCAGATCAACATTCGAACGGCACAGCTTCCGCACTGCTTCCACGATCCCCGCCTCCCCCGCCTGCGCCTCCATCACTCGCGCCACGCGCTTGCCTTGCAGATGCACGCAGGCCAGCCGCAGCCGGTTGTGGATGGCGTCGGAAGGAGGCATCGGATAGGGCGCCTCCCTGCGGAAGGCGTGCCACACGCGCGCCTCCGGAACAACCCAGTTCTCATACCCCAGCAGCCACAGCCGCAGGCTTGTCTCAATATCCACGCCGCCGCGTCCGCGGAGCCCTTCGTCGAAGCCGCCCACCGCCTCGAAGACCGGCCGGGGCATTGCCAGGCACGCCCCCGGCAGCACCGGCGCGTGAAACGGCCGCGAGGCTGCCGACGGCAGCCATCGGGGCTGGAGGCCGGGTGTGGGAATCGTGAAGCCGTAACCGAACGTGCGCGGCCGGTTCGTGTCCGCCATCGCCGGCGCCGCTGCCCCAGCACGAGGCCGCTCCAGTGCTTCGAGGAGCGGCTCCCACCAGCCCGCACGCACCACCATATGTCCGTCGAGGAATATCAAGGCCGAGCCCGCCGCGCGCCGCGCCCCCGCGTTCCGCGCCCGCGCCACCCCCACGCCTCGCGTCCGGATCACCCGCGCCTTCGTCCCCGTCAGGAACGCCGCTGAACCGTCCGTCGAGCCGTCGTCCACCACGATCGTCTCGGCGTCCGCGGGCAGCGTCGGCTCCAAGCCCTCCACCGTGCGCCGCAGCCACTCGCCTTCGTTGCGGCTCACCACCACCACGCTCAGCCGCATCAGCGCACGGACTCACGCAGCCAGATATTCCCGCGTAGTTCGCCCAGCGACACCACCACCACGCCCTTGCCCACCGCGAGCCTGGTCCGGTCGTCGAAGCTTCGCAGATGCCGTAGCGACCGCCGCACTTCGTGGAAGTGCCGCAGCGCACGGGGCGGGCCGTTGGGCGCCTTGGTTCGAGGATTCAGTTTCTGCATCCACACGCAGCGGAACCCGTCGCGCTCGGAAAGGTAGTAAATCGACGCGCCGTCGGGCGACCACTGCGGTCCCTGATGAACGCCCGTTCCATCCGTCACCGCGATCCATCGTTCCGGCGGCGCCGCCTTGCCGCCTTCGAGCGGCGCGACGGAGATCTGCGTTGCCTCGGCGGAGATCACCTCGTTGAACACGATCCAGGCGCCGTCGCGGGATACGTGTCCGCTGTAGAGCGGCTTGCGCGCCGGCACGAGGCTTTCCGCTTTGCCGGTGGCGACGTCAATCGCCCGTACGTCCTCCGGCGAATCGAAGGGCTCCACCACCACTCGCCCTCCGTCGAAGTTCGCATCCACCGGCGAACCGCAGTTCGCGCACACGGTCGCCGAAGCACCCCCTCGCGCCGCGATCCGCGTGATCTGGTTCCGGGCGTCCAGGAATGCGATCGACGTGCCGTCGCCCGAGAGAATCGGGCTCAGCAGGCGCGGTGCGCTGAGCAACGTCGTCTCCCGCCCCGTCGCGAGTTCCCGCACGCACAGCGCGTCGGCGCCGCCGCGGGTGGCGACATAAGCGACCTTGCCGCCGTCCCAGGCCAGCGTCGGGAACAACTCCCAGGAGAGATCGTCGGTCAACCGCCGCAGCGCGTCCTCCGCCTGGTCCGTCGCGATCGCCCACAAGTCGAATTGCAGCGACGTGTCGGCGAACGCCAGCCGCGTCCCCGCCGCGGTCGCACGGGTCTCGGCTCCCGCCCCGTTTGTGATCCGGCGCGGCGGCCCTTTCACTCGCTTGCTCGCAGGGTCCACCGGCAGCGCCCACAGGTTCACCGCGTCGCCCGTGCTCGCGCTGAACAGCAGGGTGCCGCCGTCTTCCGCCGTCCACTCCAGGGGCACGATGTGATACTGGGTGAGGGGCACGTTCAGCCGCTCCGGCAACGTGCGGAAGATCGATTCACCCGTCTTGAGCGGCACGGATGCGCCCTCACTCGTTGCCGCATACCACTCCGGCATCGGCTCCACCGCCACGTCCGCGCTCTTGCGCCCGAGCAACACCACCACGTCGCCCGCCGGTGACCACACCGGGTAGCACGCCGCCGCCAGGTCCGCGCCCAGAGCCTTCGGCTGGCCGCCCCCCGCCGGTATCACCCACGCCTTTGCCGTACCGGCCGCCAATCGCCCGCCTTCCCGGCCCGTCCAGTAGGCAATCGATTGCCCGTCCGGCGAAAAGCGCGGGTTCCGGCCGCCCTGCACAAGCAGCATCGGCTCGCCACCCAGGGCCGGCGCCACCCAGATTGCGCCGCCGTCCTTCTCAGAACGGTAGACGATGCGTGTGCCGTCCGGCGAGAGATCGGGGTCCATCTCGTCCGCCGGATCGGCGGTCACGCGGATGGGCGCCTGGCCGCCGATCTGCTGCACCCAGATGTCGAGGTTGCCGCTCGCCCGGTCCGACGCGTAGGCCAGAAGACGGCCATCGCCGGAAAGCGACGGCGCGGTGGTCAAACCCGCGTCCGAAGTCACCGCGATGGTTCGGAAGCGCGGCGCGGAATCCGCGCTCCGGCTCTTCCAATACGCCGCCCCCAGCGCCACGCTCAGGATCGCCAGCAGCAGGGCCACGGCGGGCCAGGCGCTCTTGCTTTTCCCGGGGGCCGTGGGCCCCGGCGCCGGACCTTCCTTTTCGATCGTTCCCAGCAGCAGCAAGAGATCCGCCGCGCTCCGCCATCGCGCCGCCGGGTTCTTCCGCAGGCACAGGCCGATCAGCCGTTCGAGCGAGGCCGGCTGGTGGGGCGCGAGCGACCGCACGGGAGCCGGTTCGCTGCGCAGCACGTTCGCCATGGCCGCCGCGGGCGAGGGCGCCCCGAACGCCGACACACCAGTAGACATCTCATAGAGCACGCAGCCGAACGCGAAGATGTCCGCCCGCGCGTCGATCGGCTTCCCCTCCGCCTGCTCCGGCGCCATGTACCCGGAGGTGCCGGAAACGTAGCCTTCGAGGGTCATCGTCTCTTCGCTCGTCTCCTCGCTGCCGTCGCCGTGCGCCTCGCCTTTGGCCAGTCCGAAGTCCACCACTTTCGCCGATCCGCGCGACGTGATCATCACGTTGCCCGGCTTCAGATCGCGATGCACGATCCCCGCCTCATGCGCTGCCGCCAACGCGTCGGCGATCTGCATCGCCCAGGGCAGCAGGCGCTCCAGCGGGAGCCCGCCCGGCTGCAGACTCTGTCGCAGCGTGCCGCCCTCGATGTACTCCATCGCGATGAACGCCGCAGGGCCGTCCACACCGACTTCGTACACCGTGACGATGTTCGGATGGTTGAGGGAGGAAGCCAGCTCCGCCTCCCGCAACAACCGCCGCCGGCTGCCGGGCGCATTCGCGTCCCCGTCGAGAACCTTCAACGCCACCGCTCGCTTCAGATCCGTATCCAAGGCCCGGTAAACCCGGCCTCCGCCCCCTTTGCCGATGAGAGTCTGTATCTCATACCGCCCCAGCCGGACGGGCAGAGAGAACGACGAAGAAGTCTCGGACATCGCGCAAATTGTAGCGAAAAACCGGGGACGGACGAGACGTTCCCGGGCCGGCCTCGAGTGCTACTTGCTCAGGCCTTTGGCCTTCATCTCAAGCATGAGCGCAGTGGCATTAATCTGATGCTGATTGCTTACCGATGCCGCGGCGTGCTGGCCTCCGTGGTAGCTTGGCGCGTAGGGCTTCCCGCCCTCAACCGGCCGCAGGTGGCGCTGCTGACCCCGGCAGAAGAGGCACAGGATACCGGGATACATGAGACCCCACTGCTTCAGACAGACCAATACACTCGACAACTTCACCATAACTTCGTTGGTATAAGACTGGCTGAAGGTCAGGACGTCCGACTTGTCGGTCAATAGAGCCCCGATCTCGTGGTCGCTGGGGTCGTGCTCATAGTAGCTGAGCTTGTAGTCGTCCGCGGGCGCGCCACTTTTCAGGGCGACCTCGGTGGCCGTGATGTTGCCTTTGATCGCATCTCCCAAGCCCGCCACCAGCAACGATCCCTTCGGCGCCGCAAACTGAATCACCGTGGTATAGGCCTTGCTAAACGTGCCCCCAGTCTGGACTCCATGACTGGAGATGATCAATGTCTTGGTTCCGACGGGCGACAAGGCGCCCTTACTGTGAAACCGATACCCAGCGTAATCGTAAACTGCCATAGAGGAAGAGTAGCCCAGAAGGTCGCCTCGTCCAAGCAGTTTCGTGTTTTTCTTGTGTGAACAACTTCGGCAAGCCCCGGCTCCCGGTCCGCCCCCGATATACTGTTCAGGCCATGCCCGCCCTCCTTCGCCGGGACTTTCTCCCTCTCCTCCCCACCGCTGCCGCCCTCTCGGCTCAGCGCCCAGCCTCTGCCGCCGGCCGCCCCAACATCATCCTCATCGTGACCGACGACCAGGGTATCGGCGACCTCGGCTGCTACGGCGATCCCCACGCCCGGACGCCCCACATCGACCGCCTGGCAGCTTCCGGCGTCCGCTTCACCCAGTGGTGCTCCAACGCCCCCATTTGCTCCGCGTCCCGTGCCGCCATCCTCACCGGCAAGTATCCCGACCGCACCGGAGTCAAAGGCGCCCTTCCCTCCCGCCCCGCCTTTGACGTCGAAGGCCTGCGCCC
>DALYJJ010000119.1:0-18781 GCA_031969915.1 Bryobacteraceae bacterium | reverse complement strand
CATGTCGAACCTGCAGGCCAAGGTCGAGGTCCTGGTGGACACGCTGCCCGGCGCCGGTTCGCTGGTCACCCGGCTGAACCAGTTGATCGCCTCCAGTTGCCCCGGCAACCGGTTCATCACCTTGTTCTTTGGGGTCGTCGAACCGGCCACCGGCGAGATGATCTACTGCAACGCCGGCCACAACCCGCCCGCGCTCCTGCGAGCCGACGGGACTACGGAGTGGTTGAAGGGCGGAGGGCTGATCCTCGGCGTGATGGCGCGCGCGCGGTATGAGGAGTTCCGCGTGACCATGAACCGGGGCGACACGCTGGTGCTGTTCAGCGACGGCGTCACCGAAGCCGTGCCGCCGGGCAGCGATGAAGAGTTCGGCGAGGATCGCCTGGCGGCCCTGCTTCACCAGAATCACGCATTGGGCGCCCAGGAACTGATCGACGCGGTGAATGCCGATGTTAACGCCTGGAGCGCGGGCGCCCCTCCCGCCGACGACGTCACCCTGGTGGTCGCCAAACGGACATAGCGTAGACTAAGGGAAGCACGAGCAACCGCCGGGGACGTGGCGGAATTGGCAGACGCACTGGATTTAGGTTCCAGCGGGGGCGACCCCGTAAGGGTTCAAGTCCCTTCGTCCCCACCATGCGGCGATCAGGCGCGGCTGAGTTGGCAGAGTCGAACGCCGGTGAGCAGAAGCCACACCGTGGTGAGCACGGAAGTGACGATGATCGCCGGGCTCAGGGAACTCGTGAAGACCGGCCCCGCGACGGACACGATTCCCAGACAACCGGTGGCGATGCCAACCCAGGCGGTGATCCTGCCGAAGCGGGCCCGGCGCATCACCCACCCGGAAATCAGCAAACCGATCGCAAGAGTGAGCGTGTTGTAGACGAACAGCAGGCCGGACTCGACGACGAGCGTTGCGTACGCGGCGGCCGGCATGGCGGCGGCGGAGGCGGACGGCGTGCTGAGGGCGATCAGGACTGCGTAGTTGGTCCAGGTGAGAGCGAGGTCGAGCAGCACGAACAGGGCGATGCAGGCTGTGGACATCAGCATGGCCGCCCGGTTGTAGCGCGCCAGCACGTCATAGAGAGCGGCAGACACGGGGATGAAGAGGAAGTCCGTCAGGACCGACAAGCCGAGGATCCACCACCACGCGGTCGCGTTCGCGCCGATGTACCGCAGCTTCGCCTCGGCGCCCAGCGGCGGGGCGCCCATGGGCACATACAGCGCCATGATGGCCACATAGCCGAGCGCGATGACGGCTGCCGAAACACCGCCCAGACGGAGCAGGAAGGGTTCGCTGTGTTGGGGATGGTCCACGAAAGGGATACGAGCAAAGGGCGTTGCTCGTTCGACCCTTCGCGGCCCTAACCCGCCAGCACGCGCCAGGCGCGACGGGCGACAATCCGCTCCTCGTTGGTGGCCAGCACGATGACCTGGACTGGCGAGCCAGGCTTGGTGACGATTCGGTCCGTGCGATCGTCCGCGTCGTTGCGGCCGGGGCGAAGGGGGGCGGAGTTTTCGCCGATCCCGCCGGTGAAGGCGATGGCGTCGAGGCCTGACAGGGCGGCGGCGTAGGCGGCGATGGTCTTGCGGACCTGGAGGGCGAAGACATCGAGAGCGAGGCTGGCGTTTTCGTTGCCGGCGGCAGCGGCGGCCTCGAGGTCTCGAACGTCGCCGCCGGCGATGCCCGACAGGCCCGCCAAGCCGCCGGTCTTCGAAAGCTGGCGGCGCACCTCATCGATGGTCCAGCCGCGCCGCTCCATCATGTAGAGCACGGCGAAGACGTCGAGGTCGCCGTGGCGGGTGGCGTTCTCCAGGCCCGACTGCGGCGAGAAGCCCATGGTGGTGTCGATGGAACGGCCGCGATCGATGGCGCACAGGGACGAGCTGCCGCCGAGGTGGCAACTGACCAGACGAATCTCTTCCCTGCCCCGGCCGAGCAGCTCGGGCGCACGCTCGGAAACGTACTGATGGGACGCTCCGTGAAACCCGTAGCGGCGAATGCCGGCCGCGCGCCACTCCTCGGGGATGCCATAGTGGGCGGCGGCTTCCGGCATGGTGGCGTGGAATTCGGTTTCGAAGGCGGCGATCAGGGGGATACCGGGCAGCGCTTCGGCGAAGGCACGGAGCGCGGTCAGGTAAATGGCGTTGTGGGCGGGGGCGGCGGGCAGGAACTCCGCAAGGGCCGCGAGCACGCCGGCGTCAACCGCGAACGTGCCGCGATACGCCGGCCCGCCGTGAACGGCTTTGAATGCCACGGCGTGAATCGGCGTGTCGCCGACGGCGATTTGGGCAATGGCTTCTTTGTAGTCGCTCACCCGCTCGAATCGCCCGCGCGCGAGCTCGCGCTCAGCGGGCATCTCCAGGATCTGGTACTTCAGGGACGTGGAGCCGAGATTCGGTACGAGGATGTTCACCGTTATTTCAGCCGGTATTGCGATTTGATCGCGGCCACGTTCTTTGCGGCCTGGGCCTGGAACGGGCTCTTGATGGCCGCGCACTGCTGATTGAAGCGGAGGGCGTCAAGGATGCGCTGGGATTGGGCTTCTCCCTTGGCCGCCTCGCCCATGCGGAAGTTGGCGAGGCCCAGGTTGAAAAGAGCCGCGGCTTTCAATTGATCGTTGTCGAGCATCGGTAAGGCGGCGCGAAAGGCGGTGTCGGCGGGAACGAACTTACTCTGGGCGGAGTAACTCATCCCCGTCATCCACTGCGCCAGACCGAGCTTGAAGTTCTTCTGCTTGGTCCAATCAGCGTCGGCGACGCCTTCCGGCTTGGGCTTCGCGTTCAGCAGCTCGACGGCCTTCTGCGAGGTGGCGATGACCTTGTCATGGTTCTGGTTCTTGCGCAGATTGGAATCGGCGATGGCGAGGAGCATGTCTTCATCGGCCGCACCGGCGGCCATTGCCTTCTCGGCCACCTCGGCGGCTTTGTCGCTATTGCCGGACTGCGCCAGCGCGCGGAAGTAGGGAGGCAACGCCTGGCCCATGTACTGGCTGTTCGGATTGCGCTGCTGCAGCGTTTCCACGAGTTCGACGGTCTTGGCAGGATTGGCGCTGGTGAGCGCCGAGGCGTAGAGCGCGTACTCGGAGTAAGTGTCCACCTGCTTGGCGAAGTCCAGCTTCTGCTTCCACTCTTCGACGTCGTCCTCGTCGGCGGGCTTGGGGAGCGCCAGGGTCTTCTTTGCGGCGGCGGCGGTGAGGTCGGAATACTTCTTGACCAGATCGGCGTCCTTCTTGGCTTCGGCGGCTTTGAGCGTGCCCATGGCGATTTCCAGATCGTCCGGGTCGATGGCGAGCAACTTCTCCCCGCTCTCCACCGCTTTGTCAAGGTTGCCGGCCTTGACGTAGGCGGGCTGCATCTGCGCGTAGACCCACGCCGCCGCTTCGTGTTTGGGGAACTTGGCGGCGAAGTCCTCGAGCAGCGCGAGCTTCTTCGCGGCGTCTTCTTCCGTGCCGATCTGCTGCAGCAGTTGCCCTTCGGGCGTCTCTGCGTTGATGGTCAGCTTGTGACGTTGGGCGTGGGCAAAGCCACATGTGAGCAACAGGGCCGCACCCAGGACGGCAGAGTATCTCATCGCACCCCTCCTTGCGGACAAGTATTATATCCGGCGCGAGAGTGAGATTGGGGCTCGAACCGGCGGGAATGCCATGTAAGCCCTTCCATCGCAGCCGAACGATTGATACACTTTGAGCAATTGGATCTGGGCTTTCCTATGGCAGCAGCGTTTTCCCGTCTCACGAGCGCCGCGTGTTTTGCGCTGTTGAGCACCACCGTGTTCGCTGCGCCCAGCGACCCTTCGGCCACGTTCAAGCAATACTGCTACACCTGCCACGGCAAGGCTCGCATGGGCGGGCTCAACCTGCAGGAAGTGGCCACCAGGGGTGCGGTGGGCGCGGATTTCCAACACTGGCAGAAGGTCGCTGCCGCGCTGGAAGCGGGTCAGATGCCTCCGGCGCGCATGCCTCAGCCCACCGCC
Organism: Bryobacteraceae bacterium; assembly: GCA_031969915.1. GTDB lineage: Bacteria > Acidobacteriota > Terriglobia > Bryobacterales > Bryobacteraceae > DALYJJ01. The sequence goes on along the minus strand of DALYJJ010000119.1, from coordinate 14,808 downwards.
GCCGAACGCCAGCATGCGGTGGATTGGATTCGTACGTCTCTCTCCGCCTACATTCAGAAGCACCAGGGCGACCCGGGCCGCGTCTCGCCCCGGAGGTTGACGAGCGCAGAATACGCTTACGCCATCCGCGATCTGACCGGACTGGACCTGAAGTTCGAGGGGGATCTCGCCTCCGACGCGGCCGGCGGCGAAGGGTTCACGAACTTCGGCGACGTGCAGTTCATGCAGGAGGCGAACCTCGAGCGCTTCCTCGAAGGTGCGCGCCGCGTTGCCGGTCACGCGATCGTCGGGGCGGGCCCGCTCTCCTTCTATGAAGACCCCGGCCGCAGCGCCTTCGAACTCTCGGCGATCCGCCGCATTCAGCGCATCTACGAGCAGCACGGGTTCCGAGCCATCTCCGGAGAGGGCGGCAAGCCCTTCGGCCTGGACATCTACCGGAAGGCCTTCTACGCCGCGTGGGCGCATCGTCACCGGCGCGGCGCGCTCGAAGAGTTGGCGGCGCGTGAGCACGTCAGTCCTCGCTTTGTTCGTCACATCTGGACCGCGATGAATGAGAAAGGAACGGCCCATCCGGGCTCCGAGGTCGTCCGCCGTTTCTGGGAGCTACCCGCTCCGGAGGCGGGGGAAGCCGCGGTTCGTGCCGCCTGCGTCGAGATCGAGAAGTTCATCTTCGACTGGCCGCGCTGGCTCTTCGCGGCTGGCGACGCTGCGGCCGGCGGCGCGGGCGACGAGCGTGCGCTCGTGATCCACCGTGATGCCATCGCGGCGTCCGCTTCGCACCGCTTCCGGGTCAACATCCGGGCCCGCTCCGGCAACCGGGCGCAGGTCTACCTGAACGTGCTTTCGGTAAACGCTGAAGCCAAGGACAAGCCGATGCTCCTTTGGCGTGACGCCCAGGTGCGCACGCGCAACGCCGACCGGCTGCTGGGACCGCCGCAACCTTTGCTGCGGCTGCTCGATACGGAAACGGTGAGCCGGCTCGGCGCTGCCCCGCGAGGCTTCACCACCGGCGTGGGCGTGACTTCGTTCGAGATCGCGTTGCCCGGCGGCGCGATCGCCGCCGAACTCGATATCACCGCGGCACTGGATCCTCAGTACTCCGGAGACGCGGTCCTGCGCACGACGCTCTCGGACCGCCCGGAGGCCACGCGCGGCGCGCCGGTCTGGGCGCTGATCGCCAATCCCGCGAACGCCGGTTACCAGCGATGGAACCAGGCCGTGCTCGCCTTCGCCAGCCGGTTCCCGCAGGTCTCGCACGGCGAAGCGGCGCCATCGGACAAGGACCCGATCCCGGCGCCGTTTGACAACACGTACAACCAGCCGGAGCGGGACCGCTATCACATCCAGGTGAAGTACTACCGCACTGACCGCTTTTTATCGGAGAAGATCCTGGACGATGCGACGCGCGCCGAACTCGACGCTGCCTGGTCCGACCTTCTTGCTTCCTTCGACTACCACGACGCCATCCTCCGCTTCGTGGCCGAAAAGCATGGCTACGCGCTCGCCGGCAAGACCATCGCCACCATCGACACAGCCACGCTTCCCGCCAACATGCGCGCCTACGTCGCGCCGTTGCAGGAGGAGTGGCAGCGCGTGCAGGCCGCGCAGAAAGCGGCGCGTCCGGGCCACGTCGCCGGCGCCCTGGCGTTGGCCGAGGCAGCCTGGCGCCGGCCGCTCACCGCCGCCGAGCAGGCGCGGCTCCGCGATTTCTACGCCCGGACGCTGGCCGTTTCGAACGACCACCCGCAAGCCGTCCGCGCGCTAGTGGCACGGATCCTGGTTTCGCCGGCGTTTCTTTATCGATTCGAGCCGGGCGCCGCGCACGGCACCGCCGCTCCGGCCGCACGCGCGCTCAGCGGCCACGAGTTGGCGAGCCGCCTGAGTTTCTTTCTGTGGTCCTCGATCCCGGACGCCGAACTCCGTCGCGCCGCTGCGGCGGGCGAGTTCGCACAGCCTGAGAACCTCGCCCGTCAGGTGAAGCGAATGCTCGCGGACGAAAAGGCGCGTCGCGTGGCAGCCGAGTTTTTCGGCCAGTGGCTCGGCTTCTACCGCTTCGACGAGTATCGCGGCGTCGACCCCAAGCGTTTTCCCGAGTTCACTCCCGAAGTACGAGCGGCGATGCACGAAGAGGCCGTTTCCTTTTTCGACCACATCGTGCGCCGCAATCGTCCGCTGCGCGAGATGCTGTTCGCCGATTACACCTTCCTCAATGCCCCGCTGGCCCAGCACTACGGCGTGAAGAAGGAGTTCGCATCCAAGCTGGCGCTGGAGATGCTTCCTTCGGCCGGCGCCTTCGGACGCGGCGGCATGCTGCGTCTGGGCGCGGTCCTCACGGCAACGTCGGCGCCGCTGCGCACCAGTCCCGTGAAGCGCGGAGACTGGCTTCTGCGGAGGGTGCTCGGTACGCCCACGCCGCCGCCACCGGCCGACGCCGGCTCGCTGCCGGGCGACGACAAGGCCTTCGGCGGCCTGACCATCAAGGAGCGCCTGGCCGCGCACCAGCGCAACGCCGCGTGCGCCGGATGCCATTCGCGCATCGACCCCCTCGGCTTCCCGTTTGAGAAGTACGATGCCGTCGGCCGGCTGCGCCACCAATACCCCGACGGCAAACCGATTCAGGACGACGAAGGGATCCCGGGGCTCCTGAACACACTTCATTCGAAAGAGCCGCAGGTGAGGCGCAACTTCGCCGCCAAGCTGATCGGCTACGCTCTGGGCCGGACGATGCTGGCGTCGGACCTGCCGCTGGTGGAGCGGATGTCCGAGCCCAATGAAGCAACGTTTTCCGACCTGGCGACCGCGATTGTCACCAGCCGCCAGTTCCGCTACCGCAGTGAGGACCTACCGTGAAACCCACGCGCCGCCATTTCCTCCGAGCCGCGGGCGTCTCGCTCGCCCTTCCCTGGTTCGAATCGCAGTCCGCCAAGGCCGCGGCGTCCAAGCCGCCGCTGCGCTTCGCCACGGTGTACTTCTCAAACGGCGTGGAGCCCGCGCACTGGTGGGCCAAGGGCTCTGGAGCGCAGATGGAAGTCGGTCCCGCCCTGGCGCCCCTGCAGTCCCACACCAGCGACATCATCTTCCTCCGCGGCCTGTTCAATAAACAGGCCATGCTCTCCACCAGTCCCCACCTGGGACGCATGCCGAACCTGCTGTCCGGCGCGACGGTGAGTCTTGACCCCGCCGATATCCGCGTCGGCACGACATTCGACCAGCTTCTGGCGCGCCACCTCGCGAACGAGACACCCGTCTCCAATCTGGTGCTCGGCATCGAACCCAACGAGCTTCGCCTGGAAGACGGCCTGTCGATGATCTACGGCTCATGCATCTCCTGGGCCACGCCGACCAAGCCCGCAACCAAGGAGATCTATCCGGCGCGCGTGTTCGATCTGCTCACCGGCGACGGAGCGGGGCGGCAACTGGACCGCAGCATTCTCGACTCCGTTCGCGAGGACTCGAAATCGCTTCAAACGAAGCTCAACGCGACGGACCGCCGCAAGCTCGACGAATACCTGGAATCGATTCGCGGGATCGAACGCCGGCTGGAGCGGGCCGCGCAGGACCGCCGCCTGGAAGGCTGGCGTCCTTCCCTGGACAAGCCCAACATGGCGCGCCCGGAGGACCGCCTGCCGCAGGATGTCCCCGATCACATGAAGCTGATGCTCGACCTGATCGTCCTGGCCTTCCAGATGGACAAGACGCGCCTGGCGACGCTCATGTTGAACAACGACCTGTCGCAGATGAACTTCGGCTTCCTGCGGGGCGTTCACGGCAGTCTTCATCTGGACCTGACGCACAACGGCAAGGCGCCGGAAGCAGAGGCGATGTACCTGCGTACGAACCAGTTTCACGTTGAGCAGTTCGCCTACCTGCTAAAGCGGATGAAGGCGATCGACGAGGGCGGCACTTCGCTGTGGGACAACTCGATTCTGCTCTGCTGCTCGAACCTGTTCGACGGCGATGCGCACGGCGCCGAGCAGATGCCGATGGTACTCTCCGGGGGCGCGTTCCCGACCGGGCGCATCCTGGACTATCTGGACCAGGGCGACGATAACCGCCGCGCGTGCAGCTTGTATTTGTCGATCATGGACCGGATGGGCCTGACGCTCGAGCGGTTCGGCGACGCGAGTTCGCGCCTGGCCGGCCTGTAGGTTCGCGGCTAGAGCCTCAGCTCCCACCCTTTGCGAAACGCGGGCCGCAGATACTGGTTCGCTTCGGGCCGGTTGGGAAACCGCAGGTTCTGGCTGTCCCAATCGAGCTTGCCGCCGGCGCGCATGGCGATGGCGGCGAGAGCAAGCCACTCGGCGAACGGCGCCGCGATCTTGAAATCCGAACAGGCAGGATCACCGCCTTTGCAGGCGCGGATCCAGTCCTGCATGTGCCCTGGGGACCGTGTGAGCAACTGCGGAGGCAGCACGTATTCCTTCCAACGCGCAGCGGGCAGCAGCCAGACTCCTTCGCCCCGGTTGCACGTGGCCAAAACTCCCTTGGTGCCGATGAAGACCGCCCCGTTGCCGGTGAGCACGCCGGGTTCAACGGGAGTGCCGCGCTCTCCGAAGACGCGGACACCCGGCCCGCCTGCGCCCGTGCGCGGCGCGCCTTCGGCGGGGCGAGTCCTTCCCCCGCCGGCGCCCGGCGGCGGCCCTCCGGCTCCGGGGAAGGCCCGTCCGCCGCGTCCCGTCGGGCGGCCCTTCTCGGCGAGGTTGTCCATCGGCGGCAGGATGCTCTCCTGTTCCATCCCGGGTACGCGGTACACGTCTGGGTCGGTGGACCGGGCCGAGTCGTGATAGAACACTTTCACCGCCGCCATCCCGCCCCGCGCCGGGAAATCCAACCGCACCGTGGCGCGGTTCGGAAACGTGAGATCGCTCTTGCCATCGACGCTCACGCACTCTACGGCCGAAGGCGCGCCTAACTGCAGCGCGTGATGCACGGGCCCAGCGGTGTGCGTGGCCCAATTGCCGATCTGGCCGGTGCCGAAATCGTAGAAGCCGCGCCAATTGTAGGGCACGTACCAGGAGCTGAACGGCCGCATGGGCGCAGCGCCCAGCCACGCATCCCAGTTCAGAGTTTCGGGGACGGACTCCTCGGGCGGCACGGACTGCAAGCCCGTGGGATGCGTTCCCGGGGTGGTGGTGATGTGCGCTTCGGTGACGTCGCCGATCTCGCCCGACCAAATGATCTCAGCCGCTACGCGATGGCATTCGTGCGAGTAACCCTGGTTGCCCATTTGCGTCGCGACCTTGTACTTGGCCGCCGCGTCCATCAGGAGCCGGGCTTCCCACGGCGTGCGGGTGAGTGGCTTTTCGACGTAGACGTGCTTGCCGCGCTGCATGCAGGCCAGCGCGACGGTGGCGTGCATGAAGTCCGGAATGGCGATGGTGCAGGCGTCGATGTTCTTCGCCTCTTTATCCAGCAGCGTGCGGAAATCGCGATAGACCGGGACCTTGTCGTACCGCTTGAGAGTCTGCCCCCCGCGTGCCAGATCGACGTCACAGAGAGCCACGATGTTCTCCGTGCGGGCGGCATCGTTCAGGATCACCGCGCCCTGGCCGCCGCAGCCGATGGCCGCCACGTTCAGCTTGTTGTAGTAAGGCTTGTAGCCGAGCGCCCGCAAAGACGTGACGCTTCCATAGCCGCCTGCCGGCACTGCGCCCGCCAGCAGCGAGCCGAAGAAGAAAAACCGCCGCCGCGAATAGGTGAGTTCCGCCATACCGCCTCCTCCTGAGCGAACGCCCCGCGTTGCGGCGGGGAACCGCTATTATATTCAGACCATCAACGCCGCAATGGCCTGCGCCGCTTCGCGCGTGCCGTCCACCGGCGTTTCCCGCCAGGCCGCCAGCCGCGCTGCCTGATCATCGAAGCGGCGCGGAAACGGAACAGCCGTGTGGCGCTCCCGCAGGTGCATCATGTCCGCCATCGCGTTGTAGCCGGCGGCGGTGACCACATGGCCGGCGCGATGGACGATGTTGCCCGCCGGATAGTACTCGAACACGGGCGCCTCGCCGGCACGCACACTCCACGGCGTGACCACCGCCACCGGGCCGCGTCCCTGCGCCGTTTCGATCAGCCGATACACCTCTTCCACCGGCCCGCCATGCACCACCAGGCACGATCGCTGGCCGTCGAGGAGGCGCTCCAGCGGGGCGGGAATGGGCGTTGCGATCAGTCCGGGCCGCAGGCGGATGGGACCCGGCAGGCTCTCCACCGGCGGATCGCTTGCTCGAAGCATCGCGGCGTGGTCGCTGCCGAGAGGCTCTGCCTCAACGATCAGAGCGAGACCCTCGGCCCACGTCGAGCGGGCAAACAACGCCGCCGTAGCCGCGGTGTTCAAACGCCGGGCCAGGTAAACCGCCGGCGCCGGAAAGCCATTCTCCCACTCCCCGCGCATTCCGCGAGGGAACGTGTCGGCGATGACCAAAGCGGGCCGCAACGCCTCGGCATAGGACCGCACGTCCTCGCGCCAGTGCTCCCCTGCGATGCCGGCGATCGGGAACCGCGCGAGCCGGGCGACTCCTTCGGCGAAGGGCGAATTGGTGACGATGCGCGCGCTCACTCCGAGTTCGCGCAATTCGAGACACACAGCCAGCGCCCGGTTCAGATGGCCAAGCCCGGAGCCGGGCGCGCAGTAAAGAACGGTCCGATCCGTCACACGCCTGCCTGCCGCAACAGGTCCGTCAATACGTCGATTTCGCGCTCGGGCGAAAACCTCTCGCGGATCATTGCCCGCACGGCCGCCGACATCGCCGCCAGATCCTCATTGCCGCTTTCGAGTGCGCGGCGGGTGGCCTCGCCCGCGGCGTCCCGGTCCTCGGCGCGGAAGACGAAACCAGTGACGCCGTCCTCCACCACGTCGCGCATCGCGCCGGCGTCGGAAACCAGCGGCACGGCCCCGCAGGCCGCGGCTTCCAGCAGCACGTTGGGCATGCCTTCGAAGGCGGAAGGGAGGGCAATGAAATCGCAGGCCGCGTAGAGCGCGGGCAATTCGGATTGGGGGAGGAACGGAAAACGTACGCTGCGCGGCGCAATCGCCGGATCGTCGAGAATGCGGCTGGTGTCTTCGTCGAGTTGTCCTGCCACCACGAGGCCGAGGCGGGGGAGCAAACCGGCGTCCCGCACCGCCTCCAGCCAGAACGGAATGCGCTTCTTGAACTTCAGTTCGCCGAACAGGCCCACGATGCGCCGCGAATCCGCGCCCAGCATCCGCCGGATCTCGTCGCGCTGCCGCTCGTCGGCGGGCAGCAGTTCCCAGCGCCGCGGATCGACGCCGTTCGGCGTCCAGACCACCGGCTTGCCGGGATACAAGCGGGCGATCCGTTCGGCTTTTTCGGTGGAGACCGCGCCGATGCTCGCCGCGCGCGCCAGCGCCTCGCGCACCCAGGCTCCCCGGCGCGGCAGAAACCAATCGCGGTCCAGATCGTTGCCGCGCACCAGCACCACGCACGGGGCGTTAAGCCACGCGCCAAAGGTCGCGGCAACAAGGCCCGCGCCGGACGCCCCAAAGGCCACCACGCCCCGGTACGGTTCCGCGGCGTGGCGCTCGCGAACAACGCTCCAGGCCAGGTTCGGCGCCACCTCGGGCGACTTCTCGCGGCGCACCCAGATGTCGAGGCCCCCATCGGCCGGCCTTTCGGAAACCTCCGGGCCGCCCGCGCCCGCGAGCGCAAGCAGGTCTACCGGCACCGGGCCGCGCTTGCGCAGGCCGCGCACGAGCCGCGCGCAACTCACCGCCATGCCGCCCTTGCCCGGAGGATAATGCTCCGTCAGCCACAGCAGCCGGCCTCTCATGTCTCGAACGGATCGTAGTCCGCCGCGCCGCCGGCGACGAGACCCGCGCCCATGACGCCGGGACGGAGCGACGCGCGATCGCCCGCGCTGAAGTAGGCGGCGTCCCCGAACTGCGACGGCCCGCCGTAGGTCTCGTAGTATTGATTGCGCGTGGCTGCGTCGCGCTCCGCGTCGTCGCCCGCCGGGTTGCCGCTCGCCAGGCGGCAGTCCGGACATTGACCGCCGCCCAGGTGCAGTCCGCACAAAGCCATGCCGCAACCGGTGCAGTGGGCCACCGAGGGCTGGCCGCAACTCCGCGGCACGAGCAGTCCCGTTCTGGCCTGGCAACTCACGACGCCACCTCGCCACTCTTCGCCATTGCTCCGTACAGCCGAAGCAGCATGCCTACAACGTCGCGCGCGTCGGGCGCCGCCGTGGGCGGGCTGGAGGCCCCCTTGAACACCCAGAAGCGCTCCAGACGCGCACCGGTCACGCCCTCTTTCTCCACCAGCTTCGCGCGCTCGCGCTGCGGGTCCAGCCTCGACCGCAGCGTGTTCTCATCCCAACGCGCGGTTACCGCTGCCGGCAGCAGCGTCGCCGCCGCACGGCACTCCTTCTTCCACTTGGTCTTGAATTTGGTCTTGCCCCGGCTCCCACGGTACTTCCGCTCCAACTTCCGCCACCAGATGGTGAATTCGAGTACGGCGGTGCTCCCGTCCACCAGGGGCAGGCGGACTTCGCACCATGGGTCTTCAAACACGGTTTCGGTCAGCTTCAGATACGGGAACGGCGGGAGTTCCTGTTGGATCGACTTCTTGCGATCCACCGGCCCCGCCAGATCCATGCGCACGCGGATCTTCTTTTCGGGATCGAGGTCATGCGCGAGGTCCTTCAACCCAGGCCGCAAACACACGCGGAAATCGTCGATGAGGTCCGCCTTCTTGTGGCGCGACCAGATGCGGCCGAAGTAGATCGCCGGTGCGGCCGCGGCGAGCGGTAACAAGAACACGAGGCCCGACTCCAGGACGGCGGCGGCGAAAAACGCCGCGAACAGCCCAACCACGGCCACGACGATGAAAATGATCATCCGTGTCTTGGCCCGGTCGCCCGCCGCCTGGTTGACCTCGTCGAAGTGCGACAACTCACCGAGCAGCTTCTGCAGCTTTCGTAACTCCCAGGAGCCCGAGATCTCGCGGGCCGCGATCGCCGCCTGAGCCTCTGGTGAGAACTCCACTCGCGCCGCCCCGCCTGCCTGTTTCGTTTCCGTCATCGCGATCCTCCCGCCGCCACACTGAGAAACTGCTCCTCCAACTGCCGCCCGACCACGGCCTGCGAAAAGCACGCCTTTGCCCGGAGCCGCGCCCCGGCGCCGAGGCGCATGCGCAGAGCATCGTCGCCCAACAGGCGGCGCATCGCCAAAGCCCATTCCCGGTGGGAGCCTGCCGCGGCCAACAGCCCTTCCTCGCCGTCCCGCATCCACTCGCGGCACACGGCAAGATCGGAGGCGATCACCGGCGTACCGGCGGCCATGGATTCTATCACCTTCAAAGGGCAACACCCTTGCACCGTGTTGCGCGCTGTATCGGCGAGCGGAGCGACGGTGAATCGAAGCTGCTGCAGCACGCGCGCCACGTCCGCCCGCGCGAGGGGCGGATGAAGAAGGACGCGGCTCTGCAACCGGCGGCGCCCGATGGCTCGCGTTACGGGCCGCAGGGCGCGCGGCTGGCCGCTGTGCAGGATCAGGAGACGGCTCTCCGGACAATCTTCCGCGATCAACGCGTACGCATCGATCAGCGCCTCCACACCCTGCCATGGTTGCAGGCCGCCGATGTAGCCCAACCACGCGCCTTCGCGCAGTGCGGGAATCGGATCGCGCTCCGGCTGAGGGGCGAAGAACTCGCCGCCGGCCTCATTGGGGATCACCGCCATACGGGCGGGGTCGACACCGAGGCGCGCCAGAGCGTCGCGCGTGACGGAGGAGACGCAGAGCACGCGCGCCGCCTCACGCAGGCAGCGCCGCTCCAGGTCGCCCAGCTTTGCCCGCAGCGCCACGTTCGCCGCCAGGCCGGGCCGGGAGTAACCGAGTTCCCAACTCGGCAGAGCGTTGACCTCGAAGATGGCCGCGCAGCCGGGCTGGGCGCGCAGCATCGGGTAGCCGCCCCAGGGATCGCGAAAGACCGCGAGGGCAAGGCGGCCGCGCAAGTCCCGAACACGTTCCATCACGAAGCGGGCGAAGGCAGTGGCGCGCGCCAGGAGATCGCGATGGCGCTCGCGGAAGCGCCGTATGCCGATGCCGTTGACGCGCTCGTAGCCGGGCATCTCTTCCGTGCCCAGGCAAAGAAGTTCGACCGCGCCGAAGGCGCGCTCCAGCGCTTCCACCATGGACGCAATGTGACTCGACGAGCCCTTAGCGCGCGGAAACGTGTCGAATGCGATGTAGAGCGCCTTCACCGGACCTGGGGGCCGCGGGGACGGCCATCAGGCAAGGATAGCAGCACTCCCGACAGACCGGCGCCGCACCTCGTGCGGCCAGGGCTTCCCCTACAGGTTGCACTTGTTCGGGCAAACCCAGTAGCCGGTTGCCAGCGCGCCTTCGCGGCCAGCCGGCGGCGACCAGACTTCGCCGCAGGACATGCATTGCAGCGAGAGATCGTACTTGTTGAGGATCTGCACGCCCAGCCGGGCCAACTGGACACCGGACATGCGCCGCGGGTCCTGCTTCGCGGAGATCTCGTGTTCCAGAGCTTTCATGGTGTGTACCTCGAGGAGCGCCGTAGCACTCCCGCCCCCATTGTGCTCCGCCTGCCCGAGGTGTCAAGCGCCGCCGCGCGGGCGCGCTACCATCCTCATGTGGATCCATTCCGCGTGCTCAAGCAGAATTGGGAGCCGGGCGACACCCGCGAGGTCGAGGCCTGGCGCGTCGAGAGGCAGGAAGGCCTGGAATTCGACTCTTACCGCCGCGTGTACCTGGCCGACGGACGAGAGTGGACGATCGCCGGCCAGATCGCAAAGGAAGACGGAAAGAAGTACTACCTGCTCGAGTGCATCGGCTGATCTCTACTTCAGCGGCTTGACGCGGATGTTCTTGTAGTGGACCGTCGAGCCGGGGTCGTGTCCCTGGAGAGCGAACGTGCCGCTGCCCAACACGCGTCCGGGATTGCCCTTGGGACCCGTCCAACCGGCGGGCTGCGTCCAGTCCACGATCTGCTTGCCGTCGACAAACACTTTCACGTTGTCGCCGTTGACGATGATGTGCTCAGTGAACCATTTCTTGTCGCCGGCCGGGGGCGTCTTATTGTCCTGGACCATGTAGAGGCTGCCCGTCTTGCGGAAGTCGGCGTCGAAGGAGTTGTTGACCTGGACTTCGAATCCCTTGTCCGGCCAGCCCTTCTCCTGGTAGGCGGTGTGGAAGTAGATGCCGCCGTTCGAATTGGCCTCGGTCATCACATCCACTTTCAATTCGAAGTTCTTGAAGGCGGCGTTCTGGACTTTGCCGGAGTAGTACAAATGGCACCGCGGGCCGTTGGCGACAATCGCGCCGTCCTTCACCTGGAAGGTGGCCTCGTTCTCCTTGGCGATCGTCCAGCCGTCCAGATCCTTGCCGTTGAAGAGAGCGGTGAAGCCCTTTTCCGGTTTGTCGGCGGCGGCGAGGGCCGCGACGGAGAGCGTGAAAAGCAACAGGGGTTTCATTTCTTCGATGATACTGCGCCGAGCCGGGCCGCCTCTACGGCTCGCTCTTCTCCACGAGCTTCTCCACTTCCATGGAGTAGACGGCCGGTTTGCCCTCCCGGTCGCTCTGGTAGTAGATGCGCTCGTTCGAGGGGTTGAAACAGGGGGCGGAGGCGGCCGGTTCCGTGGCCCGGTGCTCACAAAGGGTCAGCTCGCGGCGGGTGACGCGCAAGACCAGGAGCACGTGCGGGCTGGCCTTGCTGCCGCTCGCTCCCACGAACACGGATCCATCGGTATTGCGATTAAAGGCCACGAATTGTGTGGTAGGAGCGATTAGCGCATCCTTGTGCTCGTCGGGATTGAACTCGCGGATCGCGTTCAGTTTGCCGCGTTCGCTGGGAATATGGAGATAGAAGAGCGTGCGTCCGTCCACGGACCAGATGCCTTCGGTGGCGCGGCCGTCTTCGGCGAGCTGCAGCCGGTAATCCTGCTTGCCCTCGAAGTCCGCCAGGTAGATTCCGTCGTCGCCGTTGCGCCGGTAGGACACCGCCGCCCGTTTTGGACGGGGCGTTACGTCCTCCACGCGTTCCTTGCCTTCGTGGATCGTGGCCGCTGAACCCTTGACCAGAGACACCAATTGAAGCCGGCCGCGGTCTTCGCGCGATTCGGCGACAAACGCGTAGAGGCCATCTTCGGTGATGGCCAGCCCCGGTTCCCGCCGCCAGCCATCCGGTGTGCGGTACACTTCGCGGTCGCGTCCGGCGGCGCCGATGCGCCCCAGCATCACCGCATTGCCGTCGGCGTAGCAGAGGCCGCGATCGTCGGGCAGCAGGTTCAGACTTCGCGGATCGAGCGCGGCGGCTTCCGTCAACTGCCGCCACTCGCCGTTCTTCTGCTCCAGCCGGAAGGCTTGCAGGCTGCCCGCCCGCCGGCTGGCGATCAGAACGAAGTCGCCTTTCTTGCCGAAGATGCGGCAGGGGTGCGGCGGCAAGTAGCTTTCGTAGGCAGGGTTCGTCAGGCGAACCAACGGAAACTCCGTGGCCGCGTCGGCGAACTTGAAGGCCTCCCCTCGCAGTTCCTGCCAACGGCGCGAGGGTTGCGCCCACAGAGGAGCGGCGGCGAGAGAAGCCAGCAGACCGCGCCGGGACAAGCCGCGCGCGGGCGGCCGGACGGACATCATATTTTGATCGTACTATTCAGCCGACCGCGTGTTGTGGCTGCTCTCGTAATGTGACTTCAGCACGTCCTGTCCCCAGTCGCCGTGGAAGTCGCGCCAGACTGCGTGGATGTGATTGGCGCCGTTCTGCGTGTTGTCGTACTCGATCAAGAACACGCCGGGCGCGTGGATCCGGTAATAATGCGGCCCGCCCCGTTCCTCCACGCCCGCCCAAGCGAAGAAGAGGTTGGCGCCGGCCTTGGCCACCTGGTCCCGCCGCTTCGCGGCGATGTCGGGGGGCAGGTTCACGATGTACTCGTCGATCACTTTCGCCAGGAGCTTGGTCTGCGCCGGCTTGAGCAGCGTGCCCTTGAGCCCATTCGGTTGGTTTTCGAGCGCCGCCTTGCGGTCCGCGGATGTGAGGATGTCGGGATAGGCTTTCTCGCTCACGATCGCGGCCTTCTTCTGCTCCGCGCTCAGAGACGCGAGGAGATCGCGGGCGAGGTCCTCCTCGCGAGCCAAGGCGCGCAATCCCGCGCGCGGGCCAATGCGGACTTCGGCCGGATTCGCGCCGAAGAAGGTAGGAGCGGCCACGATCTTCCCGCCCGTCATCGTGAAGTGGAGGCTCACATGATGGCCCTCCACACGATAGCCCCAGGAGCCGGTTTTCGACGGCGAGCCGAAGACCGAGAAGAAGTACTTCTCCGGGTCGCGCCGGCCCACGGTGTCCTTCTCCAGTTCTTTCAGCACCTGTTCCAGGCTCATCACCGTGACGGCCTTCATGTAGCCGGACTGGCTGAGGCCGGCGGCCAACAGCGCGTGCGCCAGGTGTTTCTGGTGAGGCGCCATCTCGGTGAGGGGCAGCCCTTTCCTGGGGCGGTTATAGCGCTTCGGGATGTCGTCGGAGGGAATGAACTGCCAGAAGAAGCGCTCGTCGTCGCCAAAGGCGAAGACCGCCTTCTCGCGCTGCTCGCCGGAAAGGGAAGCCAGGAATGCCTGCGCCGCCTCAGTGGTCGCGTCCATCGACTGCCGGTAATACGCCGTTGCGAGGAAACCGGCGAACACTCCCAGAGCAGCCAGCCGCCAGTAGAGAACCTTCATGGGCGACCAGTTTATATCAGGCGGGTCTAGAAGGGGAAGTCCTTTCGGGAGGCGGTCTGGACGTAGCCGGAACGGGCGAGGTACGGGTATGGGTTCACCGGTGTACCGTTGGTCCGCACTTCGTAATGCAAGTGAGGCGAAGTCACTCGGCCCGTAGCACCGGAGGCGCCGATCACTTCTCCCAGTCGCACTTCCTGCCCCTCCACCACGTCGACGCGCGACAGGTGTGCGTAGTAGGTTTCCAGTCCGTCGCCGTGATCGACGATGATCACCTTGCCGTAGGCCCCAAACCACGCCGCGAACTGCACGATGCCGTCGGCGGTCACCCGGACAGGCGTCCCTTTCGGCGCCGAAATATCAACCCCCGAATGGAACGCGCCGAATCCGCGGAACGGGTCGTCGCGCCGGCCCCAGTGCGAGAGCAGGCGCCCATTCACGGGCCACAGCGCGGGCCGCGTGTTGGTCAGGTAGCGGCGAGCGTAGCTGCGGTGGAACTGGGTGTACCCGGCGTTACGAAGCAGCGTGTACTCGTTGAGCGACTCGTGGAAGCTTGGGATGAGGCGTCCTTCCGAGCCCAGGTCGGGCCCTGCCTCCGCCGCCTGTTTCAAGCCGAACGCCAGCGAGACTTCCGTGGCGAAGGTCTGCAACTGGGCCAATTGCCCTTCGGTCTTCTCGGTCTTCTTCTCCAACTGCCGGTAGCGGGAGCGAAGCGTATCGAACTCCGCGCGCAGCGAGTTGTAGCTGGATACCTTCAACGCCATCCGCACGTAGCTGCCGACGAAGCCGAAGAGCGACACCGCACCGAGGAGGGCGAGGGCGAGGACGGCATACACCGCCTGATAGGGGACATGAACGCGCCGGATGCGGCCGTGGAGGGAGTGGGCCAGGACAACGATAAAGTACGGCTGGTTCAACGGACCTCTCACAACACCCGGCGTCCGCTGTTGGTATGAGTAGTGCTGTTCAGGCGCGGATCGCCCGGGGTACTAGTATTACGAATGATCGAACAAGTTATAAACGGTACCAATCGGGGCGGGTCTTGTCAACCCCCCTGTAGGCCCCTTTGTCGCTAGCATGTGAGTTGTCCGGTCCGATTAGCACGTGAGTTGTCCGGTTCA
>DALYJJ010000118.1:0-18864 GCA_031969915.1 Bryobacteraceae bacterium | reverse complement strand
ACACCTGGTGGCCCGGGCCGCCGTCGCCGCGCGTTTCGATCGCGAGCGCACCCTGGCCCGCGGCGGGGCACATTTCGTGCGGATCGAAGGTTTGGGCGATGCGGTCCGCCCAGCCGAGGCGGCGGAGTCCGGCGGCGGCGAGGAGAATGGCGTCGAACTGACCTTCGTCGAGTTTGCGGAGGCGCGTGTCGACGTTACCGCGGATCGATTCGACGGCGAGGTCCGGCCGGAGCGCCCGCACTTGCGCGGCGCGGCGCAGGGAACTGGTGCCGACGCGCGCGCCCGCGGTGAGTGCGGCGAGGGGGCGCCCGACGAGGGCGTCGCGCGGATCTTCGCGCTCGGGCACGGCGGCGAGGGTGAGGCCGTCGGGCAGCACGGTAGGCAGATCTTTGAGGCTGTGGACGGCGAGATCGATGGAGCCCGCGAGGAGCGCCTCTTCGATCTCCTTGGTGAAGAGCCCTTTCGTGCCGGCCTGCGCGAGGGGCACATTCTGGATCTTGTCGCCCGTGGTTTTGATGACCTGAATGCGGCACTCCTCGCCCATGGACTCCAGGCGGCCCTTGATCCAATTGGCCTGCCAGAGCGCGAGCGCGGAGCCGCGCGAACCGATGGTCAGCATTCAGTCTCCCAGGCGGAAGAGCCGCCGTACGGTGTCGATGAGCAGTTCGCCCTCAGGCTTGCCGGCGTTGCGCCGCAACTCGGCAATGGACCCGTGAGCGACCTTGTTAACGATGCCCCGGGTGAGCGCGGCGACCGCCTCTTCCTGCTGCGGGGTGAGCGCGCCGAGCTTGCCGCGCACGCGATCGATCTCCGCCAGGCGAATCTGCTCGAGCTGCTCCTGGAGGGTGACGATGGTGGGCACGACCTCGCGCGTACGCAGCCGCGAGACGAGGCGGTCGACTTCTTCCGAGATGATCTCCTCGGCCTGCTCGGCCTCCTTCAGGCGGCCGCGCAGGTTCTGATCGACGACCCGCTGCAGGTCGTCGATATCGTAGAGGAAGACGTTATCGAGTTCGTTGACGGTGGGCTCGACGTTGCGCGGAACAGCGATATCGATGAGAAACATCGGGCGGTTGCGGCGGGCGGCGAGGACCTTGTGGACCTGTTCGCGGGTGAGCAGGTAATGGGGCGCGCCGCTGGAGGTGATGACGATGTCCATCTCCGGGAGCGCGGCGTGGAAGCGATCGTACTCGACGATGGTGCCCTCGAAGAGCCGGGCCATTTCGGCGGCGCGTTCGCGGGTGCGGTTGGTGACGGCGATGCCGGCGCAGCCGGAGCGGCGGAGATGGCGGGCGGCGAGCTCGGACATCTTGCCCGCGCCGACGATCAGCACGCGCTTGCCTTTCAGAGAACTGAAGATCTCGCGGGCCAACTCGACGGCGGCGTAGCTCACCGAGACGGCGCTCTTGCCGATGTCGGTTTCCGAACGCACGCGCTTGGCGACGGCGAAGGCGCGGGTCAGGACCGATTCCAGGAAGCCGCTGACGGCGCCGCACTCCTTGGCGGCGGCGAAGGCGGTCTTGAGCTGGCCGAGGATCTGCGGTTCACCGACCACCATCGAATCGAGACTGGCGGCGACACGGAAGAGGTGGTGGATCGCCTCGCGGTCCTCGAAGGAGTAGAGATAGGGGCCGAGCCATGCGGGCTCGACGCGATGGGTGTGGGCGAGGAAGCGGTCGACCAGCGAGCGCGGGTCGGCGCCGTCATCGGAAGCAAGGACGATCTCGACGCGGTTGCAGGTGGAGAGGATCAGGCCCTCGAGAAAGCCGTTGAGCGCGCGCAGTTCGGTGAGCGCACGAGGCAGGCCGCTCTCCGGGAAGGCGAGCTTCTCGCGCACTTCGAGGGGCGCGGTGCGATGGTTCAATCCTGCGACGAGAAGCTTCATTTCGAAAGGATCGGGCGCAAGCCGACATGGGCGGCCCAGGTGAGCGCGGAGCAGCCGAGGACGGTGATGGCCATGATCGCCGCTTTGCGCCCCCGCCAGCCGGCGGTCATCCGCAGAAACACCATTAATAAATAGAAGCCCCACGTGAGCAGGGAGATGGCGATTTTCGCTTCACCGATCCACTTGGTGCCGCTCTCAATGAAAGCCCAGGTGCTGCCGGCGATGACGGCCAGGGTGATGAAGACGAAGCCGAAGCCCATGGAGGTGGTGATCAACTCGTCGAGCGCGCCCAGCGGGGGCAGACGCTCCAGAAAACCGGTGCGCCGTTTCTTGCTCTTCAGGTGGCGTTCCTGAATCAAATAGAAGACGCTGGCCACGGCGGTGAGGGCGAGGGCGGCGTAACCGCTCAGGACGAGCAGGACGTGGAGCAGAAGCCAGGCGTCGCGGACGCGGGCATCGGACCAGGTGGAGACCGGGATCTCCATGCCGCCGACCAGGGTCATGAGGAAGACAAGGGGGAAGAGGAAGACGCCGAGACTGGCGAACTGATAGCGCCAGTGGACGGTGAGGAATAGGGCGGCGATCAGGAATCCGCAGAGGGAAACGGATTCGTAGAAGTTGTTCACAGGAAGGTGCCCGAGCGCCCAGGTCATCTCCACCAGGGACACGGCGTGGAGGACGAAGGCGACGACGAAGGCCGCTAGCGCCGGACGGAAGAGTTGAACTTTACCGCGCAGGACGGTGAGGATGGCATGGAGGAGTCCAAGGGAGTAGAGGGCGGCGGCGACGCGGAGCCAGAAAACACTCGTTTCGTGCATGCGGACTCAGGAAACACCAGTATAGCGTGGGAAGAAAGGAAGGCTTTGATGAGCAAGGTTTTGGCGGGGAAGACGGCGGTGGTAACGGGGGGTACGCGAGGCATCGGATTCCAGATCGTGAAGCGTCTGCTGGAGGAAGGGATGGCGGTGGCGTTCTGCGGGCGGACGGCGGAGGGGGTGGACCGCGCGCTGCGCGAGTTGACGGAAACAACCGGCCGTGCGGATAAAGTAGCCGGATTTGCAGCCGATATAACCAGCAGTGAGGAGATTGAGAAGTTCTTTGCAGTTGTGGATGAGCGGCTTGGGGGAGTGGATGTGCTGGTGAACAACGCCGGCGTCGGTTTGTTCGCGAACGTGGGAGAGATCACCCCGGATCAGTGGCGGGCGGTGCTCGACACGAATCTCACGGGCACGTTTCTCTCCAGCCGGGAGGCGGTGCGGCGGATGAGAAACCGCGGCGGTGGATTCATCGTCAACATTAGTAGCCTTGCTGGAAAGAACGCGTTCGCCGGGGGCAGCGCGTACAACGCCTCGAAGTTTGGACTGAACGGATTTACGGAAGCGATGATGCTGGACGTGCGTTACGACAACATACGCGTCTCGACGATCGCGCCGGGGAGCGTGTCGACGGAGTTCCGCAGTGGCGGAGGAGCGGACTGGAAGATCGCACCAGAGGATGTGGCGGAAGTAGTGGTGATGGTGCTGTCCATGGCTGAGCGGACATTGATCAGCAATGTCGAACTGCGCCCGTCGAAACCGAGGAAGTGAGGAGAACGATGGCGCCTCGCAAAGATGGTCTTTCGATTGCTGCAAGAGGTGTGAGGCCGCGATTGAAAGGGGAAGTCAACATGGTCAGGCTCAACCAGACACTGGATCCAACCAGAACGGGCCGCGAGGCGGAAACGCTCGAATCGAACCTGCGCAAACTGATCGTCGGGCAAGACGAGGCGATCGAACAGATTGTCAACATCTATCAAATGCACCTGACCGCGATGTGCTCACCGGGGCGGCCGGTGGGCAACTTCCTGTTCCTGGGCCCGACGGGCTCGGGGAAGACGCGGATTGTGGAAGCTGCGGCGGAGAGCCTGGTGGGAACGACGCGCGCGGTCATCAAGGTGGATTGCGCGGAATTCCAGCATAGTCACGAGATTGCGAAGCTGATCGGGTCACCTCCGGGTTACCTTGGCCACCGGGAGACGCACCCGCTGCTGAGCCAGGAAGTGCTGAACCAGTTCCACACGGACAAAATCAAAATCAGTTTCGTGCTGTTCGATGAAATCGAGAAGGCGAGCGACGCCTTGTGGAACCTGCTGCTGGGGATCCTCGATAAAGCGACGCTGACGCTCGGAGACAACCGCAAGGTGGATTTCTCGCGGGCGATGATCTTCATGACGAGCAACCTCGGCGCCACCGAAATGGCACAACTCGTGAGTCCCAAACTGGGATTCGACGCGTGTGCGTCCCAAAACGGCGCACCGGTTGTGTTCGACGACAAGCTCACGAGCAAGATCATGAAGAGCGGCGTGGAAGCGGCGCGGCGGAAGTTCACGCCGGAGTTTGTCAACCGGCTGGACAAGATCGTGGTCTTCAAGCCGCTGGGCGAAAGCGAACTCAAGAAGATCCTGGACATCGAACTCAACATGGTCCAGCAGCGGATCTTCAACGCGGCGCCGGAACGGAGTTTTGTGTTCACGGCGACCGAAGGCGCCAAGAACTACCTGTTGCACCAGGGCACGGACGCGCGATACGGAGCGCGCCATCTGAAGCGGGCGATTGAGCGGCTGCTGGTGCAGCCGATGTCGAACCTTCTGGCGACGGACCAGGTGCGTTGCGGAGACTGGATCCGCGTGGACTACAACGCCGGGGGTGACTGCATGACCTTCGTGAAGGAAGCCGAGGGGATCCCGACGCACGCGATGGCGGAGATGGCGGACCACTCGACGGCGCTCACGCACGGCGCCTTTGCGCACTCGGCGGTGCACGAGATGGGGCGTCCGGCGAACGCCCGCGCCTCGAAACGGAATTGAGCGAAGGCTGCCGCTCACTCGCCGGGCAACTCGTAGTAGACAACCCGGACCGCGAACTGATCCACCAGGTAGAGGCGCGACCCAGCGACGCGCAGGAAGTTCGCAGCCGGATATCCAATCGGGTCTTGCGGGCGGCTTCCCTTCGCCGGAGCGCGGCGTAGGTCACCGAACCGTGGAACGGTGAGAGTGAGTGCGGCGAGTGGCGCGCCTCGGGAACTGAACACCTCCACTGGGAGGCCCTCGGCGATACGGTAGCCCCCCGGGACGCAGAAGACCCGCTGGTTCGATGCTGTGAACCGGGCGACGACCGCCGGATCCCCCAGCCGGGTTGCGTTGGCCGCGGCGAGGCGCGGCGAAAGCAGGGTGGCGTAACCGCGCGAAGCGTCCGTCAGGTTGACGGCCGTCAGCGTGGCGTCCACTTCGGAGACGGCGAAGAGCGTCCGGCCATCGGATGCAGTGAGCCACGGCGGCTCGCCCAGGAACAGCGCCCCGATCTCATGCGCTGCGTTCCCCTTGGGCGCTAGATAGTGAATCCTCTGATCGCCCAAACCAATCAGCCCGGCACCGGCCACCTCGATCGACGCGATTTCGTCGCCGGTGGGATAACAACGGTCGAGCCGCTGCCCCGCCAGGGTGTACTCGCACACCTGCCGAACGCCGCGCCGCTTGGGCTCCTCGAGCGCGACCCGCCGGTTGGGAAAGAGGCGGCCCATGCGCCGCCGGCCCCCGAGCCGCCAGCGCGCGGCCTCACGATGATCGGACCCGAGCACGACCGCTTCCGATTGGGTCTTGGAGGAGAAGAGAAACAACAACCCGGACGGTTGCAGATCGAAATCGGCCAGGCGGGCGGAGTCGATGGACGGCGCGACGTCGAACCAGCCGGCGGGCTGGATGGTCTGGGCGGCGCAATGGGACACAAGGGCGCCGGCGGCGGCCATCGCAACCAACATCCTAATCAACAAGGCGGGGGGCCGAACAACCATGGGTTCGCCTGAATCCAGGAGAAACGAGCGTACCACGCCGGGCCGGGCCGCTTTTTTCCTTTTCCCTCTTCGCCGCTGCCCCTATAATGGCGGACATGGCGAAGGCACTCGACAAGGCGCGGGCGGCCTGGGGGCAGGCGGCGGTGTTACAAGGCGGCGGCACGGGCGGACCATGGCAGGGCGCAAAGGAATTAGGGCGGCTCCTGGTGCAGCGGATCATCGACGGGGCCGGGCGGGTGCGCATGGGAACGCTCGCCGATCTGCAACATGCCCTCGCGGAGCTCGGCTTCGCGAAGGTCAACGAATCGGAGTGGAATCCGCCGGGACGGCAGATCTTCTACCAGAGTGGGCACGTCGTGGTTCGCGTGAAGACCAAGGGCGACAAGCCGAGCCCAAGGAACTTCCCCCGGGAGAACCGGGCGCACCTGTCGGTTTCGCTGACCGACGGCAAAGGGTTGGAATGGATGAACGACCTCGGGAAGTTCAACGCCGCGGGCCGGCTGGCGCCGAAGGCGATTACCCCGGTGGACCGTTTTCAGCCCACGGATTTCCAAGGGAATCCGCAAAAATTCGTGCTGCTGATGGGCGGAAAATACACCGGAATTCACCCGGATGCCTGGGCGGATTCGACGCACTTCTTTTTTCCGGTTGACACCTTGACGTAGCCCGGAGAGACCCGGAGCCGCGGCCTGGGGGCGTCCTTACCGCGCCAGCGCCGCCGCCAGCAGGTCGAGGTCGTCGCGCGAATTGCGCACCAACTGCTCGCCGAGCAGCCGCAGGGAACGGAGGTTCTCCGGCGACGTGTTGTCCATTTCTTCGTTCTGAGGCTGCAGGTCGATCTGGAACCGGAAGTAGCGCTTGCCGGAAGCGGTGGGCGGGAACAGTTGCCGCATCTGGTAGTCGACCGTGGCGCTCACGCCGTCGAACATGATGTCGAGGATCGGACGCGCCCATTTCACCAGGCCCCAGCCCTGGGCTTTCTCTACCGGAATCCGTTTGATCAGCGAACCCGTGCCGAGGCTGGCGATGACGAAGTCGGTTGCGTCGGGAAACAAACGCCGCGCGTCGACGTAGCCGCACATGGCCGGGTTATTGGCGAACACGCCGCCGTCGATGAGGCCGTAGTAATCGGCGCCTCCGGCCTCGTCAAGTTTGAGCGGCTCGAAGTAAGTAGGCGCGGCGGAAGTAGCGCGGGCCACCTTGGCCATCGGGAAGTTGTAGCCCGGATCGGCCTTCGCCCGTTCGCTGCGGAAGAAGAAGGGCAGGCGGCGCTCAATCTCGTAGGACGTAATGACCACGTTGGTGATCGCATCGGCGAGCATGGCGTTGCCGAAGTACTGCGCCAGTACGCCCTCAATGCCCTCGGACGGATACTTCTCTTCCAGCAGGTCGCTGAGCATGTGAAAGGTCATGGTGGGGAAGATCTTGCTGCCTTCCTTGAGGTACAGATCGGTCATTTGCTCGGCGGTGAACTGGGGCTTGCCGTCCGCTCCGGGCTTGGTCAGGGCGAGAGCCAGAATTCCTCCCGTGGACGTGCCGGCGATGAGATCGAACGACTCGGCGATGGGCCGTTTTGTCCGGTGCTCCAGGGCGGCCAGCAGCGCGGCGGGGATGATGCCGCGAATACCTCCCCCGTCGATGGACAAAATACGAACGGTTTTTCCCACGATGACTGTCTCCTCCGGCAGGATATTATGTCACGGGCCCGGCTTCTTGGGATCCTTGCCGGGCAGGCCGGCGGGGTTCTCGTGGACCCGTTCGCGAAAGCCACCCTGGAGGCCGGCGGCAAGCGAGACGCTGCGCTCGCCATAGCGGTCGCGGAGCTTATCGACGGCCTCGAGAGCGTGACGCCAGCGCTCGCTGCGCTCGCCTTCGAGCAGGTCGAGTTGGCCCTCGGTGCGCTCGAGGTTGCCGGCGTGCACGCCGAGCAAGCGCACCGTGGCGCCTTTCTTCCAGTTGGCGCGGAACAGGGCGCGGCTCTCGGCGATCAGCTCCGTATCGAGTTGCGTGGGATGGCTGAGGGAGTGGGCGCGAGTGAGCGTGGTGAAGTCGGAGTAGCGCAGCTTGATCTGCACGGTGCGGGCGTGGAGGCGGTGATCGCGCAGGCGGCGCGCCACCATCTCCGAGAGGCGGGTGAGCGTGGCTTCGAGCACCTGGGGATCGGCCGTGTCTTCGTTGAAGGTGTGCTCATGACTGATCGACTTGGGGTCGCCCGCTTCGCCGATTTCGGAATCGAACCAGCCGCCGGCGTCGAGGCCGCGCGACTTGCCGGCGAGCGCCAGGCCCCATTTGCCGAAGCGGTTTTCGAGGAAGCCTTCCTCGAGCCGGGCGAGGTCGCCCACCTTGCGGATACCGAGATCGTGCAGGTTCTTTTCGGTGACCTTGCCCACTCCGGGGATCCGGCGGACATCGAGTGGGGCGAGGAAGGCGGCCTCGCAACCGGGGAGAATCCAGAGGACGCCGTTCGGCTTGGCCTGGTCGGAGGCCACTTTCGCGACCATGCGCGAAGCAGAGATGCCGATCGAGCAGTTCAACTGCGTCTCGCGCTTCATGGTTTCGTGCAGGCGGTGGGCGGCGGCGAGGGGAGGACCGAGCAGGCGTTCGGTTCCGGTGACGTCGAGGTACGCTTCGTCGATGGAGGCCATTTCCACCACCGGCGAGAAGAGGTTCAGCACCGCAAAGACGCGGTGGGAGTATTCGCGGTAGCGGCCTGGATGGCCGTCGACGAAGACCGCGTGCGGGCAGAGTCTGGCGGCCGTGCGCAAGGGCATGGCCGAGTGAACGCCGAACTTCCGCGCTTCGTAGGAGGCCGCCGAGACGACGCCGCGCTGGTCGGGCCGGCCGCCCACCACCACGGCTTTGCCCTTGAGGGATGGATCGAAGAGTTCTTCGACGGAGACGAAGAAGGCGTCCATGTCGACGTGGAAGAGGCGTTTCACGGCGGGCACGGGACCCACCGGCGGCGGGCCGGGCCGAGCAACCGGGGCGGCACGGGAGCGCTCATCCGATCATTCTACAAGGAGGGCGCGGCGATCACGGAGCCAGGCGGGCGCACACGACGCGAGGCAGGCCGGCCAGATCGGCGATGACTTCCGCCTGCCGCCAGCGCCCGTCGAAGAGAGCGAGCACGGCGTCGGCCAGGCGATAGCCGATCTCCATCACGATCCAACCGCCGGGCGCGAGCACGCGGGGCGCATCGGCGACCAGGCGGGCGTAGACTTCGAGACCGGTGGGCCCGGGATAGAGCGCGACGGACGGCTCGAAGTCACGCACCTCGCGCTGCACGCTGTCGCGTTCGACTTCGGGAATGTAGGGCGGGTTGGCCGCGATCACGTCGAAGGGGCCGCGCAGGCCGGAGGTGACGTCGGAGACCACGAACGCGGCGGGGGCGCGCAGGCGGCGAGCGTTTTCGCGCGCGACGCGGAGGGCGGCTTCGGAGATGTCGCACGCGATGACGGCGGCGTTTGTTTCCAGCGCCAGGGTGACGGCGATCGCGCCCGATCCGCACCCGACGTCCACGATCGTCCGCGCCCCGGGAGCCAGCCGCAGCACCGCCTCGACCACGTGCTCGGTCTCGGGACGTGGGATCAGCACGTCGGGCGAGACGCGGAACTCGCGGCCGTAGAACTCCTGTTTTTTCGTGATGTACTGCGTGGGTTTACCCTTCAGGCGCTCATGCAGGTAGCGCCCGTAGTGCAGCCAGGGATTGTGCGCGAGTTCTTCCTCGGGATGTGTGTAGAGGTAGGCCCGCTCGCGGCCCAGGGCGTGGCAGAGCAGGACCTCGGCGGTCAGGCGCGGGGCGGGAATCCCCGCGTCCTCAAGAAGCCGGGACCCCTGCCGGAGCGCGGTTTCGACTGTCATCGGGAGGGGCGGCGCCGGATTCCACCTGCTGCCTCAGCTTCTCGGTCTGGTAGTGCGTGGTGAGGGCATCCACCACGGCGCTGAGATTGCCTTCCATCACCTGATCGAGTTGATGGATGGTCAGGCCGATACGGTGATCGGTGACGCGGTTCTCCTTGAAGTTGTAGGTGCGGATCTTTTCACTTCGGTCGCCGGTGCCGACCATGCTCTTACGCTCCGCGCCCAAGGCGGCCCGCTGTTTCTCGAGTTCCATCTCATAGAGCCGGGAGCGAAGCACGCGCAGCGCCTTGGCGCGGTTCTTGATCTGTGACTTCTCGTCCTGGCAGGAGACGACGAGGCCGGTGGGAAGGTGGGTCATGCGCACGGCCGAGTAGGTGGTGTTCACGGACTGGCCGCCGGGTCCCGACGAGCAGAAGGTGTCAATGCGGAGGTCGGCCGGGTTGATCTGCACTTCCACTTCGTCGGCTTCGGGCAGCACGGCAACGGTCACGGTGGAGGTGTGAATGCGGCCCTGCTGTTCGGTCACGGGCACGCGCTGCACGCGGTGCACGCCGCTTTCGTACTTGAGTTTCGAGAAGACCCGGTTGCCGGAGATGAGCGCCAGCACTTCCTTGAAGCCGCCCGCTTCGGATTCGCTGGTGGAGGTGATCTCCACGCGCCAGCTTTGCTCTTCGGCGAAGCGTCCATACATGCGGAACATCTCGGCCGCGAAGAGGCTGGCTTCGTCGCCGCCCGCGCCGGCGCGGATCTCGAGCACTACGTCCTTTTCGTCGTTGGGGTCCTTAGGCAGAAGCAGAATGCGGAGTTCGTCTTCGATGGCCGCGAGCTGCGGTTCCAGTTGCTCCACTTCCTCTTCCGCCATGGCGCGCAGGTCGGGGTCGGCTTCCTCCAGCATCTGGCGGCTCTGCTCCAGGTTGCCTTCGACGCGCTTCCACTCGCGGTACTTGTCGACGATCTCGCTGAGTTCGGACTGGGTCTTGGTGATCTTGCGGTACTGGGCGGCATCGTTGATGACCTCGGGATCGGCCATCTGCCGCGTGAGTTCCTCGAAGCGGGCTTCGATCTCATCGAGCTTCTGCGTGTATTGCATGGCAATGGGTGCTGCTCAGGCGATGACCAGCGGACCGCCCTGCTGCTGCTCGATGCGCATGGCGCCTTCGAGCGCGTGAATGGCTACGGCAGTCTGGTCATCGCTGGGGTTCTGGGTGGTGATGCGCTGCAGCCAGAGGCCGGGGGCAGTGAGGGTGGCCATCAGGCTGCCGCGGCGGCGGGCGGCGAAACGGATCATCTCATAGCTGAGGCCCGCGATCACCGGCAGAAGCGCAATGCGCGAGGCGAACTTGCCGGCGAACGATTCAATGGGAAGGAACGCGTAGACGATCATCGAAATGACCATCACCACCAGCAGGAAGCTGGTGCCGCAGCGCGGGTGGAAGGTGACGAAGCGCTGCGCGTTCTCCACCGTGACGGGAGCGCCCGATTCGAAATTGAAAACCACCTTGTGCTCCGCGCCGTGGTATTCGAAGACGCGATGGATGTCCTTCCAGCGGGAGATGCCGTAGAGGAAAGCGAGGAAGATGGCGATGCGGATTACGCCGTCCACCAGGTTGAAGGCGATCTGGCCTTTGAGCGCGGGGTAGCGGTCGCCGAGGGCGGTGGTCAGCCAGAGCGGGACGAACTTGTAGAGGAAGATGAAGAACGCGAAGGAGAAGAGCAGGTTCAGGCTCATCGCCCAGCCGGAAATATCCTGCTTGGTTTCGCTGGTCTTGTTCTCTTCTTCGAGGGCGGCGTTGGCCGAGAAGCGAAGCGCCTTGACGCCCAGATACATGGCGTGTCCGAGCGTGCCCACGCCGCGCAGAATCGGGTACTTGAAGAGCGGGTACTTCTCAGAGAGCTTGGGGAGGGGACTCTCTTCGGTGACGATCTCGCCGTTCGGTTTCCGCACGGCCACGCAGTAGCTGTGGGGGGCGCGCATCATGACGCCTTCCATCACCGCCTGGCCGCCGACGAGGGTCTCCTCGCCGCTCTCCAGGACGGGGAGCATCTGAATATGCGCGGATAGACGCAGAAATCGCCGGATGGACAAAGGGAATCGGACTCCTGACCTTCAGTATACCTTGACTATCGGCGGAACCCCGTGTTTCCACAGTCTAAAGGCGCGCCGGGAGGCGGCCGATGGGAGGAGAGTGAGGCCTGAGTGGGCCGTACTGGCCTTGTCCATCGCCAACCTGGTGTTTCTGCGCTCCTGGGCGGACCTGATGCGGATGCGCTCGCAGGGGGTTGCGGGGACCGAGCAGGGCCGGGCGCTGCTGTGGGCGACGATCCTCAGCGTGTTGGCGCTGGGGGCGGTGATCTTTGCCGCCCGCTGGTGGCTGGAGCGGCGGGGCCAGCCGGGGCTCCTGACGTTCGGCCGGTGCGCGGCGCTGGCGCTGTGCATCACGCCCATTGATTATCTGGATGGCCACATCCGGCCGATTGCCACTCAATGGATGTCGCAGATCGCCTTTGTGGGTCTGTGGACGGCGGTGCTGATGGTGCCGATCCTGGGCGCCGTGCAGTTGCTGGTGTACAGGAAGCCGGGGTTGTACCGGGGTCTGCGGCGGCTCGTGCTGGCGCTCTCGCCGGCGGTCCTGCTATTACCCGTGAACCTCGCCTGGTCGGCGTTGAAGCCGGGCGCCGTTCCCCCAGCGCCGAAGCTCGCCGGGCCGGTTCCGAAACCTACCGTGGGGCGCTTGGTGTGGCTGGTGTTCGACGAGTTCGACTATCACTTGTCGTTCGCGGCGCGGCCCCCGTCGATCGAGATGCCGGAGCTTGACCGCCTGCGCAAGGGCGCGTTCTTCGCCCAACACGCGCTGCCCTCCTCCTGGGAGACCGAATCGGCGATGACCGGCTACCTGCTGGGCGAGCCGGTGGCGAAGTTTGAGGACCGTGGGTCGCGCTTTGAAGCGGTTCTGGCCAAAGGCGGGCGCGTCGAACCGGGCGGCGCCACGACAGTGCTCACGAAAGCCCGCGCCTGGGGCGCCGACACCTACATCGCCGGCTGGCACCTGCCTTATTGCCAGATGATGGGCCGGCAGTTGACCGGCTGCGCGGAGCCGACGCCGGCGGCCATACGGACCGCGAGCCTGGGCCGGAGCTTCGCCGAACAGTGGTCGGCGCAGTATCGCGAGCACTGGATGCGAAAGCGTTTCGATCCCTCGGCACAGTTTCAAGCGCCGTGGTTCGGATGGGCGGAGCGCCAGGATCAATACCGCGGCTTCCAGCAACTGCTGGCCGAGGGCAAGCGTTTCGCGAGCGGCGATGGCGCCCGGTTCGTGCTGATGCACTTCCCGATTCCGCACCCGTTGGGGATCTGGGACCGCGAGAAGAACGAACTAAGTCTCAAGTCGACCAGCAACACGATCGACAACCTGGAACTGGTGGACTGGACGGTGGGCGAGATCCGCCGGGCGATGGAGCATGCCGGCGTGTGGGAATCGGCGGCCGTGATCGTGACCGCGGACCATCCGCTGCGGCCAGACTACTGGGCGCCGGGAGATGTCTGGAGCGAAGAAGAGCGGCGGCTCACGGGGAATCAGCGGAGGGAACGCATTCCG
Source organism: Bryobacteraceae bacterium (assembly GCA_031969915.1). Lineage (GTDB taxonomy): Bacteria > Acidobacteriota > Terriglobia > Bryobacterales > Bryobacteraceae > DALYJJ01. Next base: position 5,694 of record DALYJJ010000118.1, on the reverse strand, counting down.
TGTCTCATCAAGCCGCCGGGAAGCGCTTCGGGTCTGGACTCGGCGGTGGAGTTCCGCTCAGCGGCGTTGTCGCAATTGTCGCTCGCTTTGCTGCGAGGCGAAGTGTCAACGGTGGAGGGGATCGAGGCGTTTCTTGCCCGGAGCAAGGATCTCGCCGGGCTGCGGTGAGACGTCCGCGGCGAGCGACAACCGGAACCACGGCCGGTGGCGGCGCACGCGCGGGCGGAGACCGGCCGCGCCGGCCAGCGACTCCAGCTCCGCCGCCGTAAACCCAGCTTCCACCGAAACCGGCCCGTCGTGCACGGTGAGGGGGTGCCAGCCGAAGAGCTTTCGCGTTGCGGGCAGGAAGTGATAGGCGACGGGACTGCGCTCCAGGTCGCTTACCAGCACGGCCCGGCGCGCCGCCGCGGCGAAAGAAGCGAGCAGCGCGACGATACTCGCGTCGTCGAAGTGATGGAGGAAGAGAGAGCAGAGGACGAAGTCGAAACTGCGGGAGCGGAAGGGTAAACCGAAGGCGTCGGCGGCGACTTTCGGCGGCGGAGCCGAGGCCAGGTGGAGCGGCTTGCAATCGAGCGACGTGATGCGCGCGTTCGGAAAAGCAGACTGCAAAGCCCACGCCGTATCGCCGGACGCGGCTCCGACATCGAGCAGCGAAAAGGCTTCGCCGGGGCGAGCCACCGAACCCACCAGGCGGCGCAGCACGGCATGCCCGCCGAACCAGCGGTTAATTCTCGCGATGTCTTCCAGGTTGCGGCGGGCGGCTTCCGGGCCGGCCGAATCCAGAAGCTCCCGCGCCAGCACTCGTCCGTTCCGGCAGCGCACAGTTACTAGTGATACTGTAGACCGTTTCGGGGAGGACTCATGAGACGCAGACTCTTCCTGGCCGGGATCGGGGCCGTCCCGCTGCTGCGCGCGCAGGGCAAGACCTATCGCACCGCGCTGATCGGGGGCGGGTGGTGGGGCATGAACATCTTCCGCGCGGCGCTTGCCGCGGGACAGTCGAAGCCGGTGGCTGTGGTGGATGCCGACGACAACCAGTTGAAGGCCGCCTGCGATGAGGTGGAGAAGCTGGCGGGCGAACGGCCGAAGGGATACCGCGACTTCACGGAGATGCTGGCGAAGGAGAAGCCGGAGATCGCGATTGTGGCGACGCCGGATCACTGGCATCCGCTGGCGATGATCGCGGCGGTTCGCGCGGGCGCCCACGTGTACGTGGAGAAGCCGATCGGCCACACCATCAACGAAGGCCGCGCGATGGTGAAGGCGGCGCGGGAGGCCGATCGGGTGGTGCAGGTGGGCACACACCGCCGCGTGTCGCCGCACAACGTGTCGGGCATTCAGTTCCTGAAATCGCGCAAGGTGGGCCGGATCGGCATGGTGCGCGCCTTTGTGCACTCGGCGGGCGGACGGGGCCAGCGGACGCCGGACTCGGACCCGCCGCCCGGCCTCGACTGGAACCTCTGGGTAGGCCCCGCGCCCATGCGCCCCTACAACAAGACGATTCACCCGCGGGGCTTCCGCCAGTTCCTGGAGTTCGCCAATGGAACGATCGGCGATTGGGGCATCCACTGGTTCGACCAGATTCTGATGTGGACCGAAGAGCAGGCGCCGAAGAAGATCTACTCTCACGGCGCGCGGCGCATCCGCGAAGACAACACCAACGCGCCCGACACTCAGGTGGCGACCTTCGAGTTCGACCGCTTCACCTGTGTGTGGGAGCACCGCACCTACGGCGGCAATGAGGCAGAGAAAGCCCCGCTGGGCGCCTACTTCTACGGCACCGAGGGAACGTTCCACATGGGCTGGCGCGATGGGTGGACGTTCTACCCGTCGAAGAAGGGCGAGCCCGTGGTGCACGAGGACGCGAAACTGAACCAGCCGGACGACCAGAACATCCGCGAGCTGTGGGCGAACTTCCTGCAATCGATCGAGGCGAAGAAGCGGCCGGTGTGCGATATCGAAGTCGGACATCGCTCGACGAACATGAGCCTGTTGGCGATGATCTCGATGAAGCTCGGCCGCGCGGTGGAGTGGGACGGCGTGAAGGAGACCTTCGCAAACGACGCCGCCGCCGTGAAGCTGATGTCGCGGACTTACCGTGCGCCGTGGGAGTACCCGAAGGCGTAAATGAACCAGGACCGGCTGCGGAAGTTGGCGGAACGCCTGGAGCGGGAAGCGGCGGCGGACGAGGAACTGCTCAAGAAGGCGCGCGAGGTGGAAGCGGCGCGCCGCGGGGCCTCGGCGGAGTTGTTCGCGGTGTGCCACGCCTTTGTCGGGGCCGTGAACAGCCTCCTGACCACGCTCCGGCTGGAGCTTTCGCCGGAGACGTTTCCGCCGGAAGCGTTTCGCGACACGGGCGTGAACCTGATTCAGATCAACGCGCGCGGGCGTCTGATTCAGATCGTGTTCGAATCGACGCCCGCGCTCTCGTCCACCGAACTGTTCCGGACCCCCTACGTGCTGCAAGGCTCGGTGCGCTGGTTCAACCAGGACTTCATCGACACGACGGGGATCGAAGAAGAACAGGTGTTCTATTGCATCGGGCAGGGCTGGCGGTTTCAGAACGTGCGCACCAGGAGGTCCGGGCCCTTCGACCACGAACACTTGATCCAGTTAATGGAGCAGCTATGAGCACTCGCAGGGAGTTTCTCCACTCGGCCGCAGCGGCGGGAGCGCTCGCGCAGCCGTTACCAGGGGCGCAGGCGAAGCGTCCCAACCTTCTCTTCGTGATCGCGGACGATTGGGGCCGCGGGCATGCAGGAGCCTACGGCTGCGACTGGGTGCGTACGCCGAACTTCGACCGTGTGGCGCGAGAGGGCGTGCGGTTCACCAACTGCTTCACGTCGAACCCGAAGTGCAGCCCCTCGCGGGCGAGCATTCTCACCGGCCGCCGGCCCTGGCAGTTGAAGGAAGCGATGGTCCACTACGGGATCTTTCCGCACGACTGGCCATCGTATCCGGAGATCCTGGAGCGGGCCGGATACGCGGTTGGGTACACGGGCAAGGGCTGGGGGCCAGGCGATTCTCAATCCACCGGCTGGCCGTACAACCCGGCGGGACCCGGTTTTCAGAAGCGCACGCTGGAGCCGCCGTTGGCGGGAATCGGCCGCAACGACTATGCGGGCAACTTCGAAGACTTCCTCGACCAGAGAGGCGCGAACCAGCCGTTCTGTTTCTGGATGGGCGGCACGGAGCCGCACCGGGCCTTCGAAGAAGGCGCGGGCCGGCGGGCCAAGCGCGATCCAGGCTCGGTGCGGCTGCCCGCCTACTATCCCGACGAAGCGGCGATCCGTTCGGATTTTCTCGACTACGCCCTGGAGACCGAGTATTTCGACGGCCACCTGGGCCGCGCGCTGCAGGCGCTCGAGAATCGTGGTGAGCTGGACCAGACGCTGATCGCCGTCACCTCCGACAACGGCATGGCGTTCCCGCGGGCGAAAGGCCATCTGTACGAAGACGGCTTCCACCTGCCGCTGGCGGTCCGCTTCGGCGCACAGGCGAAAGGCGGCCGCACGGTGACGGACCACGTCAACATGCGGGACTTTGGGCCCACGTTCCTGGAAGCCGCGGGCCTGGCGCCGCCGCCTTCGATGACCGGCCGGAGCTTTCTGGGGATTCTTCGCTCCGGACAATCGGGCCAGGTGGAGAGCGGCCGCACGGTGACGCTGGCAGGGAAAGAACGGCACGACCTGGGGCGTCCGAACGACGCCGGCTATCCGGTCCGCGCGATCCGGACGAACGAGTGGCTGTATCTTCGCAACTACGAGCCGGACCGCTGGCCCGCGGGGAACCCCGAGACCGGCTACCGCGAGTGAAACGACAGCCCGACCAAGACGCTGCTGCTGTCGCGCTTTGACGAGTTCTATCGCCTGTCGTTCGGCAAGCGCCCGGCGGATGAGTTATACGACGTGATTCGCGACCCGGAATGCGTGCGCAACCTGGCGGGTGAGGCGTCGCGGGCGGGTGTGGTGAGCGAACTCCGGATCCGTATGGAGGCGATGCTGCGGGAGGAAGGCGACCCGAGGATGAACGGCGGCGCGGCCTTCTACGACACGATCCGCTACGTGGGTCCCGATCCCCACCGCTACAGCCGCTGGGAGCGGTTCCACAAACCCTGACCATCGCGTCGGGCGGCGTGGTGGAATGGTTGCCGGGATGATCCTCAAGCAGATTGCTGCGCGCGCCCGGTTCAGGGCGGAGAAGATGACCAAGACTTCGCTGGCCGCCGGGCCGCATCTCTACGCCGGTCTGAACAGCTTCGAGCCGGGCCAGGAGCACCAAGCGCACGTTCACGCCAACCAGGACAAGATGTACGTTGTGCTGGAAGGCGAAGCCGCGGCCATGGTCGGCGGCGAAGAGCAGACCGTTGGCGCCGGCGACCTGATCCTGGCGCCGGCGGGCGTCGTCCATTCGCTCCGGAACCCCGGTCCGGGCCGCCTGGTGGTGCTGGTGGTCTTCGGGCCGCCGCCGGCGAAGGGGTGACGGCCGGGCGGGGCTCAGCGGGAGCGGAAGCGGTCGTTCAGACGCGCGAGCTGAGCGTTCAGATCGGGCTTGCGCGGCTCGGGCCGCGGCGGGGGAGACGGCCGGCCGGTGTGCGCGGGCGGGGCCTCCAGAGCCTTCATCGAAAGCGCGATGCGTTTCGCCTTGGGGTCCGCTGAGAGCACCTGTACTTTCACCAATTGGCCGGGCTTGAGAAGCTCAGCCGGCTCCTTGATGTAGCGGTGGGAGATCTGGCTGACGTGGACCAGCCCGTCCTGGTGCACGCCGACGTCGACGAAGGCGCCGAAGGCGGTGACGTTCGTGACCACGCCTTCCAGCACCATGCCCGGCTGTAGATCCGAAATCTCGCGGATGTCGTCGCGCCACTGCGGGGCGGTGAACCGGTCGCGGGGGTCGCGGCCGGGCTTGCGCAGCTCCTCGCGGATGTCATGGAGCGTGAGGAGACCGGCGCTTTCGGTTTGGAAGCCCTCGAGTTTCACCTTCTCGATGAGCGACGGATCGCGGATCAGCCCGGCCGGCTCTACGCCCAGCGACGCCGCGATGCGCTCGACCACGCCATACGATTCCGGATGCACCGCGGTCATGTCGAGCGGATTGTCGCCACCGCGGATGCGCAGAAATCCTGCCGCCTGCTCGAAGGTCTTGGGACCGAAGCCGGGGACCGCGGTGAGCTGCATGCGCGAGCGGAAGCGGCCGTTCTGATTCCGGTATTCGACGATCTTGAGGGCGGTGCGTTCGTTGATGCCGGCCACGTAGCGGAGCAGCGCGAAGGAAGCGGTGTTGAGATCGACACCCACGCGGTTGACGGCGGACTCGACGGTGGTTTCGAGGCCCTGCTTGAGCTTCTTCTGGTCGACGTCGTGCTGATACTGGCCGACGCCGATCGACTTGGGATCGACCTTGACGAGCTCGGCCAACGGGTCCTGGAGCCGGCGCGCGATGGAGATGGCGCCGCGGACGGTGAGGTCGAGGTCGGGGAACTCGTGGCGGGCGATTTCGGAGGCGGAGTAGACAGAGGCGCCGGACTCATTGACGGTGACCGCAAAGATGTCTGTGCGGCCGGACTGGCGCAGGAAGTCGTTCACGAAGGCGGCGGCCTCGCGGGAGCCGGTGCCGTTGCCGATGGCGACGGCGCGCACGTGGTGCTTCTCGATCAGCGTGGAGAGCGCGCGCACGGAGCCGGCGACATCGTTC
>DALYJJ010000117.1:0-19004 GCA_031969915.1 Bryobacteraceae bacterium | reverse complement strand
CCCGCCGCGCCGCCGCCGCCCACCGCGACGCCCGAGGAGACCGGCCCACTCTCTCCGCTGGTGCGCCGCATGGTCCGCGAGCACAACCTGGATGTGAGCCTGCTCAAGGGTACCGGCGCAGGCGGCCGTGTCACCAAGAGCGACGTTGAAAACTACCTCGCCGCTCGCGCCGGCCAGGCGCCCGCCCCGGCCGTCGCCGCCGCTCCCGCTCCCGCCGCCCCCGCACCGGCCCTGCCTCCTCCGCCTCCCCCGCCCGCCGACCTCCCGCCGCTGCCTCGCGCGGAGGCCGCCAAGGCGCGCGTCGAGCCCATGAGCAACATGCGCGTCAAAATCGCCGAGCACATGGTGATGTCCAAGCGCACCAGCGCCCACGTCACTACCGTGCACAAGGTGGACATGACCAGGGTGGCGAAACTCCGCGACAAGCTGAAGGGTGACTTCCAGACCCGCTACGGCTTCGGCCTCACCTTCCTGCCCTTCGTCGCCCGCGCCGCCGCGGAAGCCCTCCGCACCTACCCGATCCTGAACGCTTCCATCGTCGAGGGCAACAACGTCCTCTATCACAACGAAATCAATATCGGCATCGCAGTGGCTCTCGATGGCGGCTCCGGCCTCATCGTCCCCGTCATCCGCAACGCCGACGAGCGCAACGTGGTCGGCCTCCAGCGCTCCATCGTCGACCTCGCCAATCGCGCCCGCTCCCGCCAGTTGAAGCCCGACGAAGTCCAGGGCGGCACCTTCTCCATCACCAACTTCGGCAGCTTCGGCAGCGTCTTTGCCACGCCCGTCATCAATCAGCCCCAGGTCGCCATCCTCGGCGTCGGAGCCGTCGAGAAAACTCCCGTCGTCATCGACGACGCCATCGCCATCCGTTCGGTCTCCTACATCGCGCTCACGTTCGACCACCGCCTGGTCGACGGCGCCCTGGCCGACCAGTTCTGCCAGAAGATCAAGTCGGTCCTCGAAAACTGGACCGACCAAGTGCTCTAATCTGTTCCCGTGCGCGCCTTCGCGCTGGTCATCGCCGCCGCCGCCCTGCTGCTCGCGCAAGACAAAGACGCCGAGCAGCGGGGTAAGCTCTTGGACGACCTGGAGCGCCTCTCCACAGCCGAGGCGCCCATCTTCGCCATCGACACCCGTCTGCGAACCGCCGAGCTGATCCTCTCCCAGGACCCCGCCCGGGCCCGGCGTTTCCTCGACGACAGCCTGGCATTTCTGCCCGCGCTCAGCCACCCCCCGACGCGCGCCGCCTTTGAGCAGCGCGCGATCAAACTCCTGCTGCCCCTCGATCCGGACGCCGCCCGAAACCTCGCCACCCTGCGCCCCAGCGGCGATGCCTGGGACCACCTTGTCCGAGCCGCTTTGAAGGAATCCCCGGACGCCGCCGCCGCCCTGGCCTCCGAAGGCCTTCGTCTGGGGGCCTGGCCGATCGACTCCTTAGGTGAGCTCATCGATCGGACCACCGGGGAGGCCGCGATCCAGAACCTTTGCCTACAAATCGTGGAATTTTTCCCCACTAGCCCCGATCTCCCCGCCACCGAGTTCCTCGTAGCCCTCCTGCCCCGGCTCATCAAGCGGCACCCGCCCGCCGCCGAAGAGGCGGTGAAACGAATTATTACATCTGTAGAGGGAAAGCGTTTTCCCAGGACCTACGCGAAGGGCGTCTGGTGGCGGCTGGAGAACGGTTCGCGCAGCATGCCCCTGGAGCCGCGCGACATGATCGCCTACCGGCTGCTTTCCTCGCTCCGCGGCGACGCCCCGGACCTCCTTCGTTCCCACTCCACCCGGCTCGCCCGATGGGCCGAGCGCCTGCCCGAAGGGAAGCTCCTGAATGGGAAGGAAGAACCCGGCACCCCCGAGGACGAGGCCCTCTCCAACAGGATCGACAAGATGGTAGAGCGCTCTCGCGACAAGGAGTTACCCGCTCCCCTGCGCTCCGCCGTCGCGGCCGAGGCGTTGGAACTCACCGTCCGCCTCCCGGCTGGCGACGCCCGCCTCATTCACCAGGCCATGCTCGCCAGGGACGCCTTCCTGGGCGGCGATGACCAGCGCGCCACGAGGGCCGCCGGCATGCTCTCCGAGACCTTCCTCGCCGTCTGCAACTGCGATGGCCCCGCCTGCGATAGCCTCCAGGGCCGCGAGGCATGCGCTGAGATGATTGAAGCCTTCGCCGAATACCTGGACGAGCACAAGATCCCACCCGAGTCCCTGAACCTCTACAATCCATCCCTCAAGGCACGGATTCTGCTCCTTGAGTTGAAGCGGAACGTACCGGAGCCCTCAGTACTGAAATCATAAATTCTATCGTTGTAGTTACAAAATCTGGGATCGGATCTCAGGCATCTTAGCGTACACTGTGAACGTTAGCGAGACGGACATGACGGACTTCTTCGTAGCGAGAGTGCTCTTAGCGGACGACGATCCCACTGCGCGTCTCACCTTGCAGACCGTGCTGAGGGCGAGCGGCTATCAGGTCGACGCGGCCGCCTCAGCCGCCGAAGCTGTTGGAAAACTCGACGAGCACGAGTATGAGTTGGTCTTGAGTGACCTGGAGATGGAAACGCCGGAGTCAGGCCTCCGCGTCCTCGCCCATGCTCGCAACATGAATTACAAGCCGGCCACCGCCTTGATCGCTTCCTATCGGTTGGATCAGGACGGCCCGGAACAACGGCAGGTGCTCATCGAGCCGGAAGATGTGCCCGAAATCCTCGATCAGGTCGCGAACCTGATCAGTGAACGGGCTCAACGCCGAGTGGAACGCGAACTCCGCCACGCCGGCGGATTCCAGGCCGCCTAGTCTCCCGCCACACGCCGGTCCGCCAGCTTCGTCTCCGCGAAGTACTCCCGCGCCCAGGTCGGCCAGTTCTCGGTCTGATACCGCCACTTCGTCTTCCACTGCGTCTGTAGCATCGAGAGGGCCAGCATCCCCGCGATGACCACCAGCGAAATCGCCACCGTTTGAGGAACCGGCAGCACTTCCTTCCAGGCGCCCATCCAGCGGCCATACACCAGCTCAATGTGTACCCAGTAGACGACCAGCGACGTTGTGCCTAACTGCCGCACCCAGCTCCACCGCTGGACCGCAGCCTGCTGATTCCAAACGAAAGCGAACGCCGCGATCATCAAAATCACACCCAGCTTGATGAAGATGAGCGCCGGGCTGTTCAGCCAGAACTCAGACTTGTCGTACAAGGAATACGGCAGGCTCCCGAAGTACCGCCCCCCCAGAACCAAGCCGAACCCCGCCACCGCCGCCCATTGCATGATCCGCGAAAGCGGCTCTGCTTTCATTGACTTAAGCAGCGTGCCCGCACTCACGCCGAACGCCACGAACGCCGCCCAGGGGAAGAACGCGAACTGGTTGTAATCGGGAACGAAATAGGACCGCAGGAAGCCCGGCATCCACGAAGTGTCCCACACGCTCGCCACCGGCGAGGCCGCGGCAATCCCCACCCCGATGAGCGTTGCCCAGCGGATGCGGTTTTCCGTCGAGATCAGCGCGGTGAGCGACAACAGCCCCACCGACAACGCCATCTGGTTGAGGATGTCGACCTTCAGCAGGTCCGTCCACGGCGACTGCCCCCAGGCGAACACCCACAGTTGCAGCCGGAACAGGACCGCGATCGTGGCCAGGTAACCCGCCCTCCGCAGCCCCGCGACGATCGCTTCTCGCCGCGAGCCGCCGCGGCGCTGCCGGCTTTCCAGCAGAAACGCCAGCGTCACCCCCGTCAGGAACAGAAACACGGCCGGAGTGATCCCCCCCACAAACTGCGAGAGAACGTACGGGCCGTCGTTCCGCAACTCCTTTGCCGTCAACGAATGGAAGACGTGGCCCTGCAGCATGATCACCGCCGCAAGGCCGCGCGTCCAGTCCAGAAATCCGAGCCGCGAACTGATCGTCTGTGCTTGGTTCGACATTCAATAAACGACTACCGCTGGGGGTACTCCTTTTTGACTCCCTTGGGCAGCCGCAATGGAAGGTCCCCTTCGCCTATCGTCGGGTTCACTTTGATCGCTGTATAGCTCACTAGGTAATAGTCGCGTGAGGGAAGCCAGATTTTCTGGCGAAGTGGGTGCCCCGCCTCGCCAATCCAAAGTTCTACCTTTGTAATATGTTCTTTGGCGTCAGCAGATTTCGGGGTTAGCTCCACTCGCGTCGTCTTTTCCCCGTCCACCGCTTCATCGCCCACCACTTTGATGCCGTAGCTCCGCAGCAGGTCGCTGCTGTTTGTACCGAAGCCCAGCAGCAGCGCCTGGTCCACCAGGCCGCCCTGCTTGCCTAAATCGTACTCCTGCACGGTGTTGATCTTCGGGTAGTAGACCTGCATCTTACGGTTCGCGTAGAAGACCGACCGCTGATCCGGCTGCGCGATCTCCACCCGCATCCGCATGTCCTTCGGCTTCGGCCGCGAGAGCAGGATCGTCCCGGTCTCCGTCGTGCTCTCATTCAGCACGGCCGTGAAGCTCACCCGCTTCAGTTGTGCCGACAGCCCACGGAAGCCCTTGGCCGACTGGTCCATCCGGCCCATCACCGACTCGATTGTCTCCGCCGCCGGCGCGGGCAGGCCCATCGCCAGGAGGCTCATCGCTTGCAGAGGTCGCAGTAGCATTCCGGTCATCCCATCCGCGGCGCGCCCGGCTTACCGGCGCGTGTAGGCCATAAATCCCCGAACCTCTTCTTCCGCGTCGAAGATCGGCTCCAGTCGCACCAGTTCCAGCCGCCTCTGCGATTTCAGCAGTTCTGCGGCGTGTGCGAAGCGCGACTCCTCGGGCAGGCCGAGAAGCAGGTCGGGTTCCAGCCAATACACATTCGTTCCGTGTTCCGCGGGCAGCATCACGATGCTGCTCGCCCGGGGCTGATCGCGGAACCACTCTCGCGGCGTCAGGAAGATGAACGCGAGAATCACTCCGACCATCAGGTCGTACTGCCACCCGGCCCGCGGATAATCCCACAGAATGAAGCGCTTCATTGGCGAATGGGCTCTTTCAGTGTATCACCGCGTTCCGGGCGGCCGGTTCGGGGGCACGGCCGCTGTTCCTTAGTTGGGACGTGCCCCGCCGCCCCCGCGGTTTCAGAGCCGCAGACCCCCGTCGGCCGGGAGGATCTGCCCCGTCACCCATCCCGCGTCGTCGGACGCCAGAAACACCGCCACTCCCGCAATGTCCTCCGGCTTCCCCGTTCGGCCCATCGCCGTCCGGGAAACCACGTATCCGCGGAAATCGTCCACGCCGGGCATCCCGTGCGTGCCTTCCGTTTCCACGTAGCCGGGCGCCACCGCGTTCACCCGGATGTTCCTCCCCGCCAGTTCAATCGCCAGGCCCTTGGTGAGTGTGTCCACCGCGCCCTTCGTCGCGCTGTACACGCTCCCGTTGGCCGGGGGTGTTCCCGCCACAACCGAACTCACGTTGACGATCCGCCCGCCCCGTTCGCCGAACGCCTTCACGGCCTCGCGCGTCGCCAGCAACAGGCCTTTCACGTTCAGATCGAACATCGCGTCGATGTGCGCCTCGTCCACCGCGTCGATCGGCCGGAACTCGTAGCTGCCTGCGTTGTTCACCAGGATGTCCACCGGCCCCAGGGACTGCGCCGCCCCGGCGAACAGTCTCGCAATCGATGCCCCGTCCCGCACGTCCGCCTGGATCGCCGCCGCCTTCCCGCCTTTGTCACGAATCCGCGCCACCACTCCGTCCGCTCCCGCCTGGTCCTTCGAGTAGTTCACGGCCACCGCCGCGCCCTCCGCCGCCAGGCGCTCCGCAATCGCCGCGCCGATGCCCTTCGATGCGCCCGTCACCACCGCTACTTTTCCCTGCAACCGGCTCATTTTCCTTCACCTCGATTCGATAATTTGACAACCATCGAATTGATGTAAGGGCACCCCGCCGGGATTCGGCTATTTTCCCGAGTGTCTCAACAGGCCCAGCCGCCGCTGCAAATCGCGCGCGTATTCGGTGGCGATTTCGCGCCGCACACGGTAGTAAACGAACTTCGCCTCGCGCCTCGCCTCCACCAGGCCCGCCGCGGCCAGTTCCTTCAAATGATGGGAAATCGTGGGCATCGAGATCGCCAGGGCCTCCCCCAGCGAAGAGCAGGAGACCTCACGCTCACCGGCGATCCGGGCCAGCACCGCAAACCGGCTCGGATCGGCCAGCGCCTTGGCGATTCGTTCGAATTGCGCGTCGTCCATACCCATCGAAACTCCGCCTCGCGGCAGGCTCAGTCTATCACCCGTTCATATGCCGGCCGGACGGGAGCCCCCAGGACTCTTCCCCTGCAAGTACCGCCTAAAGCCGCGCCTCCGTAGGGCCGATGAATTCCCAGAGGGAAGAACACCATGCGCCTCGCTCACGCGTTACTCATCGGCCTCGCCACCGCAAGCTTGGGCTTCGCGGCCGCCAACCTCGTGGAGGAGACCTCCTACCTCGGTGGGACCGTCACCACCATTCCGCGCAACGCCATCGGTAAATTGGACCTGCGCGGCGACAACGAAATTCTGTTCCAGTACGGCAAGCCCACCTGGTCTCTGCCCTATGAGAAGGTGACCACGATTGAGTACGATCCCGGCGAAGTGGTGACTCGCGGCAAGGCCATCAAGACGCTTGGCTTCGCGAAGTTGCCCATGTTCGCCGCGAAGCCGCAGGTCACTTTGAAGTTCGACGGCGAGTCCGGGCAGACCGGCAAGATCGTCCTCGAACTGCCAAAGAAGCAGGCCCTCGCCACGCTCGCCCGGCTCGAGCAAAGAACCGGAAAAAAGGCGGTCCCGCCCACCAACGACGGCGGCTGGGAGCGTGCCGGCGGCGCGAACTGGTGGGGGGACCGCTATTGGCGGACCAGCCGGAACCAGCAGACCTGGGAAGCAAAGAAGTAGCGGCTATTGCAGGATCACCTTCTCGCCGGCCTTCAGACCGGCGAGAAGCTCCGTCTTGACGCCGTTTGAGATGCCAAGGGTCACCGGCGCCCTGCGGCGGCCGTTCTCCTGCGCCGGATCCGGAACCTCCACCGACGCCTTGCGCTCTTTGTCGTAGATCACCGCGTTCTCCGGGAGCAGCAGCACACCCTTCTTCTCCTCGAGGATGACTTCCGCGTTCGCGCTCATGTTGGCCTTGAGTTCGCCCCCCGGATTCTTGATCGACACCCGAATTTCAAACGTCGTGACGTTGTCCTTCTCCACTCCCTGGGGAGAAATCTTCGTCACCGCGCCTTCGAATTTCTTCTCCTTGAAGGACTCCACCACGATCCGTGCGCGCTGGTCCAGGTAGACCTTGCCGATGTCCGCCTGGTCCACCTTTCCCAGCACATACACGTCGCTGACATCGCCCAGTTCCATGATCAGCGTCGCTTGCGAGCCGAGCACCAGGATGGAACTCACGGCGTCGCCCACTTCCACGTTCCGCGAAAGCACCAGGCCGTCCATGGGGCTCACGATGGTCGAGTTGCTCAAGTCCTCCTCCGCCCGTTCGAGCACCGCCCGCGCCTGCGAAACCTGCGCCTTGGCGCGCGCGATCTCCGCCCGGTTCACCGACAGCGTCCGCTGCGCCGACATCTGCTTGTTGAGCGCCAACTGGTAGGCCTTCTCGGAATCCTCCATCAATGCCTTGGCGATCAGCCCTTCCTGGTGCATCCTTGCCGCGCGATCCACCGCCGACTTCAGGAAGGGCAGATCCGGCCCCTCGGCATCCACCTTCGTCCGTTCGAACGACGCGTGCGCCGCCTGCTCGGCCGCCTCCGCCGCCTCCAGCGTGGCCCGCGCCTCGCGCACGCGCGCCGTCAGTTCTTCCTTATCCAACTCCGCCAGCACCTGCCCCGCGGCCACACGCTCGCCATAATCGACCAACAACTTCTTGACGATTCCCGAGGCCTTGGACTTCACTTCCACCTTCGCCTTGGGCTGGATCTTCCCGGTCGCAACCACCGAGCGCGCAATGTCGCCCGTCTCGACGGCCACGATCTTTGAAGCCTCAATCGCGTTGTTCGGCTTCAACGCCGCCCGAACCGCAAACCCGGCCCCGGCCAGGAACACGATCAACACGGTAAAGATAACGATCCAACGTTTCCGGCCCTTCCGCCCATTCTTCCCATTCGTTGCCATGAAAAAACCGCTCCCACTCTCGAATACGCTCCCCCTCCCCCCAAGTTCAAAAAAACCGGGGACGGACGAGACGTTCCCTGGTTTTTCGGCGCGCACCGGACCGCCTGCTACACTCACCCGATATGAGGATCCTCGCCTGCCTGCTTGCCTCCGCCGCGCTGTGCGCCGCGCAGCCTCCCTCGCCCGACGTCCTGAAACAAGCCGCCGCGGAGATGGTGGAGGCACGCCGCGCCTTCACCCAGCAGATGGTCGATTCGATCTTCAGCTTCTCGGAGCTCGGCTATCAGGAGTTCGAGACCTCGAAGTACATTACCGGAATCCTGGAGAAGGAAGGCTTCCGCGTGACGCGCGGCCTCGCCGGGATGCCCACCGCCTTCGTCGCCGAGTGGGGCTCCGGCAAGCCCGTCATCGGCTTCATGGCTGACATCGACGGGCTCCCCGAAACCTCGCAGAAGCCCGGGGTCGCCTACCACGCGCCTCTGATCGATGGCGGACCCGGCCACGGCGAAGGCCACAACGCCGGCCAGGCCGTCATCGTCACCGCCGCTCTCGTGGTCAGGAACCTGATGCAGAAACACGGCATCCAGGGCACCCTGCGTGTCTATCCGGGCGTCGCCGAAGAGCTCATCGGCAGCCGCACCTACATGGTCAACGCCGGCCTGTTCAAGGATCTCGACGCGATGCTGAGCTGCCACATCGACAGCGCCTTCTCCACCGACTGGGGCCCGCGCGGCACGGGCCTCGTATCGACGCTCTATACCTTCCGCGGCCGGAGCGCCCACAGCGCCGGCTCGCCCTGGGCCGGGCGCAGCGCGCTCGACGCCGTCGAACTCATGAACATCGGCTGGAACTACCGGCGCGAGCACCTCCGGCCCGAGCACCGCTCCCACTACGTCATCACCCACGGCGGTGACCAGCCCAACGTCGTCCCGCCCGTCGCCACCGTCTGGTATAACTTCCGCGAGTGGAACTTCGAACGCATTCAGGAACTGCACGCCGTCGGCACCCGGATCGCGCAAGCCGCCGCGATGATGACCGACACCGCCATGGAGGAGCGCGTCATCGGCGCCGCCTGGCCGGCCCACTTCAACAAACCCCTCGCCGAAGCGCTGCACGCCAACATCAGGAAGACCGGCATGCCCGCGTGGTCCGATGACGACCTCAAGTTGGCCCGCGCCGCCCAGGCTGAGATGAAATCCAAGGGGATCGGCTTGCGCACCGAAGTGGGCGACCTGCGCGGCGGCGCCGAAGGCTCGGGCGCCACCGGCTCCGACGACATCGCTGAGGTCTCCTGGAACGTCCCCACCGTCAACCTGCGCTTCCCCGGTAACATCCCCGGCATGATCGGCCATCACTGGTCGAGCGGCATCGCCATGGCCACGCCCATCGCGCACAAGGGCTCCACCGCCGACGCCGCTGCGCACGCCATGACCGCGCTCGATCTCCTGCTGAAACCCGATCTGCTCGCCGCCGCCAAAACCTACTTCGCCGAACAAACCAGGGACACGAAGTGGCAGTCGCTGATTCCGCCCGGAACCCAGCCGCCGGCCTCCATCAACCGGGAAAAGATGGACCGCGTGCGGCCGCAGCTCGACAAGCTCCGCTACGACCCTACGAAGTACAAAACCTACCTCGAGCAGCTCGGCATCGCCTATCCGACCCTCCGTTAGGCGCGGCTCCGCCGGAGCCCCCATACGATAATGGGAGAGCCGCATGATTCAGCTCTCCGCCGCCGGAAAACGTTTCGGCCCGAAATTGTTGTTCGAAAATCTCGACTGGCTGATCACACCCAAGGAGCGTGCCGGCCTGGTGGGCGCCAACGGCACCGGCAAGTCCACGCTCCTCAAAGTGCTCGGCGGCCTGGAAACATTGGACTACGGCGCCTACTCCACCGCCAAGGGCCTGGCCGTCGGCTATCTGCCGCAGGACGGCTTGACCCTCTCCGGCCGCACCGTCTTCGCCGAGTGCATGACCGTCTTCGACGACCTCAAGTCGATGGAACGCGAGTCCGAAAACCTCTCCCACCGCCTCGCCGAACTCGATCCCGACGGCGCCGAATATGCCGCCGCCGCCGATCGCCTCCACCACATCGACTCCGTCTTTCGCACCCGCGACGGCTACGCCCTGGAAGCCCAGGTGGGCGCCGTGCTCGACGGCCTCGGCTTTCGCAAGGAGGATTGGACGCGCCGCACCGAAGAGTTCTCCGGCGGCTGGCAGATGCGCATCGCTCTCGCCAAACTGCTCCTCGAAAAGCCGAACCTGCTCCTGCTCGACGAGCCCACCAATCACCTCGACCTCGAAGCCCGCAATTGGCTCGAAGGCTACCTCACCAACTACCCCAACGCCTTCGTGCTCATCTCGCACGACCGCTACTTCCTCGACGTCACCGTCGACCGCATCGCCGAGATCTGGAACAGGAAGGTTCACTTCTATCCGGGTAACTTCGAAAAGTACCTGCAGCAGAAGGAGGAGCGCCAATCGACGCTCCTCGCCGCTTACAAGAACCAGCAGGAACGCATCGAACAGCTCGAGGTCTTCATCAATCGCTTCCGCTACCAGGCGACCAAAGCCAAGCAGGTGCAAAGCCGCATCAAGGAACTGGAGAAGATCGAGCGCATCGAGGTCCCGCCCGAAGAAAAGACCATCCACTTCTCCTTCCCGCAACCCAAGGCCAGCGGGCGCATCGTGGCCGAGTTTGAACGCGTTTCGAAAAGCTACGGCCCTAAGCAGGTGCTCGACGGCGTCCGCTTCACGATCGAGCGCGGCGACCGCATCGCTCTGGTCGGCGTGAACGGCGCCGGCAAGTCGACCCTCATCAAGCTGCTCGCCGGAACCGAATCGCTCACCGGCGGCGATTACAAGCTCGGACATAACGTCGAGGTCGACTATTTCGCGCAGGACCAGTACAAGGAGCTCGACCCCAACGCGCGCATGCTCGACGATATCGCCGAGGTCGCCCCCCGCGCCTCACAGACCGAACTGCGCAACCTTCTGGGCTGCTTCCTGTTTTCCGAGGACGACGTCTTCAAGCGCATCGGTGTGCTCAGCGGCGGCGAACGCAACCGCTACGCGCTCGCGCGGATGCTGCTCCAGCCCGCCAATTTCCTGCTCCTCGACGAGCCCACCAACCACCTCGACATGCGCGCCAAGGACGTCCTGCTCACCTCGCTCCTCCACTTCACGGGCACCGTGGTCTTCGTCTCGCACGACCGCTACTTCATCGACAAGCTCGCCACCCGCGTCTTCGAAGTCGCAGACGGCGGTGTCCAGGTCTATCCGGGCAACTACGAAGACTATCTGTGGCGCAAGAGCGGAGGCCCGGAGGCATTGGCGGCCGCGGCCGCGCCCCTGCCCGGGGACAGCCCGGCGCCCGCCGGACCCGTCCCGCCCGAGTTCCCGAAGAAGCGGTTGAACCCCATGAAGGCCAGAATGCTCGAGGAGCGCTGCCAGTCGATCGAAGCCGAAGTGGCGCGCCTCGAAGCGGAGATCGCCGCGCACGAGTCCGCCCTCGGCGTCTTCGTGAACATGGAGGAGACGCAAAAGCGCACCGATTCGATCGCCGCCGGGCGCGCACGCGTGGCCGAACTCACCGCCGAATGGGAGGCGGCCTCCGCCGCGCTCGAAGCATAGTCACGCGTGTGTCCCGGTTGCCTTTGTCGTAGTAATGTGGACCGCCTTCCGCATCTCGCCTTCGTAGCCCCGCACCATGTGATACAAAGCGGAATCGAAGAAGCGGCCCACGCTCAGTTCCAGTTCTTCCTCGGCATACAGCTCAACGATGTTCTGCGCGACCCCCGCGTCGCGGATGTACACCAGCAGCGCCTGCTTCAGCAGGGCCATCGTGCACACGCATTCGTGCAGCGGGATCGCTTCCTGGTACCGGAGCCTCCCCTGGCTCTCGTAGCGATGCGCGATCTCTTCGTCTCTGCTTTCAATCAGCCAGTGGCCCAGGTACTTCAGGATGTTCTGGCCCCACAACCGAAGCTCGGAATCCGGCAGCTTGCGCATATGGAACAGCCGCGCGTCCTCGCGGATCTGCCGTAAGACCCGGGCCACAATGCCTTCCCAGTGATCTTCAATCAACTGGATCAGTTTCGTGGAGAGCATGCCCACCTCCGCCCTTGTGATACGCCCGCTGTGCGAGCATGTCAAGCGGTGCGCCTCTACCTCTATTTCATCGGCAAACCGCGCGACCCGCACGCCAACGAACTCGCCGCCGAGTACCTCAAGCGCACCTCCCGCTTCGCCCGCTGCGAATCCCGCGAGATCCACCCCGACAAGTTCGACCTCTTCACCCGGCACCCCTCCGCGCGCAAGGTCTTTCTCGACCCCCAAGGACGCGCCCTCACCTCAGCCGAGTTCGCCGCGTTCCTCGGACGCCACGAAGACGAGGGCCGCGACGTCGTCTTCCTCCTCGGAGGCCACGACGGCTTGCCGCCCGAATGGCGCCCCCGCGCCGACCTGCTGCTCTCGCTCTCCGCCATGACCTGGCCCCATGAACTCGCCCGCGCCATGCTCGCCGAGCAGATCTACCGGGCCTTCACCATGCTGCGAGGCCACCCCTACCCGCGCTGACCTCGGCCGTCTCCACAGGTGCAAAGCGCCGGTTCCCGGCGTAGGATGATCGTATGGCGGTGCTCTACGATCACGACTTCCACGCGTGGGCTCTTGATCAGGCGCACCGCTTGCGCGCCGGTATGCCCGTGGACGCGGAGAACATCGCCGGGGAGTTGGAAAGCTTGGGCAGGTCCGAACGACAGCAGTTGACCAATCGCCTCGCGGTGCTCTTGCAGCACATGCTGAAGTGGGAGTTCCAGCCGGATCGGCGCTCTCCGAGTTGGGACGCCACCATACGGGAGCAGCGGCGCCGCGTCGGCCGTCTCCTGCAGGAGAACCCTAGCCTTCGAACGTCGCTCCCCGAATTCATCGCCGATGCGTATCAAACGGCGGTCACCTTCGCCGCGGTGGAGACGGGCCTGCTCGAAGAGGACTTTCCCGCGGAGTGCCCATACAGCCTTCAGCGGATCGAAGCGGGAGAAGCCTGAGCAACCCACCTTCAACCCCATCCGTTCCCGCGCCGCCCACCCAGCGCGTGGCGCGCCCCACACCACGGGTGCTACCGTGGGATTGCATCCCAACACTGCATGGCTTGGTTCACTCGCAAGAAAGTCAATGTCGCAAAGCCCGAAGAGGGTGAGCGTCACGTCCGCACCGAAGGCCTCTGGACGAAGTGCGACGGTTGTTCCCAAGTGATCTGGCGCAAAGCTCTCGACGACACTCTGCACTGCTGCCCGAAGTGCGATTTTCATTTCAAAGTCGACGCCGCGGCGCGCATGAAGCTGCTCTTCGACGACGGCGTCTGGGAACCCTTCGACCAGGGGCTCGTCTCCACGGACCCGCTCCAGTTCGTCGATTCCAAGCCCTACCGGGACCGCCTCGCCTCCATGCGCCGCACCACCCAGCTCCCGGACGCCATCCTCTCCGGCGGCGGAAAGCTCCGCGGCCGCGATGTCTACATCTGTGCCCTCGAGCTCAAGTTCATCGGCGGCAGCATGGGCAGCGTGGTGGGGGAAACCATCACCCGCGCCATCGAACGCTCGCTCGAACACCGGCGCCCGCTGATCATCGTCTCCGCCAGCGGCGGCGCACGCATGCAGGAAGGCGCCGTGAGCCTGATGCAGTTGGCGAAAATCTCCGCCGCGCTCATGCGCCTGGATGAAGCGAAGGTCCCCTTCCTCAGCGTGCTCACCGATCCCACCACCGGCGGCGTCACCGCCAGCTTCGCCATGCTCGGAGACCTCAACATCGCCGAGCCCGGCGCGCTCATCGGTTTCGCCGGCCCCCGCGTCATCGAGCAGACCATCCGCCAGAAGCTCCCCGAGGGCTTCCAGCGCAGCGAGTTCCTCCTCAAGCACGGCTTCCTCGATGCCGTCGTGCCGCGCTCCCAAATGAAGGAGTACCTCGCCCGCGCGCTCGATTTCTTCTGCGGCCCCGCCGGCGCCGCGGTCTAGGGCGCCATGGACATCGTCGTGTCCAGTTGGACCGAACTGCACGACAAGCTCTATGAGGGTTCCTGGGATGAACACATCGGCCGCTTCCGCAGCAGCATGGCCTATCGCGGCCTCTCCGACAGCGCCTATCAGCTGAAGACCAGCCTCATGCGCCTGGGCGGCAACTACCATCGCCTGGAGGGGAACCTGCTGCGCAACTTCCGCAAGTACGCACAGCGCAACGTCGTGCCTTCGGATTCGGTGTGGAACTGGCTCGCCACCGCCCAGCACCACGGCCTCCCCACGCGCATGCTCGACTGGACGTTCTCTCCCTACATCGCGATGCACTTCGCCACCGCCAACACCCAGCGCACCGAGTGCGACGGCGTCATCTGGTGCGTTGACTACATCGCCGTTCACAGGCTTCTGCCGCGCCCGCTGCGCGAGATCCTCGAACGCGAAGCGTCCAACCTCATCACCGCCGAAATGCTCAACCGCGTCGTGCAGAGCCTGCCCGAACTCGACGCCCTCGACCCCGCCCCCTTCGTGATCTTCTTCGAACCACCGTCCCTCGACGAACGCATCGTGAACCAATACGCCCTCTTCTCGCTGGTCTCCAGTTCCTCGACACTCCTCGACGATTGGCTCGCCGCGCACCCTGAGACCTACCGGCGCATCGTCATCCCCGCGCGTTTGAAATGGGAAGTGCGCGACAAGCTTGATCAGGCCAATATCACCGAGCGCGTGCTCTTCCCCGGCCTCGACGGCCTCAGCCGCTGGCTCACTCGCCACTACAGCCCCAGTCCCCGGGCGCTTTCGGAGTGATCCGCTACAATCTCGAAATGCGCTTCGCCCTGGGTTTCTTCGCCGTCCTCGTGTCCGCCCAACCCGCCGATTTTGAGATCCTCATCCGCAACGCGCGCGTCGTCGACGGTACCGGCAACCCCTGGTTCCTCGCCGATGTCGGCGTCAAGGACGGCCGTATCGCCGCGGTCGGCGATCTTCGCGGACGATCCGCCGGCCAGACCGTCGACGCCGCCCGCCGCGTTCTCGCACCCGGCTTCATCGATGTCCACACCCACGTCGAAAGCGGCGTCGAGAAGGTCCCCCGCGGCGACAATTACCTGCTCGACGGCGTCACCACCATCGTCACCGGCAACTGCGGCGGCTCTGAGTTCCCCCTCGGCCCCTGGTTCGACAAGCTCGATGCCCGCGGCCTCGGCCTGAACCTCGCTTCCCTCGTGGGGCACAATACCGTGCGCCGCGCCGTGATGGGTTCCGAGAACCGCTTCGCCACACCCGCGGAACTGGAGCGGATGCAGGCCCTGGTGGAGCAGGGCATGAAGGACGGCGCGGTGGGCTTCTCCACCGGCCTCATCTACATCCCCGGCACGTACTCAAACACGGCCGAGGTGGTCGCTCTCGCCAAAGCCGCCGCCCGGTATGGCGGCGTCTACGCCAGCCACATGCGCGACGAGGGCGCCAAGGTACTCGAAGCCATCGCGGAAGCGGCCACCGTGGGCCGCGATGCGGGCATGCGCGTTCAGCTTTCGCACTTCAAGATCGACAACCGCCGCCTGTGGGGCTCCAGCACCAAGTCCCTCGCGCTCGTTGAACAGTTCCGCCGCGAAGGCGTGGACGTGGTCGTCGACCAGTATCCGTATGAGCGGTCCAGCACCAACCTCGGGATCACCCTGCCCAGTTGGGCCCTCGCCGGCGGCCGCGACGCGCTCGCCGAGCGCCTGCGGGACCCCGCCACGCGCAGGAAGATCGCCGCCGAAATGGCCGCCCAGTTGAAACGCCTCGGTCACAAAGACTACTCCTACGCCACCGTCGCCGGCCACGATCCCAAGCCCGCGTTCGAAGGCAAAACGATCAGCGAGATCAACCGCCTCATGGGCCGCAAGAAAGGCGTCAAGCACGAGATCGAGACCATCTTCGACCTCACCCTCGCCGGTGGCGCCCAGATGGTCTATCACTCCATGGGCAACGAGGACGTCGATCGCATCATGCGCTATCCCAACACCGCCGTGGCCAGCGACGGCGGCATCCGCGAGTTCCGCGCCGGCATGCCCCACCCCCGCTCCTACGGCACCAACGCGCGCGTGCTCGCCGAATACGTCCGCAACCGCGGCGTGCTCACGCTCGAAGACGCCGTGCGCCGCATGACGTCGCTGCCCGCGCGTACCTTCGGCTTTCGCGATCGCGGCCAGGTCCGTGAGGGCTTCGCCGCCGACCTCCTGCTCTTCGACCCCGCGAAAGTTCAGGACAAGGCGACGTTCCAGGCGCCCCATCAGTACAGCGAAGGCTTCGACCTGATCCTGGTCAACGGCAAGGTCGCCGTCGCCGACGGCAAACTGACGGACACGCTCGCAGGACGCGTGCTGCGCCGTCAATAGCCTCTACCGCGACCGCAGTGGAACCCGCGGCCTCGCCTGTTCCGGCGCCAGACGGCGGTCCGCCACCGCGCGCGTCAGCTCGATTCCAGGCGCACCGGCCGTCCATCGCCCCGCGATCTCGGACGCCGGCGCATACAGCGTGTTCGCGGTACGAAGCTCGAACTCCGCCGCCTTCGCCTTGAACCGCGCCGTGCCCGCTCGCGTCACCGGCCCGTTCGGCCGCACGCCGAGCAGCGCCGCCCCGTTCTCCGCGGCGTGCAGGAAGATGTACTCCAACGGCGCCCAGGCCCCGCGCGAGAAGTGCTTCAGGACCACCGCCGCGACCGCGTCCTGTGCGCCCGCCCGCTTCGGATCCTTCGCGGACGCGATCTCCTGGTTGAGCAGGATCGCCAGTTCGTCCCCCCCGCAGTTCAACAGCACCGGCGCGTCCACCGTCAGCGCGACGCCCGCCGGGCTGGCCTCAAGGCTACGCCGGATCGCCTCCACACGCCGCTCGTCCGGCGCGTCGATCTTCAGGTCCACCGGCTCCCGCACGGACAGCATCGCCTCGCGCGGCGGCTCCGTCACCCGATGCGTTCCCAGCGACAGCCGGTAGGAGATGAGCGTCTGCGCGAACGCGATCGCCGCGGCCGCCGCCGGAGCGCCCGTCTTCCCTGCCGCCGCCAGCGGCTCCAACGACGATTGGTCTCCCATCCGCCCCAGCCCTTCCGCCGCGCGCCGCACCACGCCCGGATCCGGATCGCCCAGCGCGGAGGTCAACGCCTCGCGATGCTCCGGCTGGACGCCCCGCCCCAGCGCCACCGCCGCCACAATGCGGAGCTCCGCCGCCGCGGTCCTCTCCCCAATCGCCGCCGTCAACACCCTCGTCACCACCGCGGACGGCCGCCGGCTCAGCTCTTTCAGCGCCTGCACGCGCGCCCGGATGGGATGCCTCCCATCCACCGCCTCCACCAGTTCCTGCTCGCTCCGGAACCCGTATTCCAGATCGCTCGCGCCGCTCATCGCTCCTCCTTCAACATCCGCCCCGTACTGAGCAGTGATCGTGCATGTCGTCACCCTGGCCGCTCGAAAGCTCCGTCGCCGCCCGCACGTTCGCCGCCACGCCACCGTTTGTAATGCAGCCCGTCTGCGACATCAGGTTGCGCCGCCCGGCGGTGTTCGGACACTCGCCGTCGTCGTGGTTATGGGACAGCCCCAGAAAGTGGCCGATCTCATGGGCGAACGTACGGGCCACGCGCTCGAAGTCCAGCGCGTCGTCGGAACTGCGCTCAATCTCGCCCGCCACCAGCCCGTCCCGCTTGCTCGGCTTGTCGCATGAACCTCCCACCGGCGAGATGCCCACGAAATCGCTCGTCGAAATGTTGCGCACGACGAAACAGTCGATGCCGTTGTTGTCCACCGACCACTCGTCCGACAACGCATCCGCCTCGTTGTCGCTCCCGATGTCGTCCCGCCCGCCCGATTCCGCCGCCGTGATGAAGTAGTGCTCCACCCGCCCGACCCCGAGGTTCACCTGGCTGTAGATATCGCGGATCCGGTAGATCGAATAGTCGAGCTTGTGCAACCCTTCCGCCTCCGCCGTGTCGGATAGGGCGTCGAACCCCACCCGGATCACGTTCAGATGAACGTGCTCGCCCTGCACGCTGCGGATCAATCCCAGCATCGATACCTCGGCGGTCACCGTGGTGTCCGGATCGGTCGGCACGCGCCTCCGGATGAAACCGAACAGGTCGCCCAGGATCGACAACTCCTGATCCGTGTCGACTCCAAGACAGTTGAGGATCGCCCGTACACTGGCCATCGCGCGCTCCTCTACTGCAGACTCACCAGCACCTCCACGGTGCCGGCGCCCGATTCGAGCGGCGTGAGCGCTTTGCCGATAATCGCGCCGAAGGCCCGGTGCATGTCGCCCGCGCGCATCGCGCAGCCGGGCGTCGGCGAGCTCGTCAACAGGTCGCCGGGCTCGATCGCGCCGAACGATGCGTCCGCCCGGCAACCGACTTTGCCCACCACCGCGATGGGCACGCGCCGGCCGTCGGGACAGGGACGATGGTCCATCACGATCCCCGGCCGGTACGGCCCCGCGCCCGCCACCACGCCGATCACGCGCCGGTCGTACGCTTGCGCCGCGGGCACCAACACGCCGTCCGCCGCCAGCGCCATCACCGTTCCCGGTACCGCTTCCAACGGATTCGCGGCGACGAACTGCTCCGCCACGTCCGCGTTCCGCAGAATGATGTCGCCGGAGCCGCCGTTCAGATGGATACTCTCGTTGCCGTTGTCGTCGCGGCAGATGATGTCGCCTTCGTTGCCCGCCGCGCCCACCCGCAGCACCGCGTTGCCCGCGTCAAACTGAAACACCTCGCGGTCCGAGGCGTCCCGCACGCTGATGTCGCCTTCGTTCCCTGCCGTCCCGATCCGCAGCACCGCGTTGTTCCCGTCGACGTGGAACACCTCCCGATTCGACGCGTCCCGCACAATCAAGTCGCCCTCGTTGCCGGTCGTTCCGATCCGCAGCACCGCGCTGC
>DALYJJ010000116.1:0-20023 GCA_031969915.1 Bryobacteraceae bacterium | reverse complement strand
CGAAGCAGGGGGCGAGCGGCGTGACGCTGGCCGGGTTGCGGTGGAAGAAGAAGTGGTCGGCCCGCCAGTTTGAGGACGCCAGAACATTAGGGGTGGAGTTTGTTTTGGCGCCGGACGCGGCGATGACGGTGGCGGATGGCCAGAAAGGCGAAGTTGCGAACGCGGCGGCGTGGCGGCGGGCGAGCGTGCCGCTGGCGGGCAAGCGGGTGGTGGCGGTGGAGACGCAAGCGGCGCCAGAGGCTCTGCTGATCGACTTCATGAACGAGGCGTACAAGCTGGACCTGAAGCCGGTGTGGCTGGTGGATGCTTCGTCGCTGGCGGTGTTCCGGCGCGCGGCGGGGCCGATTGCGCAGTACCATTCCAACTACGCATCGCGGACCGCGGGCGTGCGGCGGGAAGGCGGGGTGAGCGAGGAGGAGAAGGCGCAGATCGAGAAGGCCGTGCCCGCCGAAGCGCCGGCGAAGCCGAAGAAGCCGAGGCGCCTGCTGGTGGTGGATGCGAACATCGGGCGGCGGGGCCATCCTTCGATTCCGCACGCGAACCTGGCGGTGCAGTGGATGGCGAAGAAGACGAAAGCGTTTGAGGCCGTGTTCAGCAACGACCCGGAGATGTGGAAGCCGGAGAACCTGAAGAAGTTCGACGCGGTGTTTCTGAACAACACGATCGGCGAGGTGTTTCCGACGGCGGAGGCGAAGGAGAGTTTCGCGCGGTGGGTGTCGGACGGGGGCGGTGTGATCGCCAATCATGCGGTGACGGTGACGGCAACGGAGTGGCCGGAGTTCGGGCAGATCCTGGGCGCGCGGGGCGCGTCGCACCGCATGGCGGACGAGAAGGTGACGGTGCGGGTGGAAGATCCCTCGTCGCCGGTGACGGCGGTGTTCGAGGGCGCGCCCTTCGAGTATCGCGACGAGATCTTCCGCTATGAAGCGCCCTATTCGCGCGAGCAGGTGCGGGTGCTGCTCAGCGTCGACGTGGCGCAGACGGATCTGAACCAGGGGCGGTGCTACGGGAAGTGCTTCCGGCCGGACAACGATTATCCGGTGGCGTGGATCCGGCAGCACGGCAAGGGGCGGGTGTTCTACACGACGCTGGGCCACAACCCGTACGTCTTCTGGGATCCGCGCATGGTGCGGCTGTTCCTGGCGGCGATCCAGTACGCCGCGGGCGACCTGGAAGCGGACGCGACGCCGCGGGCTGCGCCGTGAGCATCCCGCGGAGGAGCTTTCTGTTCGTGCCCGGCGCGGCGTTGGGGTTGAACGGCGCGGTGCCTGCATCGGAGCGGATCAACGTGGCGTGCATCGGCACGGGCTGGCAGGGCATGAACAACCTGAAGAGCTTTCTCGCGGAGCCCTCGGCCGCGGTGCGCGCGGTGTGCGACATCGATCCGGCGCACCTTAGAGAAGCGCAGGCGGCGGCGCCCGATGCCCAGGCCTGCCGGGAGATGGACGAGGTCTTCGAGCGGCCCGATATCGATGCGGTGGCGCTGAGCCTGCCGGATCACTGGCACGGCATCGCCTCGGTGCGGGCCCTGCGCGCGGGCAAGGACGTGTACGGGGAGAAGCCCCTGGCGCATAACTTCGCCGAAGGCCGGGAGATCGTGGAGGCGGTGGCGCGCCACGGGCGCGTGTGGCAGACGGGAAGCTGGCAGCGTTCGCTGGCGGCGTTCCGTTTCGCTTGCGAGGTGGTGCGCAGCGGGCGCATCGGAACGGTGCGGCGGGTGGAAGTCGGCCTTCCGGGAGGCCATCCGGACTTCGATCAACTGGGCCATCGCAACCGTCCGGAGCCGGTTCCCGCGGGCTTCGATTTCGACCGCTGGCTGGGCCCCGCGCCCGCAGCGGACTATTGCCCGGCGCGCGTGCACAAGACCTGGCGCTGGAACTTCGACTACGGCGGCGGGATGCTGCTGGACTGGGTGGGCCACCACGTCGACATCGCGCACTGGGGAATGGGAGCGGACGGGAGCGGGCCGCAGACGGTGGCCGCGACGGGGACTTACGATGCGCGGCATCCGGTGTGGAACACGCCGGTGACGTTCCGGGTGGAGGCGCAGTATGCGGGCGGGGTGACGATGACGATCGCCGACGACATCCGCCGGGGCGCGAGGTTTGTGGGCGATGAGGGTTGGGTGTGGGTGGACCGGTCCGGGGCGGAGGCGAGTCCGCGATCGGTTTTGACGACGCCGATTCGAGGGAGCGAAACGCATCTGTACGCGTCGCCGGGCCACTTTCGCGATTTTCTGGAGTGCGTGCGTACGAGGCGCGCGCCGGCATGTCCGGCGGCAACGGCGCTGCGTTCGGCGACGCCGGCGTACCTGGGATTGATTTCCATTCAGGTGGGCCGGCCGATCCGATGGGATCCTTCGGCGCAGCGAATGGTGGGCGACGCGGAGGCGGAACGGTATCTGTCGCGGCCGATGCGATCGCCGTGGCGGGGGTAGGTGGCAATCATGCGAAGAATCGTTGTTCTGCTGGCGGCTCAGGTTTGCTTCGGGCAGGAGTGGGACCCGGTGCTGTCGCGGCTGGCACAGTACGAAACCAAGCAGGGCCGGGAGGTCCTGATCGAACTGGAGGCGCAGGTGCGGGCGCGTCCGAAGGCGGAGGCGGAGGAGCGGCTCATCGCGTTTCTGGGCACGCGGGCTACCGCGGCGGGCAAGGCCGCGGCCTGCCGGCATCTGAGCGTGATCGGGAGCGAGGCGGCGGCGCCGGCGCTGGGCGCGCTGCTGGCATCCGAGGACACGGTGGAGATGGCGCGCTACGCGCTGGAGCGGATTCCGGGCGAGAGAGTCTCCGCGGTGTTGCGGAACGCGATCGGCAAGGCGCCGGCAAAGGCGCGCGTGGGATTGATCAACACGCTGGGCGTGCGGCGCGATGCGAAGGCGGTTCCGCTGCTTGCCAAGATGGAGGGCGACGCGGCGGCGATCGCGGCGCTGGGGCGCATCGGGACGACGGAGGCGATTGCGGCGTTGCGGCGGGAGAAATCCCCGGCGGCCATGAACGCACTGCTCACGGCCGCCGAGCGGCAGCCGCCCGGGGCCGCATTTGCGCTGTACCGGGAGCTGACGATGCCGGCCGCGCCGCTCACGACTCGCGTCGGGGCGCTGCACGGATTGGCGGCATCGGATCCGGATCGGGCGATCGCTCCGCTGACGGAGGCGATGAAGGACAAAGAGACGCAGGGGGCGGCGATTGCGGCGCTGGGACGGATCGATCGCGGAGCGGCGTTAGCGGCGTTGGAGAGCGGGTGGAAGGGGCTGCCGCCCGCGGGACGGGCGCAGGCGATCGCGGCGATTTCGCGCCGGCGGGACGGCCGCGAGTCGCGTGCGATTCGGGAAGGGTTGGGCGATGCGGCGCTGGAGGTGCGATTGAGCGCGCTGGAGGCCGTGTCGTGGTGGGGGGAACCGACGGTGGTGATGCGGCTGGCGCGCGTGGCGGCGAGCGCGGAGGAGGCGGAGAAGGCGGCGGCGCGGGCGGCGTTGGAGCGGATGCCGGGACCGGCGGTGGACAACGCAATCGTCAAGGGAATCGACGAGAACGAGGGGCCGGCGCGGCTGGAGCTGATCCGCGCCGCAGGAGTGCGAGGCGCGCCGGGGGCGGGCGAGGTGCTGTTGCGAATCGCAGGCGGGAGCGACCGGGCGTTGCGGCGGGAAGCGATCCGGGCGCTGCGCGAGTGCGCGGAGGCGAAACAGATCGCGCCGGTGCTGGAGTTGCTGAAGGCGGCGCAGGGCGAGGCGGAGCGGCGGGAGCTGGAACGAGTGGTTTCGGCGGCCCTGCGGCGGTCGCCGGCGGCTTCGGTGTCGATCGTGGTGCTGGCGTACCGAGCCGCCGAGGAGCCGGCGCGGCGGGCGTCGCTGCTGGCGATCCTCGGGCAATCGGGACAGGCGGAGGCGTTGCCCCTGGTGGAGGAGGCGCTTGCGGATCCATCGCCGGAGATTGTGCGGGCGGCGATCCTGGGCTTGACGGAATGGCCGGATGCGTCGCCGGCCGCGAAGCTGCTGGCGTTTGCGGGACGGACGCAAAGCGGCGCGCAGCAGATTCTTGCGTTGCGCGCGGTGCTGCGCCTGATGGAGTTGCCGAACAGCCGGCCCGCGGCCGAGAGCGAGGGGCTGCTGGCGGGAGCGATGCGGCTGGCGAAGCAGCCGGAAGAGAAGAAGGCGATTCTCTCGCTGCTGCCGAGATACGCGACGCCGGGGGCGCTGACACTGGCTGAAGAGGCGAGTGCGGATGAGGCGGTAGCGCAGGAAGCGAAGATCGCGGTGGAACGAGTGAGGCGGGCTCTACTCCAATGAGGCAGACGATCGGATTCCTGGTGATGGCGGCGGGGTTGTTCGGACAGGGCCTGGAGCCGCTGCCGCTCTCGCTGCCCAAGCCTCTGTTCGAAGGCACGCCGGAGAACCTGCGGGTGGCGAACCTGGAGAAGCCGCTGGGCAAGCCGAGGCCGGCGTTTCTGGCGCCCGCCGGCACGCGGAACATGGCGTTGGGCAAGCCGGTGACGAGCAGCGACGAGGACCCCGCGGTGGGCGATCTGGAAATGATCACGGACGGCGAGAAGGCGGGTACGGACGGCTCATTCGTCGAGTTGAAGGGCGGGCGGCAGCAGGTGACCATCGACCTGGAAGTGCCGTCGGCGATCTATGCGATCGTGGTGTGGCACTACCTGAAGCAGCCGCGCGTGTACAACGACGTGATCGTACAGACGGCGGACGACGCGGACTTTCTGGAGAACGTGCGCACGCTGTTCAACAACGACCACGACAACACGTCGGGCCTGGGCGCGGGGAAGGAAATGAACTACGTCGATACCGCGGAGGGACGGCTCATCGACGGGCGGGGGACGGTGGCGCGGTACGTGCGGCTGTATTGCAACGGGAGCACGGCGGGGGCGACGAATCACTATGTCGAAGTGGAGGTCTACGGCAGGCCGAAGCCATGAAGTGGCTGGCCGCGGCGCTGCTGGTGGGGGCCGCGCTGCGGCTGCCTTTGCTGAGCGACCGGCCGATGCACGCCGACGAGGCGATGCAAGCGGAGCGCGCGGCGCGGCTGGTGGAGCGCGGCGAGCGCACGTACGATCCGAACGACTATCACGGGCCGCTGCTGGCGTTGCTGACGGCGCCGGCGGCGTGGGCGGCGGGCGCCCGGCACTATGCGGCGTTCGATGAAACGCTGATTCGAGCGGTGCCCGCGGCGCTGGGACTGGCGCTGGTGGCGCTCTCCTATTTCATCGGGCTTTCGATCAACGCCAGGACCGCGGCGTTGGCGGCGCTGTTTGCCGCGGTCTCACCGGGACTGGTGTACTTCAGCCGGTACTACATTCCGGAGATGCTGCTGGTGACGCTTTCCGCGGGGGCGCTGCTGTGCGCGCTCAACAAGCGGGCGATTCCGTTCGGAATCTGCGCGGGACTGATGCTGGCGACGAAAGAGACAGCGGTGCTGGCGCTGGCGGCGATGCTGGCGGTGTGGCGGCCGCCGCTGCGCGCCTGGGCGGTGGCGGCAGCGGTGGCGGCGGGCCTGTTCGCGCCGGTGGATCCGATGGCGCTGCCGCAGGCGGTGAAGGCGTACGCGCTGCGCGGCGTGGAGGGGGGAGTGCACCGGCACGGTCCGCTTTACTACTTCGAGACGTTGCGCTTCGAACTGCTGTGGCTGGCCGCGCCGCTGGTGCTCCGCTTCTGGCGCAGCCCACTGGCGGCATACGCGGGACTGCTCACGCTGCTCTACGCGCTGCTGCCGTACAAGACGCCGTGGTGCGCGCTGGGTTTCCTGCACGGCTGGACCCTGGTATCGGCCGCCGCGCTCTCGCAGGTCCGCCGGGAGGCGGCGGCGCTCGGGTTGCTGCTGGCGGTGCCGGCGTGGCGCTATGCGTTTCCGCTGGCGGCGGAGCCCGGGAATCCGTGGGTGTACGGACACACGACGCGCGATGTCTACGCGCTGCGGGATGCGATCGCGAGAGTGCCTGCGCCGGTGGAGATCGTCAGTTCGCAAAACTGGTGGCCGCTGCCCTGGTACCTGCGAGGGCGTGCGGACGTGCGGTGGTGGACAAGGCCGCCGCGCCGGTGGGAGCGCCGCGCGGTGGTGCTGGTGTCGCCGGACCTGGAAGGCGCGGTGGCGGAACTGCTCTACGAAGGGAGGCCGGGCGAAGCGGAACTCTACACGCCGCTGGTGGACGGCAGGATCTGGCTGCGTCCGGGGGTGGAAGTGAAGGCGTATGCGCCGGCGGCGTTACGGGGCGGCTTAGGGGTCTTTGGCGCAGCGGAAGCCGATGTTGGGCGCGGCGAAGCGGGCCGGGATTGAGGCGAATTCGGAGGGCGTTGCGCCGGCGAGCGGAGCGTCGAACGAGCCGCCACGGATGGAGTACCAGGGCTCTTCGGCGGTGGCCGGCGGATTCATGATGGAAGCGAAGTGCTTCACGGCGGGGGCGCTGGGCGACTTGAGGTCGTCGACGAACTCCCAGACGTTGCCCACGAGATTGATCGCCTTGAACGGACTGACGCCTTCGGGGAAAGAAGTGACGGGCAACGGCGCTTTGGCGCCCTTGGGGTTGTCGGCGACGTTGGCCTTCGACGGATCGGGCTGATCGCCCCACGGGTAGAGGCGCCCTTCGAGGCCGCGGGCGGCCTTTTCCCATTCGGCCGACGTGGGCAGGCGCTTGCCGGCCCACTGCGCGAAGTCCTTGGCGTCGGTGATGGTGATGTTCACCACGGGGAGATCGGGCTTGTCCTTTTCGAAGGCGGGCGGGAGGGCCCGTTTTTTCGCCTCGCAGTACTTCGCGTAGAGGGCGTTGGTGACCTCGGTCTTATCGATATAGAATGCGCCGACTTCGATTTTGTCTTTCGCCGCGCCGCCGAGGAAGGCGCCGGCGGGGACGAGAATCATCTCGCCGCTTTCGGTGGCGATGACGGGTTCGAGTTTCTTGGGCGGGGCCTTCTTCTCGCGCGTGGAGACCACGACGATCATGGCGACGACGGCGACGGCGGCCAGCAGGCCGGCCCAGAGCGGGGCGAGGCTCCGCTTGGCGGGCAGCGGCTCCGGGGTGACGACTTTCTCCAAGATGGCGACGACTTCGGTGAAGTACTGGGGCCGGTCTTCGGGTTTCTTGGCGGTGCACTGAGCGAGGAGGTCGATCACCGGTTGGGGCACGCCGGCGGGGGCGAGGGGCGTGAGATCGAGCGACTCGTGGAGGATGACGTAGAAGAGGCGTTCGAGCGAATCGCCGGTAACGGGCTTGATGCCGGTGAGCAGTTCGTAGAGGACGACGCCGTAGGCATAGATGTCGACGGCTTCGGTGATGCTCTTGCCGAGCACCTGTTCGGGCGCCATGTAGTAGGGCGAGCCGAGCGCGAGTCCGGTCTTGGTGACGGAGAAGTTTTCGGACTTGGCGATGCCGAAGTCCATGAGCTTCACCTTGCCGCTCTTGTCGAGGAAGATATTCTCCGGCTTGACGTCGCGATGGATGATGCGCTTGGTATGGACGTACTCGAGGGCGCGGGCGATCTGGAGGGCGATCTTGAGGCGGTGATCGATGTCGCCGGTATTCTCATTGCGGATGGCGTCGCGCAGGTCTTCGCCGACCAGGTACTCCATCACGATGTAGGGGCGACCCTGCTCTTCGCCGTAATCGAAGATGCTGAGGACGTTGTCGTGGCTGATGTTGCCGGCCATCTTCGCTTCCTGATGAAAGCGGGACTTGGCGTCGGGATCCGCCGAGCCCTGCTCGGTGAGGATCTTGACCACGACGTCGCGGTCGATGACGGTGTCCTTGGCGCGGTAGACATGAGACATGCCGCCGCCGAGGAACTCCTGCAATTCGTATTTACCGATACGGGCCGGGAGTTGCATCGCGGGTCAGGCCACCAGAGTGTAGATACCGTACAAGACGGCGAAGACGACGAGGGCGGCGACGGCGGAAACGACCATCAAGCCGGTTTGCGTTTGCAGGGCCGGGGGCAGCGACTTGAGGACGCCGGGGAGATCGGAAGGGGGCGGCGCGACGGCGCGTCCGCTGCCGGTGCGAGAGGCGGCGGGGGCCTTGGCGGGCGGCGCGGGAGCGGGCTTCGCGGCGGGCGGAGCGGGTTTGGCGGCCGGGGTCTGGCTGGAGGTGGAAGCCAGTTTGTGCTGGGAGGTGGAGATCGCCTTAACGGGCGGGCCGGGGTTGGCGATGATGGCCTCGAGTTCGGAGACGACCGCGTCGAAGCTGGGCGGACGGTGGGCGGGGTCCTTGGCGGTGCACTTGGCGATGAGGTCGAAGAGCTTCTGGGGGACCTGGAGAGGGCGCAGCGGGTCGAGATTGAGAGGCTCGTGGAGAATCTGCTGGAAGATCTTGTCGACGGTCTCAGCCATGATGGGCTTGGCGCCGGTGATGAGTTCGAAGAAGAGGATTCCGAAGGCGTAGATGTCGACCAGGGGCGTGATGTTCTGGCCGAGGACCTGCTCGGGGGCCATGTAATACGGGGTGCCGAGGGTGAAGCCGACGCGGGTGAGGGCGACGCCTTCGCTCTTGGCGATGCCGAAATCCATGAGCTTGACTTTGCCGCTCGAATCCTCGATGTGGATGTTCTCGGGCTTGACGTCGCGATGAACGATCTTGCGGTTATGGATGTAGCCGAGGGCGCGGGCGGTCTGGAGCGCGATCTGCATTTTGCGCTCGTTGTCGCCGGTCTGCCCGTGCTTGATCAGGTCCCGGAGGCTCTTGCCGACCAGGAACTCCATGACCATGTAGGGGCGGCCCTGCTCCTCGCCGAAATCGAAGATGGCGATGATGTTGTCGTGGGTGATATTGCTCGCCATGCGGGCTTCCTGGAGGAAGCGGGCGCGGGCATCGGGGTCAGCGTTTCCTTGTGGCGTCAGGATCTTGACGGCCACCGTGCGGCCGAGGACGGTGTCCTTGGCCCGGTAGACGTGGCTCATACCGCCGCCGAGGAACTCTAACAGCTCGTACTTGCTAATTTTGGCTGGAAGCTGCATCGAGGTTCCCTTCTGTTTTATCGCATCGGCCGCCGTTTCGGGCGGCCGTCATTTCGCGGCCGGCAGGCTACACCGGAAGGCGGCGAGCCAGTCCTTATTAAAGATGGGCGGCGCGCCGCCCGTATCGAGATTGAAACGGTAGACCAACGGCTTGCCGCCGACCATCATCGGGCGGCCTTCGCGGCCGGTGCGGGCCATGAATTCGAGCGTGTAGGCGGCGCCGGAACGGGTGAACTGATCGGCGTCGGCGAAGAAACGGAAAACAGCCCACAAGCCGTCGCGGGTTTGCACGTCGATGTCAGTGCCACCCTGGAGTTTGAGACTGAGCAACATGGAGCGAGCGCCGGGCCAGGTGTACTTGAATGCCTGGCCGCCAGTGAGGCGGGCGTTCTGGCCATCGATGGTGAGATTGGCGGCGGACACCTGGTCAGACTGGACGAAGCGAAGCGTGTAGGCGAACTTCGGATCGTTGGCGCCGGCGGGGTAAAGAGCGTCGGAGAACTTGGCGGCCTGATTAAAGAAGTTGACGAAGCCGGGGGTGAGTGTAATCTCGCCGGGCACCGCGGTGTAATCTGCGCCGTTCTTGGCGAGCAGTTTCACGAGGGTGGTGTCGTAGAACTGCCAGAGCGCGCCGGTCTTCGGCTTGAGCAGAGCGGCGACCTCTTCGAGCGACGCTTCGGGCGCGGCCTTGGGGTTGAAGGGGAACTTGGAGGTAACGGCTCCGAACTGCGCGCAGAGGCCCTTGGCCTTGCCGTTCAACTCCGCGGGGCCGAGGCCCTTCAAGAGCGCTTCGGCGCTGGTGATGGGCTCTTCAAGGAGTTTCTGGATATTGGCGGAGACCTGGCCTTCGGGGTCGGCGGGGAAGGTCTGCGCCATCTGGCGGGTGGTCATCTTGGCCTGGCTGGCCGCGCCGAGGGTGGCGGAAGCGGTGGCGGGCGCGACCTGCGGTTCGTTGGCGGCCTGATCGACCTGCGCCTGCAGATTGAGAAGGGCCGCCATGTAGTTCTGGTTCGGCGGCAGCACGTACTGAGGAGCGGTGGCGGGCGGTGTGACCACGAGGTGCGCGGCCTTGAAGGCTTCGGAGACCTTCGGATTGTCGACCGCCGTGTGCTGGGTCATGAGCCAGACGAGGGCGAGCAGGGGCGTCTGATTGCCGGAGAGCGATTGGAGTTTGGCGGAGGCGTCCTTGAGATTCTCGTAGCGCTGGAAGGAGGAGACCTTGAGCCAATCGCGCCAGGCCTTGATGTAGTCGGCGTTGTAGCGGTCAGAGAGTTCGATGGCGAGCTTCGCCTTGTCGACGGATGTGCCGGCGTAGTTGCCGAGGACCCACGGCTCGCCGCCGAAGAACTTGTCGATGTTCTTGAAGGCGTCCTGCATGAACGCCCAGCCGCCTTTGGTGAAGGCTCCGGGAACGTCCCGGCCGTTGACGATGAGCTTGGCGGATTCCGGGAACATCGCGTTGTAGTTGACCTTGGCGTTCTTCTTGCCGGCCTCAGAGAGCATGAACGCGTAGACGCGTTCGGAACCGGAGAACTTGGCCAGGTAGCGGCGGGATTTGTCGACCGCGGCGTCGTCGCCCTTCTTGGAGTAGGGATTTTCGTTCTTGAGGTCGTCGGAGTAGAAGTCGAACTGCTTCTGCGCGAGGGTGCGGATGTCGATGGGGATGTCGCGGCCGGCGGCCCAGCGCTCGAGCAGGGAGGGCGAGAGGTACTCGCGAGTGGCGCGGGGGTGTTCGGACGTGGTGAGCAGGTAGGTCTTCAAATCGTTATACGCGTAATCGTAGTTGTCGGCCGGGCCAGGGAGGTCGGGCGAAGCGGCGAGGCGTCGGAGCACAGCGTCCTGGGTCGAGCCGAAGAGCAGGCGACGGAAGCGGTCGTAATAGATGCGGCGGACATGGGGGTACATGTCGTCGCCGGCGAACAGGAACCAGCGCATGCCGAAGGGTGCGCCGTCGCGCTGATAGCCGCGCAGGCGTTCGAGCGACTGGCGGAGGGAGTCGAGCTTCTGCAACTGGTCGAGCTTGGGCAACTGATCGGCGGCCACTTCGGGAGGGGCAGCGCCTTGGGCGGCGGCGATGGCGTCGTTCTCGAGCGACCGGTTATTGAGGAAAGAGACGGTGAAGCCGGCGACGAACACCAGGGCGATGAGGAGCGCGGCGGCCAGGAGCAGGCGCTGGACGAAGCTGGTCTTGACGCTGGAGCCGCTGGCGCTCATGGCCGCGGAGTCCTTGAGCAGGATCTCCTGGAAGAGGCGGGTGACGAAGATCCATTGCGGGACCTTGCGGACGCCGCCCTGCGGGATGGGGGCCTGGGCCTGCATGGCGGCCTGCTTCTGCATGGAGACCTGGAAGACCTGGGTGGCGCTGGCGGCGGAGCCTACTTCCTGCTGGCCGGGCTGCTGTGGGACGCTGGGCGAGGGCGCTGCCTCCTGGACGAAGATGGGCCGCACGCCACAGAAATAGAAGCCGCGGAGGAAGGGGCTGGTGCGCAACTGGCTGGGGCGGCAGATATCGACGAGGAAGGGCACGAGCGCCTGGCGCATCTTTCGAAACTCGCGGGGGAATTCGTACGCGCCGGGGAGCTTGGAGGCGTCGGCCTCGCGGGGGAGGACTTCGAGGCGTTTGTCGGCGAGAGAGTAATAGAGGCCGTCGACCACGGAGGTGATGCGTTTGGTTTCCTCTTCGGCGTAGACGCCCGCCTGGAGATCGCGCATGGGCAGAGTGGCGCCGAGGACCTGAGTGACTTCCTCGTTCGAGAGGTTGCGGACGTAGTCGGCGAGGAAAGGCAGGCGATCGGACTTACTGAAGATCAGGTAGACGGGGAAGCTGATGCCGAGGACTTGCGACATCTCGCCGAGCCGCGCCTGGAGTTTGCGGCTGATGACGGTGACGGCGTCTGCGCCGCCCGGGCGGACGAAGGTGTCGCAGTCAAAGAAGACGAGCGCGGCGCGCGGGGCCTGGCCGGAAGCGCCGACGACGCTCTTGAGCTTGCCGGGCTGCAAGCGGCGCAGGAGTTTGGCCCAGGCGGCGGGATCGGAGAGGATCTGGCTGCCGGGTTCGACGAAGAGGCTGCCCTTGGCGAACCAGATATTGATGGATCGCGTGGGGACAATGGCGGTGTCCTGGTAAACCTGGCCGGCGAGGAGTTCGGCCTCGAGACCGGAGTGAACCATGAGGCTGGTTTTGGTTGCGCCCTGTTCGCCGATCAGGAAATAGAGCGGGAGGCTGCCGAGGCCGCCGGGAGCGGCCTTGGAGGCGGCGAGGCGGGATTCGGCTTCGCGAATGAGGCCTTCGATGGCATCACCGGCGCCGGCATCGCCACCGGCGGCGGGCGCGGCGGCGGCTTGCGCCTTCTTCTTCTTGTTGTCCCACCACAACAGGAGAGCGGAAGCGAGGAGACCGACGCCGATGAGCACGAGCCAGAGCAGCATCTTCTCCTTGCGGGTGAGGGTGAGGAAGCCGCTCGCCAGGGCGGCGAGCATGAGCATTCCGAGGATCGCAACGATTGCCCCAATCTTTGCATTCATGGCTTAGATCCCTCTTCCGGCAGCGATGGAAGCGAGGCGCGAAACGCCCGAGCCCAGGGTGAAGGAGTAGAAGACGAACAGACCGATGGTGAGGAGCACGAACGCGATGGCGCCGAACAGAAGCGGTTTGATGAGCGGGTCGCCGCCGCGGCGGCTGACGGCGTCGGAGGGGACGCCGGCGGTGGGCGAGAAGGGCTCGACGCCGCGAATGCGGCGGATCTTGGCGGCCACCTGCTCGGCGATGGAACGGAGTTCGCCGCGTGCGCCCATGCTGTAGCGGCCGGCGAAGCCGAGCAGCAGGCAGAGGTGATAGACCTCGAGCAGATCGGCGGCCTGGTGGGAATCGGGCAGGGTGAGCAGTTTCTGGACGTTCTGGAAAAAGATCTCGCCGGCGACGTGGTGGCCGAAGAGTTCTTCCTGCAAGGGGCGGCGCGGCCAATCGGCGAAGACGGGCAGGCGCAGGTTCAGGATGGACTCATCGAGGTAGGCGACGCAGGCGAAGACGGCGTGCTGAATCTCCTCCGGGGCATAGCCCTGGCGGAGCGCTTCGGTCTCGGCGAGTTTGAGGGCTTCCCGCACCTGCTGGCGGAACGCCTCGGCGTTGGGCACCTGCTGGCGGTTGGAGCGAAGGCGCTCACTGACCACCAACAGTTCCTGGAAAGCAAGCGACAGGTTATTCCTCCGGCGCTCCTGTGACGCCGCGGAGGCGGCGGTAGCCATGGGTTGCATGATCACCCTCTCACGTTTCGAGAATCGCAAACAGCTCGAGTTCGGGATTCGGCAGCTCGCCCGGCACGTAGACGCCGATCTGCTTGCTCTGCACGATGTGATCCCAACAGGGACCTTTCCGATTGACGCTGAAGTACTGAGTATCGACGCGGACCGGGATGGCGGAAGGCGGCACGGGCAGATGCGTGAGCGCGAGGCCGGGAAGGGCGCGCTTCACCAGTTCGCGGACGAAGAGCTTGGAACAGAGCTTGACCAATTGGGGGCTGCGGTTGATGATCTCGGGCTCGCCGGCGGAGGAGCGGACGGCGAGGACCCAACGGGCGTTGCGGATGACGCGGTCGTCGTTGATGGCGCCTTCGTGGAAGTAGTCGCCGACGGCGGGGAGCTTGATGTTGATGCAGTTGGTGGGAACGATGGTTTCCAGGTGGCGGCGGATGTGCTCGTCGAGGATGCCGAAGCACTCGTCCAGGCGCTGGTGATTGTAGGGCGGCAGGGAGCGGGGATGGGAGTCGATGGCGAATGTGCAGAGCGCGCCGCCGAGCCGCAGCATGTCGGTGAAGAGTTCCTCGGGATGGCCGCGGCGCGAGAGCAGCCGGTGGCGGAGCGGGGCGAGGGCGGAGTTGACGGTATGGAGCAGCCAGAAGTTGGCGATGTCGCGGGTCGCGTATTCGGACCAGGCCCCTGCGCCGCCCTTGGCGGTGGCCATGGTGTTGCTCTTCTCTTCGAGGATGTCGACCAGGCGGCGGAGCATGGCCATCAGACGATCGCTGCCGGCGATATCGAGGATGGGCGGCACGAAGGACGGGTCGGCGGCGAAGCGGCCCGCGCCGTCGCGCATGATGCGGACCACGGGGATGGCCAGCAAGCCGTCCAACGATTCGACGTCCAGGACCAAGCGGAAATTCTTGCGGCCGAGGCGGACGGGACGCTCATCGCGGCCGGTGTTATCGTCCCCGAGGACCCGGTTCTCGGCGACGAAACGCGCATCTGCGCCGTTGGCTTCGCCTTCGAGCAGCGTGTTGCGGCCCTGGGGGCGGCGCTGCGGGATGGCGAGGTAGGCGGTCATGCGGTCGCGGGTAGGCGGGAAGATTTCGGCGATGGGGCGTGCGGCGGGGGCGGGATCGCACTCCGGGATTTGAAAGGGCAAGCCGTCGGCGAACGCTCCGCGCGCGTGCAGCAAGCCGAGCGTGCCGTTGCGGAGGGCCTCGGTGTCGACGGCGGAGGCGATCAACCCCCAGGGTTCATACCAGAGCGAGGCCGTAGCGAAACGGATGGAATCTTCGAAGTAGCGGCTCTGTACCTGAAAGTGGTGCGGGCCGAGATACATGCCCTCGGACCACACGACGCGCGATAGGTGTTTCATACGCGAACGCTCGACGTTCGCCCAGTTTGCCGCATGGCAGAAGTCTACTGTATCACAGCGATTCGCCCGCACCCCGCGTTTCGCGAAAGAATCGCGATGAGGCTTGCGAGAGCGTAGCAAGAGCGGGGGGAGCGTGCCATCATAGTTGGGAAATCCCACCCAGCGGGAGGCGAAGGCGATGGCTTTGGAGCAGCGGTACCGGTTGGAGGAACTTGTTCGCGACGGAGCGGTGCGCACGCTGCGGGCCACCGAAC
This sequence comes from Bryobacteraceae bacterium, assembly GCA_031969915.1. Lineage (GTDB taxonomy): Bacteria > Acidobacteriota > Terriglobia > Bryobacterales > Bryobacteraceae > DALYJJ01. The sequence goes on along the minus strand of DALYJJ010000116.1, from coordinate 5,198 downwards.
TGGCGACGGGCCGTTCGGTTCAGGTGCACATGTTCCCGGGGAGCGAAGATCCGCGGCGCCGGGCGATGCTCGACAAGGCGGAGCGGCTCCGGGGCAAGGGCGTGATCGAGATCGGCGAGACGGCCGCGGGCTACCGCTACATCGTGACCGAGCCGCTGGAGCGCGAGTTGGAGGCCTGGCTCGACCGGCATGACAGCTTCGCGACGGCGGGGTCGTGGATGTCTTCGTACAGCGAGACGCCCGCGCCGCCGCAGGCGGGTGAGTTCACACGGATGTTCCAGACCTCGGCGCCTCCGCCAGCCGCGCCGTCCGCGGAGGCGGGAGGCGGAGACTTCACGCGGATGTTCCAGACCGCGCAAGCGCCGGTGCCGTCCGCGCCTCCGGCTGCGCCCGTTCCGGCGGCGCCGGCGCCGGCTCCAGCGCCTGTGCCCGCGCCTGCGCCTGTGCCCGCTGCATCGGGACCGAAGCAACCCGCGGGGTTGTTTCGAACGGGCGTGATTCCGGCCGGGCCCGAGAGCGGGGAGGAGACGGGAACGGCCGGGGCGCCCGCACAGCAGCCGCCTGGGGAGTTCACACGACTCTTCCAAGAGGAGACGAAGGGCGGCGCGCCGGGCTCGTTTACGCAGCTCTTCCAGACGGCGCAGAGCGAGATGCCGCCCGCGCCGACGGGTGGGAGCGATCCCGGCTCATTCACGCGCATGTTCCAATCGGCGCAGATGCAGGCAGCCGGGCCTGCCGCTCCGGCATCGCCGCCTGCCGAGCCCGCGCCTGCTCCGGCTCCGGCGGGACAGCCTACCTCCTTCACGCAGATGTTCGCGGCGGCTTCGCAAGTGGAGCCGGAGCCTGCGGCTCCGGTATCGCGGCGGCTTCGCAAGTGGAGCCGGAGCCTGCGGCGCCTGCGGCTCCGGTATCGCCGGCGGCCGCGCCCGCGCCTGCTCCGGCGGGTCAGCCTACCTCCTTCACACAGATGTTCGCAGCGGCTTCGCAAGCGGAGCCGGAACCTGCTGCGCCTGCCGCTCCGGTATCGGCTGCGCCCGCGCCCGCGCCTGCTCCGGCGGGTCAGCCTACCTCCTTCACACAGATGTTCGCGGCGGCTTCGCAAGTGGAGCCGGAACCTGCTGCGCCTGCCGCTCCGGTATCGCCGGCGGCCGCGGCCGCGCCCGCGCCTGCTCCGGCAGGACAGCCTACCTCCTTCACGCAGATGTTTGCGACGGCTTCGCAAACGGAGCCGGAACCTGCGGCCGGCGCGGCGGGCACTTTCACGCAGATGTTTGCGACGGCCCAGCGCGAAGCGGTGAAGCCCCCGCCCGCGGCCGCAGCGCCGGATCCGGGGCCGGTGGCGTCTCCCCCGGGTCCGTCGACGATGCTGTTCCAGGAGGACACGAAGTCGGAAGCGCCGGGCGAGTTCACGCGCATGTTCACGACGGCGCAGATGGAGGCGGCTCGCACCGCGGCGACGGCACCCCCCGCGGCGCCCCCACCACCGGCAGCGCCGGCGGCCCCGGCGCCGGCGGCCCAACCTTCGTTCACGCAGATGTTCGAAGCGCAGCCTCCGGCCAGTGCGCCAGGCGGAGGAGCGGGCACGTTCACGCAGATGTTCTCAACGGGACAGATGCCGGCCGAAGCGCCGCCGCCGGTTGCGGCCGCCGGGCCACCCGCCGCCGGGCCACCCGCCGCTGGGCCACCTGCTGCTGGGCCCACTCTCGAGCAGTTGACGAAAGGGCCGGTGGATCAATCCTTCTCGCAGTTCTTCCAGACACAGCCGGTAACGGTGGGGCCGCCCAAGCCGGCGGCGCCATCCGCACCTCCGCTCGCGCCTCCGCCCGCGCCCGCGCCCACGCCGGAGCCTCCGGCGGCTGCGCCCGCCACGACGCCCGCGTCGTTCACGCAACTGTTTCAGGCCCCGGCGGCGCCCGCCGAGCCAGGGCCTGCGCCGGGTTCTCCGGCGGCTGCGCCGGCGGGCGGTGAGTTCACACGCATGTTCCAGGCTCCCGCGGCGGCTGGAGCTCCCGGTGAGCCGAGGCGCGCGGAACGGGCGAAGCCTGTGTTCTTCACGCCCGACAATCCACTGCGAGCGGGGCGTCCGGGTTCGACGACGCAGCCGGGGGCGGAGCCTCCGAAGGCGCCGGCCGGGGAGTTCACGCAGTTCTTCCAGGCGGGCGCGGTTCCGGCGGCCCCGCCGCCAGCGGCTCCGGCACCTGCCGCTGCGCCTTCTGCTCCGGGGAGTTCGGGCCCCGGAGAATTCACTCGGATGTTTCAGGCTCCGGGCACCGCGGGGGGACCTCCGGCAGCGCCGTTCCCGCCGCCGCCCGCGCCGCCTGCGGCGGCCGCGCCCCTGAGCGCGCCGGCTGCGGCCTCACCGGGCGGGCATGGTCCGGGGGAGTTCACCCAGTTTTTCGAGAGCCCCGTGGCGCCCATGGCGCCGGCGCCGTCGTCGTCACCCTTCGCTCCGCCGGCCGCGGCGCCCGGGAGCCCTGGGCCGGCGTTCCCGGCGAGTTTCGGCGCTCCGCAAGCGGCGCCGCCGGGTCCGCCGCCGCCGTCGGGCCAGGGTGTCGGGGAGTTCACGCGCGTGTTTGGGACGCCGGGACTCGGTGGGCCGCCCGCGCCGCCGCCGCCGCCCTCGGCGCCGCTGCCGGGAATGGGCCCGACGGGCGCGACGGGCGCCTTCGCGGTGGGCGGGGGACCGGCGTCGATGCCGGCCTCGGGGCCGCAGCACGTGGTCAATGCGGGTGAGTTCACGCGGATGTTCCAGGCCCCGTCGGCTGCGCCGCCCGGAGCGGGAGGGCCGATGCCGGGAGGACCGGGTGCGCCCGGTGGTGCGCCCGGTGGATTTCCTCCGCCGCCGGGATTCGCTCCGCCGCCCGGCTTTCCGCCGCCGCCTGCGTTCCCGCCGCCGCCTGCGATGCCGGGGATGGCGCCTCCTCCGATGCCGGCCGCACCGGCGATGCCGGGGATGGCACCTCCTCCAATGCCCGCAGCGCCGGCGATGCCGGCAGCGCCGCCGATGCCTGCGATGCAGCCTCCACCGATGCCGGCCGCGGCGGGCGCGGTGCCGAAGGCCGGAGGGCCGTCCGCACTGCCGTTGATTCTGGGGCTGGTGGCGCTTCTGGTCATCGCGCTCGGAGTGATCGCTTTCCTGGTGATGAAATGATCGCAACCACAACGCCGAACCCCACCGCGCGGGAGAGCGCCTACGAGGACCTGCGCAACGCGATGGTCCGGGCCGGTTTCACTGAGACCGGGGTGTGCTCTCACTATTCGATCTCCTCGCTGCGGCTCTTGCGATTGGACATCGATCTGATCGAGAACCCGACCGCGCCGGACGACGCGTTCCGCTGCCTGGCGCGGCTGTTCATCGAATGCCGGTACGTGCCGGAAGATCGTTTGACGGAGCACCTGGGCGCGGGCACGGTGGCGGCGATGCGCGAGCTGGGGATTCTGGAGGGTTCCGGCGAGGAGACGTGGTCCAACGTGATGTTGTGTCCGGTGGCGGGCCTTCTGATGGCGACGGACCGTTGGACCGATCCGGCGGGCCACCGCGAACAAGCGCCGGACGACATTCTGTATCCGGCCCATGCGCCGAATACGCTGATCCTGTTGGGCTCGGCGCTGTTCGGGCGCTGCGAGCGGGTACTCGACCTATGTTCGGGAACGGGGATTGCGGGCCTGTACGCCTCGCGCCTGGCGGGGCGCGTGGTGGCGGCCGACATCAATCCACGGGCTACCGAATACGCCAGGTTCAACGCCCGGCTGAATGCGATCGGGAACCTGGAAGCGCGCACGGGGGACCTGTGGGACGCCGCGGCCGGAGAGACGTTCGATCTGGTGGTGGGGCACCCGCCCTACGTTCCGATTTTCCGGCAGAAGTGGATCTTCCACAGCGGCGGGGTGGATGGCGAACAGATCTGCCAGAAGATCATCTCCGGCTTGCCGGGGCACCTGAAGCCGGGAGGCCGCTACTGTGGCCTGATGATGAGCAGCGACCGGAAGGACGGCACGGTGGAGAGCCGGGTCCGCGCCTGGCTGGGCGCGGCGCACGAGGAGTTCGACGTGGTGGTGGTGAGCCTTCGCACGTTCGAGCTGGATGCTTTTGTGGACAGCACGGTGCTGAAGAACAGCGGCACATTGCAGGATGTGAAGGCCTGGCGTGAGAAGTTGGATGCGCTGGGCGTGCAGCGGTTCAACTTCTGCAACTTGATCATCGAGCGCGTGGCCGGGGGCCGGCCGGGGGCCACGGCCCGGCGGACGGATGGACCGGCCAGCGGGCGGGCCGAGTACGAATGGCTGTTGGGGCTGGAGCAGGCGGCCGCCTCGCCGGGCTTCGCGGAGCGCCTGCTGGATGCGCGGCTGTTTCCGCCGGTGCGGATGGCGATGCAGATCTCGCACGAGCTGGAAGCAGGGACCTGGATGGCGAACAGCTATACGCTGACGGTGGAGTATCCGTTCCGGGTGACGCTTGCCGTGCCGGGTTGGCAGGCGGTGCTGGTGTCCAAGTGCGATGGGACGCGGACCGGGAGAGAGTTTTATGAGGCCTACCGGGACGGGGGCGCGATTCCGGAGAATGTGAGCGCGTATTCGTTCGGCCTGGCGCTGCAGGTTCTGGTGCAGGCGGGCTTCGTCGAGATGGAAGGGTTCAGGACGCCTCGGGCAGCAGGATGATCAGTTCGAGCTGCGGGTTGGGGAAATCGCCGGGAACGTAGGCGGCCAGATTGCGGGCCCGGAGCACGGCCTCCCAGGCGACGCCCGACATATTGAGAGCGAAGTACTGGCTGTTGAGTTTGACGGGGATGGCGCTGGGGGGCTTCTGGATGTGGGTCATGGGCACGCCGGGCAGCGCCTGCCGCACCAGGTGCTCAATGTGGGCGGCGGAGCAGATCTTGAGCAGGAACGGGGCCTTGGCCAGGAGGTCGCCCTCTCCCATATCGGCGCTGACCGCCAGGTACATCTTCGTGTTGTTGAAATACTTGTCTTCCGCGAGGGCAGTGGCGTAGATGGAGTTCTGCACCAGCTTGAGGGGCAGGGAGACGAAGTTACTGGGGACAACGGTTTCGAGCAGGTTGCGGCAGAGGTCGTCGAGGGCGGTGAAGCAGGGGGCGAGTTCGTCGTGGTCGTAGAGGGGCAGGTCGCGCGGGTGCAGCTTCGGGGAGAAGGTGGTGAGCGCGCCGGCGAGGGAGAGCATGGTCTGATAGAGGCGCTCG
>DALYJJ010000115.1:0-20043 GCA_031969915.1 Bryobacteraceae bacterium | reverse complement strand
TCTGGGCCGACGGCCTGAATCCGCCCTGGAGCGCCGACTACCACATCAACATCAACATTCAGATGAACTACTGGCCGGCCGAAGTGACCGCCCTCTCCGAACTCCACGACCCGTTCTTCCGCTACATCGAGCGCCTTCTCCCGCACGCCGAACGCACCGCGAAGAAAGCCTACGGCTGCCGCGGCGCCGTGGCGCACTACACGACCAATCCCTGGGGCCACACCGCGCTCGACGGCCGCATCGTCTACGGCCTCTGGCCGGACGGCCTCGCCTGGTCCGCCCTCCACTTCTGGGAACGCTTCGACTACACGCGGAACCTCGGCTTCCTCCGCGATCGCGCCTTCCCGATCCTCAAGGCCTGCGCCGCGTTCACCCTCGATTACCTGGTGAAACATCCGCGCACCGGCAAGCTCGTCTCCGGGCCGTCGAACTCGCCGGAGAACACCTACATCGCGCCCTCCGGTGAGCGCGGCTGGATCGTGATGGGCGCCGCCATGTCCCAGTCGATGGCCTTCGCGATTCTCAGCCGCTGCGAACAGGCGGCCGCGCTGCTCGGCGTGGAGCCGGAGTTGCGCGCGCGCTGCCGCGAGGCCATCGCCAACCTGCAGCGGCTCGAAATCGGAAGCGACGGACGATTGAAGGAATGGCCCGAAGAATTCCCGGAAGCCGAGCCCGGCCATCGCCACATCTCGCACCTGTTCGGCCTTCACCCGGGCTACGAGATCGACGTCGACGAAACGCCCGCGCTCGCCGCCGCCGCGCGCAAGGCGCTCGATCATCGCCTGGCCCACGGGGGCGGGCACACCGGCTGGAGCGCCGCCTGGATCACTCTGTTCTGGGCGCGGCTCGGGGAGGGCGAACGGGCCTGGCAGTTCTTTGAGAAACTGCTGCGCGATTCCACCGAGTCCAATCTCTTCGACACCCACCCCTCGGGCGGCGGTCCGATTTTTCAGATCGACGGCAACTTCGGCGGCACGGCCGCGCTGGCCGAGATGCTGTTGCAGAGCCATGCCGGGCGCCTTCGCTTTCTACCCGCGCTTCCCAAGGCGTGGCCCTCGGGACGCGTCCGCAACCTCCGCGCCCGGGGCGGCGCCGGCGTGGATATTGAGTGGAAGGATGGCCAGGCCGTCTCCGCCACGCTGCGCCCGGAAACCACCGGCACGCACCGCCTGATCGCCCCCCAGGGCCAGCGCATCGCGCGCATCGAAGCGAACGGAAAGAGCGTTGCTTGGAAGGACGAAGGCGTGCGGCTCGCGCGCGGCGTGGTCTACCGCATCGCGTTCCAGCCCGCGGGTTGAAGAGCCAACCGACGGAAGGCGGCCCGCCGCGCTACACTTGGAGCGAAGGGCCTCGCCGATTTTGCTCACGCCCTGGCGTCAGTCTGCTTCCGGCGCCGCATTCGAATTCATGACCAGCCGCGACGTGGAATCCACGGTTCTCGATAACGGCGTCCGTGTCATCACGGAGCACATGCCCCACGTCCGCTCGGCTTCGGTCGGCGTGTGGATCGGCACCGGCGCGCGAAGCGAAACCGCGGCGGAAAACGGCATCTGCCATTTCCTGGAGCACATGCTGTTCAAGGGAACGCAGAACCGCTCGGCCGAAGACATCGCGCGCGAAGTCGATTCCATCGGCGGCCACATGGACGCCTTCACCGCCAAGGAACTGGTCAGCTATAACATCAAGGCGCTCGATCGCCACCTTCCGCTTGCCGTCGATATCCTCTCCGATCTCGTCCTCAACCCGGTGTTCGCCGCGGACGACGTGGAGAAGGAAAAGGGCGTGATCCTCGAAGAACTCAAGATGGAGATCGACAACCCGGAGTACCTGGTTCACGAGATCTTCTCCAGTAAGTTCTGGAAGGGGCATCCGCTCGGCTGGCCCATCCTCGGCACGCGCAACACCATCAAGAGCTTTCATCGCGACGGCCTCGCCGATTACCACTTCCGTTATTACAAGCCGTCGAACATCCTCATCACCGCCGCGGGCAACCTGCGCCACGCCGAGCTGGTCGACCTCGCCGCCAGCCGCTTCGGGCGGCTGAAGAACACCGGCGCCGTGCCGCCCTACGGCTCGCCCAAGACCAGCGCCGGCGTCACGTTGAAAAACAAGCGGTCGCTCCACCAGGTGCACCTTTGCCTGGGAACGCCGTCGCACCCGTTGGCGCACCAACTGCGTTTCGCCTGCTACATTCTGAACGTCGTGCTCGGCGGCGGCATGAGCTCGCGCCTCTTTCAGAACGTCCGCGAAAAGCTCGGCCTCGCTTACGCCATCTTCTCTGAACTCAGTCTCTATCGCGACACGGGCTGCCTCGCCGTCTACGCCGGAACCTCGCTCGAGAACACGCCGCGCGTGGTCGATCTCGTGCTGCGCGAGTTCGCCGACCTCAAGCAACGCGCGCTCACCGAAGACGAACTGCGCCGCGCCAAGGAACACCTCAAGGGATCGATGATGCTCGGTCTCGAATCGACCTCCAGCCGCATGGGCAACCTCGCGCGCCAGGCCCTCTATTTCGGCCGCTTCTTCTCGCTCGACGAGATGGCCGACAGCATCGAGCAGGTGACCTCTGACCAGGTGCAGTCGGTAGCCCGCGAGTTCCTGCAACAGGAGCGGATCAACCTGACCGTGCTTGGCCGCATCGATGGACTGGCCCTCAACCACGAAGACCTTCGTTGTTAGGGGCCGCTGAAGCACGAAGGCCTTCGTAGTTCCTCGGCCGGGCTTCTCGCCTTGACTCAAGGCGAATAAACAGCGAAAATCGGGCATGGCGGAAGGCGGCGCGGATCGTCTGGTGGGAATCGCACGCCTGGCGGCGGAGAGCGGGCGGCTGGAGGCGAAGCGCGAAGTGGAGTACTTCGATCTCCCGGCGCGCCGCTACCTGACGCGCTGCGACAGTCCACGCGTGCCGTTCCGCTGGACGGTGAATCCCTATCGCGGGTGCGAGTTCGCCTGCCGCTACTGCTATGCGCGCTACACGCACGAGTTCATGGAACTCAGCGGCGGGCCGGAGTTCGAGCGGAAGATCTACGCGAAGCAATGGTCGGCGGAGGCGTTCCGGCGCGAACTGGCTCGAGTGCCGAAGAGCGAGTCGATCGCCATCGGCACGGCCACCGATCCCTACCAGCCGGCGGAGCGCCGTTACGGAGTGACGCGAAAGATGCTCGAGGTTCTGGCCACCGGCCGCGGCTATCGCATCTGGATCACGACGAAGTCGGACCTGGTGGCGCGCGACGCCGCGCTGCTGGCGGAGATCGGGAGGAAGAACCAGGTTTGGGTGCACCTTACGGTGACCACGATGGAGACGGCGCTGGCGCGGCTGTTGGAACCGATGGCGCCGCGGCCGGACCTGCGGATGGAAGCGGTGCGGAAGCTGCGGGGCGCGGGCGTGGCGGTGAGCGTCATCACGGCGCCCGTGCTGCCGCTGATCAACGACAGCGAAGAGAGCCTGGAAGCGGTAGCGGCGGCGGCGAAGGGGGCGGGCGCGCTCTCCTGGGGCGGCAACGTGGTGTTTCTGAAGGAGTGCGCGCGGGCGGTGTTTTTTCCGTTTCTGGAGGAGCACTTTCCGCAGTTGGTGGGGAAGTACCGCGAGCGGTTCGAGGCGAGCGCGTACCTGCGCGGCGCGTATCCGGAGGCGATGGCCGAGCGGATCGCGCGGATTCGCGAGAAGCATGGCCTGGCGCGGCGGCACGAGGAGTACCGTCCGGAGGACTGGTACGACGAGGAGCAGTTACCGTTGTTCGGGCGCTTTACGTCGTAAAGAACTTCCGGATATAATCAGCGTTATGGGGAAACCGACCGTGGCGCTCGATCTCCACGCCATGGAGAACCTGCGCTATATCCGCCGCACGATGGAGCGAGCGGGCGCCTTCACCGCGGTGCCGGGCTACGGAGGCATTTTGATGGGGCTGACGGCGGTAGCGGCAGCGTTCGCCGCGGCGCGGCAGCCGGCGGGCGGCGGGTGGTTGACGGTCTGGCTGGCGGAGGGACTGCTGGCGATTGCGATCGGCATCGGGTGCGTGGTGCAGAAGACGCGAGCGGCGAACGTTCCGCTGTTCAACGCGGCGGGACGGAAGTTCGCGTTGAGCTTCCTGCCCCCGCTGCTGGCCGGGGCGCTGCTGACGATGGTGCTCTACCAGGGCGGATTGCTGGCCCCGATTCCGGGCATGTGGATGCTGCTCTACGGCGCGGGGGTGATTGCGGCGGGGGTGTTTTCGGTGCGCATCGTCCCGGTGATGGGGCTCTGTTTCCTGGTGCTCGGGGGCGCGGCGTTGTTCCTGCCGCTGGGCGCCGCGAATTGGGCGTTGGCGGGCGGCTTCGGCGGGCTGCACATCGTGTTCGGAACGATCATCGCAAGGAGGTACGGTGGCTAAAGCACTTCGGAAGGACATGGGCCGCGTCGAGGTACGGCTGGCGTCGGTGCGGAACGACATACCCAAGCTCGACCGTCTGATTCACGAGCGGGTGCGGCTGGGCATTCTGAGTGCGCTGGCGGCGAGCGAGCCGCTGACGTTCAGCGACCTGAAGGGATTGCTCGAAACCACCGATGGAAACCTGAGCGTGCACGCGCGGAAACTGGAGGAGGCCGAGTATATCCAGTGCACGAAGTCCTTTGAGAACCGGGTGCCGAAGACGGAGTACCGGCTGGCGCCGGGGGGACGGAAAGCGCTGGAGCGATACCTGGACCACATGCAGGCGATCGTGGAAGCGATGCGGGAGAAATAAGCGGAATGCACGTGGCGATCATTATGGACGGCAATGGGCGGTGGGCCCAGGCGCGCCGTCAGCCTCGGGTCGCGGGGCACAAGGCAGGAGCGGACGCGCTGCGCCGCGTGGTGGAAGCCGCACCGGAGGCGGGGGTCACGATCCTGACGCTCTATGCTTTCTCCTCGGACAACTGGAAGCGGCCGGCCGAAGAGGTGAACGCATTGATGCGGCTGTTTGCGCAGTTCCTGCGGCGTGAGACGCCGCGCTGCATCGAGAACGGCGTGCGGGTTTCAGTGATCGGCCGGCGCGACCGTTTGCCGGGACTGTTGTTGCCGCTGATCGAGGAGACGGAGCGGCGGACGCGCGAGGGCCGGCGGCTGCACATCCGGGTGGCGGTGGATTACGCGGCGCGCGACCAGATTGTCGCGGCGGCGGCGGCGTTGCGGGATCCCACGCGCGAAGCCTTCGCCGAAGCCCTGGGCCGGGCGGCGGGGACCGATGAAGCCGCGCCAGACGTCGACCTCTTGATTCGCACGGGCGGCGAGCAGCGCCTGAGCGATTTCCTGTTGTGGGAAGCGGCCTACGCCGAGCTCTACTTCACCGCGCGGATGTGGCCGGACTTCGGCAAGGCGGAACTGGAGGCGGCGATCGCGGACTTCCACGGCCGCCAGCGCCGATTCGGCGGCCTCCCAGCGGAACGCGCGCTTTGAGATAGAGTCTTGGGATATGAAGCGTCGCACTTTTCTTCCCGCGGCAGCGGCAGCCTCCGCCGGGGCCGCCGGGCTTTCCGCCGCGCAAGGCGGGGCCGCCGCGTCCCGCCACATCATTGAGCTTCGCCGGTATCAACTCCGCACCAACGCCGACAACCAGAATCAACGCCTGAGCGAGTTTCTGGGCAAGGTGTATTTTCCCGCCATCCAGCGTGCGGGGGCGGCGACGACGTCGGCCTTTGGCAGTGTGATCGCCGAACAGTCGCCGTTCGTGATGACCGCGGTGAGCTATCCGTCGATGGCGGCTTACGCGCAGGCGCACGAGAAGATCGCGATGGACGCGGAGTACGCGAAGGCCTCGGACACGTACTTCAAGACACCCGGGCTGGCGTTCATGCGCATCGAGAACTCATTGTTGCGCGGCTTTCGCACGATGCCCTCGGTGGAGGTTCCATCGAACGAAGGGCGCACGGCGCCGCGCGTGTTCGAGCTGCGGGTGTACGAATCGAACAACCCGGAGACGCTAGCGCGCAAGATCAAGATGTTCGACGAAGGCGAGATCGACATCTTCCGCCGCACCGGTTTGCAGCCGGTGTTCTTCGGCGAGACGATCGTCGGCCGCAACATGCCTAACCTGACCTACCTGCTGGCTTTCGACGACCTGGCGGCGCGCGAGAAGAACTGGCGCACGTTCGTGTCGCACCCGGACTGGAAGAAGCTGGCGGCCACGCCCGGATACGCGGACGCGGAGATCGTGTCGAACATCAGCAATGCGATCCTGCGGCCGCTCGCCTTCTCGGCCATTCGTTGAGGCTGTTTGCCAGCTATCTGATCGTCGATTGGAGCGCGGCGGCGCGGCCCGTGACGGGTGCCAACAGCATCTGGATCGGCGGCGCGGCGCTGCTGAATCCGCCTACGCGCTCCGCGGCGCTGCGAGCGTTGCCGGAGATTCTTTCGAAAGTCCCGAAGCCGGTCCTCTGCGGCTTCGATTTCCCGTTGGGGTTTCCGCGCGGAGCGGGGCGCGAACGCTTGTGGGCAGCGATCCGCCGGCTGCTCGATGACTCCGAAGACAACCGGAACAACCGGTTCGATGTGGCTGTGGATTTGAACCGGCTGTTGCCGTCGCCGATGTTCTGGGGCCGGCCGTGGCAGTGGCGTGACCACGCGTTGCCGCCGCAGCGTCCCCCGCGGATGTGTCTCCCGGAGAAACGCTTGACGGATCGCGGTTCGCCGCAACCGGTGTGGAAGCTCTCCGGCATCGGCTCGGCGGGCGGACAGGCAATCACCGGCATCCCACGCGTGATGGACCTCCGCGAGCGGGTGGGAGCGAAAGTGTGGCCCTTCGACACCGGCCTGCGGGCGCCCAAGGGCGAGCCGGTGATCGTCGCGGAAGTCTACCCGTCGCTGGCCGGGAAAGTGGCCGGCACGATCAAGGATCGCGAACAGGTGATGGCTTTGGCGCGCCGATTCGCGGACCAGGATGCGCGCGGCGAACTGACGGCGCTGTTCGCGCCGCGCGTGTCCGCGGAGGACCGGGCGGCGATTGAAGGCGACGAGGGCTGGATTCTCGGCGTGCCGGGGAACTTCGCCGGTTGAATCCTCGTCAGGTAAGGGGAGCGGCGCCGCGAAGGAGGTGTTGCGATGGCCGGGCATGTGCGAGTGCTTGGGATTCTGATGATCGTGTTGGGGTCGCTGACCCTGGTGGCCGGCCTGGTGCTGGCGACGGTGTTGGGCGGTATAGCGGGGATCGTCGGCATGGCGGCGGACGATGAGGCGCTGGTGGCGGTCCCGATTCTGGGGGCCGTGGGCGTCTTTCTCTTCTTCTTCCTGATGCTGCTCGGGCTGCCGGGAATCATCGCGGGCTGGGGTCTGCTGTATCACCAGAGCTGGGCGCGCATCCTGGCGATCATCCTCTCCGTCCTGAATCTACCGAGTATCCCGGTGGGCACGGCCGTGGGCGTTTACGGGTTGTGGGTGCTGCTCTCCGCCGAAGGCGCCCGCCTGTTTGAGGCCCGCAATTTGAGGGCGGTGCGTTACTGATTCTCTTCGAGCCGGGCGCGGGCCGCCGCCACGGCGTCCGCCACGGCCGTCGCCGCCGCGGCTTCGCGCGGTTCGTACGTCCGGATCAGGTTCGCCCCAGCAAGCGACGCCGCCGCGGCGCCGCCCGCCGCCGCGAACCGGAACGCCTCGTCGCTACCCTGCGCGAGAAAGGCTTTCCCAAGAGTCCCGACCACCGTGGGAAGGTCGAGCCGAGCCAGCTCGTGGAGCCGGGCGACGATCTCGACGTTCTGCTCCTTCCTCTTGCCGTAGCCGAGGCCGGGATCGATCGCGATGGCGTTCCGCTGCACGCCGGAGCGGCGAGCGCGATTCACGGCGGCCTCGAGATCGTGCAGAATGCCGCCCATCACATCGGGCAGGGGCGGAAGCTTGGTCCAGGTTTCCGGGGTCCCGCGCAAATGCGCGAGCACCAGTCCGGCGTCGTACTTGACGACGGCCTTGGCGAGCGCGGGATCGAAGGTCAAACCGCTGGGATCCTCGATAATCTCCGCGCCGTGCTCGAGCGACTTCTCCGCCACCGCGCTCTTGTAGGTCTCAACGGCGATGGGGATGGCGAGTTTGTCCTTCAACCGTTTGAGCACGGGCACCAGGCGGCGCAGTTCTTCCGCCTCAGAGATGCGAGGCGCGCCGGGGAACAGCGGCTCCGCGCCGAGGGCGAGTACGTCCGCGCCATGTTCTTCGATCTCGATGGCCCGCGCGAAGGCGCGGTCGGGGTCGGCGAACGCATCGGGGGTCACGGGAAGGACGCCCACGATCAACGTGCGGTCACCGAGAGAGATTTCCCGCTGCTTCAGCCGCCACTCAAAACGCCTGCGCTTCATCCGTACACGAGTTTACTCGGAACGGAGGCGGGCGATGGGATCGCGGCGCCGGGAATCACCGCTGGATGCCTTCGATTACCGTCTCGGTCAGAGAGACCTGCAAGGCGTCCTCGCCGGAGATCTTCACACTTACGCCTTCATGTTTGCTCAGGAAGGCGGGGTCATAACTCACCACGCCGAGAAGCCCCCGCCAACAGTGCATTCTGTAGTTGCCGGGCGCCACGTTGCGCAAGGAGAACCGGCCCGACTTGTCGGTCGGCGTGACCCGCCGCAGTTCGGCAAGGTGGGGCGCCATGGGCTCGGGCGTCAGACTGACCATGCACCCGTCGGACGGCTCGCGCTTCGCGTTGCGTGCAGATCCTTCGATTTTCGCCTGGCCGGTGGCCACGAGTATGTCAATCGGAGGCATGCCTGGGCCTGAAAGGCCGAAGCCCGTGTCGCGCGTTTCCTGATGCTCCAGGCGCACCGACCTGAGCCAGCCGCCCTGCGGCAGCCCCCGGACCATCGCGAAATACCGGTCTGCTGGAACGTTTTCAATCTGAAATGAGCCGTCGTCGTTGACGCGGCCTACTTGCAGACCGAAGCGCGAGCCATCGGCCGCGACCAGTTCCACCCGCAGCCGCCCCATGGTAACCGCACCGGCCATGTCTTCGGGGACTCTGATCCTGCCCACCGCCACGAAGGGCGGAACCGGGCGCAACTCGACATCCTTGATATCGCGGTTCTCGACCTGAATGACGGCCTTCGCCCAATGTGCGCCGAGATTGCGCTTGGAGCGCGCGAGCAAGAAATAGCGGCCCGGGGGTACATCCCGGAATTCGAAGCGGGTACCGAGCTTTGGGTTTGCGAATCGAACCAGGAATGCCGGCGCGCTTTCCGCGCGGTTCGCTTCCAGGGAGATCATGAGATCGCCGGCGCCGCCCTCCGGCCCGGCCACGCTTCCAGCGACAACGTAAACCCGCGACCTCTCCAGCCGAAGGTCCGTGCTGAATCGGTTCTGCCCTGGAACTACCTGGACGGGCTGAGCCATGCCGAGATCCAACACGCCCGGGTAGTACGTTGGCACGTTCGCCTCCTGGTTGACGGACATCTTCTCCCCGTCCAGGGGACGAACGGAAGGAGGCACAGCGCCGACCAGGTAAGCGCCGTCAGGGACATTCTCAATCAAGTAGTCCCCACCTGCGCCGGTCCGCGCCGAGGCCACTGAGGAGATCAGCGAGCGGCCTTGCAGTGATAGGCGCTTTAGCACATGAACGACGGCTTGGGCGACGGGCCGGCCCTCACGATCGGTCACCGTTCCGGAAACCGAGGAGAGCGGAACTATGCGAATCTCCAAATGCTTCGCGGGAAGGCCCTCGGCGACGATAATCGGCTCCGCCAGTTCAGAGGCCGGCCTGAGGAAGGTGTGAGGACGGTACCCCTTACGTTCCACGACAAGGCGGTACGTCCCGGGGGGAACCGGTGCGATACGGAACGCGCCGTTCTCGCCTGAGATCGTAGTGTGCGCCGCCGCGTCCGGGCCGACAAAAGGCCGAAGAGTCACACTCGCTGCCGCCACGGCCTGCCCCGTGATCGCATCGCGGACGTTGCCGGAGATCATGAGCGGGTCCGGCCGCATCGTCTGGCCGGCACAAGCGGACACGACGGCACCCAGCAATGCGAGCCGGATCATGGTGGATGGCGCCCCGTTCATCACGCTGGAAACCTCCTGTCTACTAATTCTCTTTCGTTGTTTTCGGAATTGGAAGTCGATCGGGGGAAGATCAGCCGCTGGATGCAAGAGATCGAAGCCGGTTCGCGTCCCGATAGAGTGAACGCCGGCCGCGTTTACTCGTACCGCAGGCAGACGATGGGATCGAGGTTCGCGGCGCGGTTGGCGGGATAGAAGCCGAAGAAGAGGCCGACGGCGGCGGACATCGCGATGCCGAGGCCGACCCACAGATAGGACAGCGTGGCGGGCACGGAGGGTACGAACGTGCGGACGGCCCAGGCGATTGCGGCGCCGATGAGGATGCCAAGCACGCCGCCGACCATGGTGACGGTGACGGCTTCGAGCAGGAACTGGACGCGGATGTCGGCGCGGCGGGCGCCGATGGCCTTGCGCACGCCGATCTCCTTGGTGCGCTCGGTTACCGAGATGAGCATGATGTTCATCACGCCCACGCCTCCGACGATCAGGCCGATGGAACTGATCACTCCGGTGAGCACGACCAGGGCGCCGGTGAGCTGGTTCCAAAGCGTGCTGAGGAAGTCGGGCGAGAGGACTTCGAAGTCGTCGGGCTTCGAGGGCGGCACGCGCCGGATGCGCCGCATGGCCTGCGTCACTTCGTCCCTGGCGGCCTCGATCTCCACGTCCGCCGGCACCGTGTAGGCCATGATGAGTTCCTTCGATTCCGGATAGTATTTGCGGAACGTGGTGAGCGGGATGATGGCGAACTGATCCACGCCGGGGCCGCCGAAGAGGCCGGGGTCCGGGGCGAAGGTGCCGATCACCTCGAAGAGCGATCCGTTGAGGCGAACCTGCTTGCCGATGGCATCGGTGCTCGGGAAGAGGGAACTGACGATGTCGCTTCCCAGGACCACGACATTGCGCGTGTGTTCGACGTCGAAATCGCCGATGAAGCGTCCCTGGTCGACGGAGAACATGGGGATGGCCTGCACGTATTGCGGTTCGACGCCGCGCACGAAGAGGCGTTCGACGCGCTCGCTGCCGTAGCGGATTTCGTTCGAGTCGTTCTGATTGAAGAACGGCGCCCGCGTGCCGAAGGTGGTGGCGCCGACGATGAGCCGCGTTTGCGCGCGCAGCTTCTCCGCGTCGTCGTATTGGATGTGCCTGCGCACGCGGACGTGCTCGGGCAGGCGGCCGAAGCCGGGGCCGCCGAGGGGGATGCGCGAGACGAAGTACGTGCGCGACCCGATGCCTTCCACCTTGGCCTGAATGTAGCGGTTGAGCCCCTCGATGATGGAAGCCACGGCGATCACCGAGGTGACGCCGATGACGATGCCGAGGATGGTGAGCCCGGAGCGGACCTTGTGCGTGCGCAGGGTGTCCCAGGCGACGGCCAGATTCTCGCGGAACTCGGCGGTGGTCATTCCGACCTCAGCGCCTCGACGGGATCCAGCCGCGCGGCGCGGGTGGCCGGGTAGATACCGAAAAACAGGCCGATGAAGGAGCTGAGAAAGACGCCCAGGATGGCCACCCACGTGGCCACCGAGGCCGGAAAGCTGGTGAGGGCCTTGACACCCTCCGCCGCGAGAAAGCCCAGCGCGATGCCCGCGAAGCCGCCGGCGAGGCACTGCATCACGCTCTCCGCCAGGAACTGGCGGAGGATGTCGGCGCGTGTGGCGCCCATGGCTCGGCGGATGCCGATCTCCTTGGTGCGCTCGGTGACGCTCACCAGCATCACGTTCATGATCACGATGCCGCCGACCACGGCGGAGATGGAACTCACCAGCACGAACACGGCAAAGAACGCGCCGCTGATGCTCTGCCAGAGCGCGATGTAGCTTTCCTTGGTGCCGAAGTAGAAATCGTCTTCCTTGTTGCCGGTGAGGTGGCGGCGCGCGCGGAGGATGAGACGCACCTGGTCCATGGCGGTTTCCATCGCCGCGTCTCCGGCGGATTTGACGTTGATGATCAGGCTGTTGCGGGTTCCTCTGAAGCGAAGGTAGGTGTTGAGCGGGACAACCACGAAGCTGTCCTGGTCCTGCCCGAGGACGGACCCGATTTTTTCATAGACGCCGATCACGCCGAGTTCCTGATTGCCGACGCGCAGCGTTTTGCCGATCGGGTCGAGCCCGGGAAACAGTTGCTCGACGATGCCCTGGCCGATGAGGCAAACGGCGGCGGAGCGTTCCTCTTCGGCGGGTGTGAAGTAACGGCCGGCAACGATGGTGCGGGTGTCGATCTCACCCATGCTGGCGGACTGCCCGGCGAAGACGACGTTCTCCTGTTCCTTGTCGCCGCGGCGGGCGCGGGTGTCCACCTGCGCCGTGGCGCCGACGGTGATGCAGGCTGAACACTGGGCGGCCACGGCCTGCACGTCGGGCAGTTCGATGTGCTTGTGCTTGAGGGCCTTCAGAATCAGGTTGAAGTCGGTGACCGCGAAGGGGACGCGGCCCACCTGGAAGACGTTGGTGCCGAGGTTGGCGACCTTGCTTTCCACATAGAGGTTGGCGCCCTGCACGAGGGTCATCACGCTGATCAGCGTGGCCACGCCCATCGTGAGGCCGATCATGGTGAGCACGGCACGAAGCTTGTGGGCGCGAAGCGCGTCCACACTTTGGCTCAGATTGTCGCGCCAGACCAGCATGGGCGGCTACACCCTCACGAGCTTGTGTCTCTTACCAACGCGAATAATGTACTCGCCCGGGCTCAGTTTGTGCGACGGCCCGGCGAAGGGCTCCGTTTCACCGCTGGCCGCGAAGAAGACTTCCACGGTGTTCGCGGTCTTGATGAACTTGTCGGCCTCGGTCACCGAAGGCGCGAACTTCGCCTGCACGAGCACCCGGTTCAGGCGCGCGTCAGCCACGCTGTATTGTTCGAGCGACTCGACGGGAGGCAACCCGCCCCAAGCCGATTCCACGCGCGCCGCTTCTTCGGCGGAATGGAAATCGGTGACGATGCGGCGCGCCAAGTCCTTCTTGGCGGAAATCGGATCGAGGCGGCCGAGGAGTTCTTCGATCGCGGCGAACGACAGGTCAGTGAGCAACTCATAGTAACGGACGACGAGAGCGTCGGGAATGTTCATCAACTTGCGGAACATTTCCGCGGGCGGCTCCGTGATACCCACGTAGTTACCCTTGGATTTCGACATCTTCTCGACGCCGTCGGTGCCTTCGAGCAGGGGCACGGTGGCGACGATCTGCGGCGGCTGGCCGAAGTCGCGCTGGAGTTCGCGGCCCACCAGCAGGTTGAACTTCTGGTCCGTGCCGCCCATCTCGACATCGCACTGCAAGGCCACGGAATCGTAGCCTTGCGAGAGCGGATAGAGGAGTTCGTGCATGGAGATGGGCACGCCTTCCTTGAAGCGCTTGGAGAAGTCATCGCGCTCGAGCAGCCGGGCCACGGTGTACTTGGATGCGAGGCGGATCCAGTCGAGCGAGTTCATGGGCAGGAGCCACTCGCTGTTGAAGCGCACCTCGGTCTTTGCGGGGTCGAGAATTTTGAACACCTGCTGCTTGTACGTTTCGGCGTTGCGTTCGATGTCCTCGCGAGTCATGGGAGGGCGCGTGACGTTGCGGCCGGTGGGGTCGCCGATGAGGCCGGTGACGTCGCCGATCAGGAAAATGACCGTGTGGCCGAGGTCCTGAAAGTGCTTCATCTTGCGGAGCAGGACGGTGTGGCCGAGGTGGAGGTCCGGCGCGGTGGGATCGAAACCGGCTTTGATGCGCAGGGGACGGCCGTCCTTCTGCGCCTGTTCGAGACGTTCGGCGAGATCCTCTTCGCGAATCAGTTCGGCGAGGCCCTTTTTGAGATAGACGAGGGAATCGGAGATGGACGGGGACACTGTCCCCATTGTAGCGGGGGCGCGGTTTTCAGTATCACTAAACGCCCTACAATTGACGGCGGATGGTGTGCCATGGTGGGAGTGCTTTGATCAACGCACTTCGAATCGCACTTCTTTTCGCCGCGCTGAGCGGTGCTGCATCCGCGGCGCGGATGACGGGCCGAGTGGTGGACGCCTCCGGCGCCGCCGTTCCTGGCGCCGAGGTGGTGGTGGCCTCGCGAACCGGCACGCTGCACCGCGCGACGACGGACCTCAGCGGCCGCTTCGCGATTGAGTTCGAGCCGGCGGCGGGCGCCGAGACGCTGTTCGTGGCCGCGCCGGGCTTTCAAACCGTGTCGCGGCCGTTGGCGAACGTGCGGGACGAGATGGCGATCGAACTGCCGCTCGCCGCGCAGAGTGCGGCGGTGACGGTGGCGGCGTCGCTGCTCGAAGTTCCGGCGGGCGAGCAGCCGTCCAGCGCGACGGTGATCGGCGCGGCGGAGATCCGAGGGCGGAACGAAGCGAACGCGATCGACCTGCTGCGGTACGTGCCGGGCCTGGCGGTGGTTCAGAACGGCGCACGGGGCGCGCAGGCATCGCTGTTCGGGCGGGGCGGCGAATCGGATTTCAACCTGGTGGTGATTGACGGGGTGCCGGTGAATCGCTTTGGGGGCTACTTCGACCTGGCCGCGCTGCCGACGGATTTTCTGGAACGGGTGGAGGTGGTGCGCGGGCCGCAGTCGGCGGTGTTCGGTTCATACGCGAACTCGGCGGTGGTGAACCTGGTGAGCCGCACGGCGACGGGCGCGCCCTCGATCGACGTGCTGGCGGAGGGCGGGAATTATGGAACGCGGCGGTTTTCGGCGAGCTCCTCGGGGACGGTGAAGGGCTTCGGCGTGACGGGTTCGGCGTCGAAGGTGGAGAGCGAGGGGCCGATTGTGAACAGCGACTTTCGCAGCGACACGATCTCGGCCGGGGTCTCGCGGACGCACCGGCGGCAGGCATTTTCGCTGCGGGGCTTCTTCAATTCGAACGAACTGGGGGCGCCGGGCCCCTGGGGTTCGAATCCGGCGGGCAACTTCAGCGGCATCGACACGGTTTCACGAGGCGTGACGAACGCATCGAACTATTACGGGAGCTACCGGATCGAGGCGAGCGAACGCTTCCGGCAGGAGTTTTCGGGCGGCGCGATGATCTACAACTCGAGCTTCCGCACGGCGTTCGGCGACAGCCGCAACAACGACCGGCGGGGCTTCTTCGAAGCGCGCTCGATTTACTCGCCGGCCGCCGCGCACAGTTTTGCTTTCGGGGCCATGGGCAGCCGGGAGGAGGTGGTGAACAGCTTCATCACCAACGACGACGGCTTCACGTTTCCGCTGGAGCGGAGCCAGGCGGGCCTGTACCTGGAACATCGCTACGCGCCGCGCGCGCGGTTCAGCCTGATCACGGGGGTTCGCACGGAGATCATCGCGACCGAAGCGCTGCCCGCGGCGCGCTTCGCCGGGCGGCCCCCGATTCCGGGCAGCACGCTGACGCGGGTGAATCCGAAGATCGCCGCGAACTACTACGTGCGGCAGGACCGGCGGGGAGGGTTCAACTCGACACGCGTGCACGCGACGTTCGGCACGGGAATCCGGCCGGCGAACGGCTTTGAACTGGCCTACACGGACAATCCGAACATCCGGCCGGAGCGAACGGTGAGCTTCGACGCGGGTATTGAGCAGCGTCTGTTCGAGAACCGGCTGTCCCTGGAGGCGACGTGGTTTCGGAACGAGTACGACGACCTGATCGTGAGTCTGGGCGGCGCGCTGGCGGCGCTGAGCCGGTGGCGGACGGACAACATTTCAAACGCGGTGGCGCGGGGCGCGGAGTTCGAGACGCGGGTGCGGCCGGCGCGGTGGCTGTACTTCAGCGGCCAGTACACGTGGCAGCAGGCGCAACTGCGGGCGCTGGACGGCGCGGCGGCGGCGCAATCGTTCTTCCGGCCCGGGCAGCCGCTGATCCGGCGGCCGCGACATTCCGGCTCGTTCACGTCGAACCTGGAGTGGAAGCGCCTGACGGGCAACGTCACGCTGTTCACGCGCGGACACGTGCTGGACGTGGAGCCGAACTTTGGGGCGTCGGCGGGGCTGTACCGGAATCCTGGATTTCACAATGTGGGCGTGAATGTGAACTACCGGGTTGGACGCGGACTGACGGCGTACACGAATCTGCGCAACGCGACGAACCAGCGGTACGAAGAGGCGTTCGGGTATCCGTCGCTCCGCTTCAATTTTGTGAGCGGGGTGCGGTGGAACTGGCAAGGGGCGCAGTGAGAGAAGACGCCGCGGCTCCTACTCGATCTGCAACCCCATGAGGCGGGCGAAGGCGGCGGCCTGAACGGGATCGACGATGGCGCCGCGAAGGTCTTCGATCCCCACGATCATGCCGTCCACGGTGGAGCCGCGCAGGTCCGTGGCGCCGAGTTTCGCGCCGCGGAAATCGGCTTGCGAGAGAGAGCTGGAGCGAAACGCGCAGCCGGTGAAGTCGGCGCGCGGAAAGCCCGAGTCCTCACAGTTGGCGCGTTCGAACTCGCAGCGGCGGAACTTGCCTTCCTCAAACACGGCATAACGAAGGTCGCAATCGCGCACGAGCACATCCTGCCAATCGCGGAGGCGCGGAGGCCGGCGAGGCGGCACTCGACGAACTCGACGCGGACGAGGGTGAAGCGGTGGACGGTGAGATTGGAAAAATCGCAGCCCACCACGCGAACGTCACGCAAAGAGACGGCCTTCATCGCGCTTCCAGGCCAGCGGATGCGCTCCAGTTCGCAGCCGCGCAGGTTCAGCTTGTCGAGGGAGAGTCCGGGCCGGGTGAGATCCGCGAGCCGAAACCCTTCGAGGAGGATCTCGCGAGCGGCGAGCAGAAACTCCTGTTCGGGCGGAACGATGAGGTCCGATCCGACGTCTGGAACATTTCGTTGGTTTTTTGTTATTGGCTTCATAGGGCGTGCCGGGTGTACTATACAAAGAGCAGGGAGGTGGGTCTTCTCGAGTAGCCGTCTCTCACGAGCAGCCGCCAATTACAGGATCTCAAATCTCGAACGCCCTCTCGCGCGCCTACTCAACCTACTTTTCCCCGATTCGTGCCGGGTTTGTGACACACCTTTAACAAACTTCAACCGTGTGCCGGTGTGCGAGCGCTGCCTGGACGCACCGCAACCTTTGACGCCGGAGTACTTCTGCTGCTTATGCGGAACTCCGTTCCGGAACGCGTTCCCACTGGATGCGGAGGGGCGCTGCGGACTATGCCGGCGCGGATTGACTCCCTTCGACGCGGCGTTCTCGTATGGGGCGTACGAAAACGAACTGCGGAGCCTGGTTCATCAGCTCAAGTACGGCGGCTTGCGGACGCTGGCGCCGGTGCTGGGGCGGAGGATGGCGCTGGTGGTTCCGCGCCGGTTCCAGTTCGACGCGATCGTACCGGTGCCGCTTCACTGGACGAGGCAGTGGCGCCGCGGGTACAACCAGGCGGAACTGCTGGCGGAGGAAGTGGCGCGGAGCTGGAGTGTACCGATGCGAAGGCTGCTGCGGCGGGTGCGCCGGGCGCCTGCGCAAGCGGGGTTGTCGGCGGCCGGGCGGCGCAAGAACACCGCCGGGACGTACGAGTTGTCTCGCGGGGCCGACGCCGCGGGTCTGGTTGTGTTGTTGGTGGACGATGTATTCACCACGGGGGCCACGGCCTCTGCCTGCGCCGCGGCCTTGAAGCGCGGCGGCGCGAAACAAGTAGCAGTCTTGACGCTGGCGCGAGCGGACCGCCGGCCCGCGGAGACGGGCGGCACTCCGCCGGCGCCCGAACGGTTACCTGTTTCTTCCGGAGCGTGAACGAATGGCAAGTCTCGACCGAATGCATCGACCAGTGCTGGTGCTGAATGCCAGCTACGAACCGATCAACATCTGCGCGACCCGCCGGGCGCTGGTCCTGATTTTGAAAGGCGTGGCGAAGGCCGAGGAGCATGCGCCGCACCACATCTGCTCGCCGCGGGCGAGCCTGCGCATGCCGTCGGTGATCCGGCTGCTGGAGTACCGGCGGATCCCGCACCAGACGCGGGCGCTGTCGCGGAAGAACATTCTGATGCGCGACCGGTACACGTGCCAGTACTGCCATAAGACGTTGACCTCGGCGGAACTGACGCTCGATCATGTGATCCCGCGCTCGCGGCACGGCGAGAGCACGTGGGAGAACCTCGTGGCCTGCTGCAATCCGTGCAACAACCGCAAGGGGAACCGGACGCCGGAAGAAGCGGGCATGAAGCTGGCCAAGCAGCCGCGGCCGTTCAGCCTGCACACCAGCCGGCACCTGATGAGGCTGCTGGGCAAGAGCGACGAGCAGTGGCGGAAGTACCTCTGGTATTAGCGGCGGGGCGGCGCGGCGCAGCGTTCGTATAATGGAAGTACACCCTCCTGGGCATTTCCGTATGAAGCGCTTTTACATCGAGACCTTTGGCTGCCAGATGAACGTGCACGACTCGGAGAAGGTCATCGGCACGCTGGTCTCCCAAGGCTACCTGCAAGTGGAAACGCCCGATGCGGCGGACCTGGTGCTGTACAACACGTGCAGCATCCGCGACAAGGCGGAGCAGAAAGTCTTCAACCGGCTGCAGAACTTCAAGCGCGAGGCGGGGAAGGGCAAAGTATTCGGCGTGCTGGGCTGCGTGGCGCAGCAGGAGGGCGAGCGGATCTTTGAGCGTGCGCCGCACGTGAGCATGGTGGTGGGTTCGGCCAGTTACACGAGGCTGCCGGAGTTGCTGGTGCAACTGGAGACCGGCGGGAAGCGGGTGACCGGGTTGAGCCTGGACACCGAAGATACGTTCGAGACGCCGCTCACGCGCCGGGACAACGCGCACCGGGCGTACCTGACGATCATCGAGGGATGCGACAAATCGTGCGCGTATTGCGTGGTGCCGTTCACGCGCGGGCCGGAGCGGAGCCGGACGAGCGAGAGCGTGCTGGCGGAGGCGCGGCAACTGGCGGGGGCGGGCTACACGGAGATCATGCTGCTGGGGCAGAACGTGAACAGCTACCGGGACCCGTCGGCGGCGGGGCTCGATTTCGCGCAGCTCCTGGAGAAGGTGGGGGAAGTGCCTGGTCTGAGGCGGGTGCGGTTCACGACGTCCCATCCGCGGGACTTCACGAAAGAGATTGTGGAGGCGATCGACCGCAACCCGGTGCTCTGCAACTTCGTGCACCTGCCGGTGCAATCGGGTTCGACGAGAGTGCTGGAGCGGATGCAGCGGCTGTACACGCGGGACGAGTATATGCGGCGCATCGAGTGGTTGAAGGCTTCGCCGCGCAAGATCGCGCTGAGCACGGACATCATCGTGGGCTTCCCCGGGGAGACGGAGGAGGACTTCGAGCAGACCCTTCGGCTGCTCGAGGAAGTGGAGTACGACTCGATCTTCAGCTTCAAGTACTCGAAGCGGCCGAACACGCCGGCGCTGGCTTACGGCGATCATTTTTCCGAAGAGGAAAAGGGCCGGCGGCTCACTATTGTTCAAGAGAAGCAGCGGGGCATCCAGTTGCGCCGCCACTCCGCGCTGGTGGGCTCAATCGAGGAGGTTCTCGTGGAGGGCTTCAACCAGGCCACGGGACAATGGATCGGCCGCACATCGCAGCATCGCACGTTGAACTTCACGCACCCCGATGGCCAGGGGGCCAACCTATCCGGCCAGTATCTCTCCGCGCGCGTCACCAGAGCCGGCCCCAATTCGCTGGCCGGCGAGTTCGTGCGTCCCGCCTAGCGTGCGCGGGAACGCACCGTCTGTTCTAATGGAGAAAAGGAACGCCATGGAAGTCGAGATGAAGATCCGGGGCCTGATGATGGATCCGGTGACGAACATGCCCATCGTCATCTTGAAGGACGTGGCCGGCAACACCATCCTCCCGATCTGGGTCGGCATCTACGAGGCGAACGCGATCGCGCTGGAAATTGAGAAAGTGTCGACGCCGCGGCCGATGACGCACGACCTGATCAAGACCCTGCTGCTGGGGCTCAACGCCGGGGTGCAGAAGGTGGTGGTGAGCGAGTTGAAGGACGACACGTTCTACGCCCTGATCTGGATCGAACGGGACGGGGAGTTGATCAGCGTGGATTCCCGGCCGAGCGACGCGCTGGCGCTGGCGCTGCGGCTGGACTGTCCGATCTACGTCGAGGAACTGGTGCTCAAGTCGTCGAAGACGGAGAGCATGGTGAGCCACCAAGTGAACAACGAAGAACTGCGGC
>DALYJJ010000114.1:0-20092 GCA_031969915.1 Bryobacteraceae bacterium | reverse complement strand
ACTTCGCGCTCCGCCCGACCCGGTCACGGAACCCTGGTACAACGAGACCGTCACCCGGATCGGCGCACGGAACGCCCAGGCGCGGGCCGCGCTCGTTGATCGCGATGCGAAACGCGCAGGAGCGATTCTCGCCGAGGCGCAGCCCCTGGCGGCCAAGGTGCTCGCCGCGCCGCGCCCGACGCTCGCCGCGATGGAGGCCGCCTCCGACCTCGACGAGTTGTACGGCCGGCTGTTAGTCCAATGGCGCGAGTATGGCTTCGCGCGCCAGACGTTTCAGAAGAACGCGGCGCGGTGGAAACACTGGGAGCCCAAAACGCCGGACACCGAGCGCCGCCTGCGCGCCGCCCTGGATGCGATCCGCGAGTGCGACCGCCGGATCGCCTCGCAACGTTAGGAGCGGACGCCAGCCAGCGGCCATCGTCCTCACGGGCCCGCGAGCTGGAGCGGCTTCCGGAACAGGATCTGGATAAACTGTTGGCGTTCCTTCGGTCGCTTAAGGACACCCAAGCGGAAAACGCCCTGCCAAAGCTTGCCGCCGAATCGGCGCTTGCCAAGGACTTCCCGTTCTCCGACCTCAGCCAGACGAAGCGGCGGCCCGCATTGGTCCTGGCATCGCTGGCCGGCGACGATGCGATCCTCTGCCGAAATGTCCCTCTGGGATTCTTGGGCCGCCAACACCAACACCCGCCGCACACAACGTTGCCGTACCATGCGAATAGGCGACGTTATGGATGCTGACGTAAAGACTCTTCTTGAGTGCGTTGAGGCGGCGTTTGAAATCAAGTTCCGCCCCAGCGAACTCAGCGATCATTCTTACTTCTCCGACCTCTGCACAGCGGTGCAGGCGCATGTCGCCCACAAACCGGCGGACAGGCGCTTCAGCAGTCAGGTATTCTGGCGGCTCCGGCGTGCTTGCTTGGAACTCTTCGATTCGCCCAGGGCGTCCATTCGTCCATCGACCACGATGGATTCGCTGTTGCCTTCGTTTCGTCGGCGACGAGCATGGTTTGCACTGAGCGCAGCGTCTGGGCTCAAGTTGCCGGGCTTGGAATACTCCAGCTTTCGCTCATCTTTGATATTCGTCGGCGGATTGCTCCCCGCGATTCCGTTGGCCACTTCGGGAGTTAGTTGGGGGTTTGCTCTGGCGAGCATATTGCTTTGGCCCATTAGTACCACTGTTCTCTTTCATGTTGCGCGACCATTTGCCTCCGAGTTGTCGGCTGGAAGCCAGACATTGGGCCAGTTGACCAAGACGGTGGTAGGTCTCAACCACGGACAACTCGTCCGAGAGTTTGGTGCCAGTAGAGAATCCGAAACACTCGAAGCCTTGAGATACGTCATCGGTGATCTGATCGACATCGATCCGTACGCGCTGGTAGGCAAAGATCCGCATCTGATTGACCTGGCGCTAGAAAACGACGGTTTTCGCGCTCACGTCTGAGAATCTTGCTCCCGCGAACTCATCATTTCCAAGACGCGTCCGGCCGGGCGCGACATTCGTCCGTCGACCGCTGGGGAGGCAGACCCGCGGGGGCGCGATCTCCGGACAGTTTGAGCGCTGGCGGGCCCGGAGGGACTCGAACCCCCGACCTGCTGGTTCGAAGCCAGACGCTCTATCCGGACTGAGCTACGGGCCCGCGTTGCGGCAGACCACAGTATAACGCGGCTACACTGGAGGCCGATGGCTACAGGCGGCGGGCACGAGACCGAAATCAAGCTGCGCGCAACAGACGTGGAGAGCGCTCTCGCGAACCTCGCGCGTGCCGGGTTCCGCGTGGTTCGGGAACGGCACGCCGAGATCAATCTCATCTACGATCGCGACGGCCAACTCCGCGCGGAGGGCAAACTGCTGCGCATCCGCTCGGCGGGCGGCCGCACCGTGGTCACCTTCAAGGGCCGGGCCGTCGAAGGCAAGCACAAGTCGCGGCCGGAGATCGAGTTCACGGCTTCCTCCCTGGACGCCTGCCGCGGAGTCTTCGAGAGCCTGGGCTACACGATGGTCTTCCGCTACGACAAATGGCGAACTGAGTTCGAAGACCAGTCGGGGGAGGGGATGGCGGTCCTCGACGAGACGCCGATCGGGATCTTCCTCGAACTGGAGGGCGAACCGGACTGGATCGACCGGACGGCGGCGCGCTTGGGCTACCGCGAGGCCGATTTCGTCACGGCCAGTTACGCCTCGCTCTATCTGGACGACTGCCGGCGTAGGGGCGTTGTGGCCGGCCATATGGTGTTCGAGGCCGGTACTGCCGATAGAAAGGTACTGGAGACCCCCAAAGGGGGGGCCTAGCCCAACGGAAATCTTACCTTAGTACCCACGATTTCCCTTGTTGGCTAGAATTGGCGATGTTAGGCTCATCATGAGCGTAATGGTACTTGCAGTAGACCTAGGCGCACAGACGCCGGGCGTGGTGCCGTTGCGGGAGACGAAGGAATCGAGATGATTGTCAGCATACTCATCTTGCTGTTCTCGCTGATTCTGTTCGCGTATTGGTTCCGCTACACGTGTCTTCTGATACTGAAGGCGGCGCCCGCGACGGACTACGCGGAACCGGTGGCGGAGGCGAACCAGCTCAGCTTCCTCACTGTGCAAAAGAAACTGGTAACCGGAGAGGCCGGGGAACTGGACGGGCTGCACGAGCTGTTGCAGCGCGACTACCGCTTCCTGTCCTATTTGATGCGGCACGCGAGTGATTTCGGAGGGTTGGACCTGGAGCACATGATGCTCATGGCCGACTACAAGATCATGAGCGGCTGGTACGCAGTATCCAGAAGCCGTCAGGCGTTGGAGGAGATGTCGTCCATCGTCGGCCACTTCGCTCACGCTGTGGGTGAACGGGCCGAGGCTTCTGCAAGCGTTTAAACCGTATCATTTTCCAGGGGCGAAGGCATCTTGCGAGCGATGCCATACAATAGAGCTGTGCGCAGTGAAGAGGCCCTCCAAACCGCAGTTTCCCGATTAGACCAGGTTCGCGCGGAAATCGGCAAGATCATCGTCGGCCAGCAGGAAGTAGTGGATGGCGTCCTGATCTGCATGCTCGCCGGCGGCCACGTGTTGCTCGAAGGGGTCCCCGGCCTCGGAAAAACGACCCTGCTCCGAACGCTCTCCCGTGTTCTGAACCTCAAGTATTCCCGCATTCAGTTCACCCCGGACCTGATGCCGGCCGACATCGTCGGCAGCATGATGATCGAGTCCGACGACCGCGGGGCCAAAGTCTTGCGGTTCCAGCCCGGGCCGATCTTCGCGAACCTCGTGCTCGCCGACGAAATCAACCGGGCGACGCCCAAGACCCAATCCGCGCTCCTCGAAGCGATGCAGGAGCGGACCGTCACCAGCGGCACCACCACGCACGAACTGGAATTGCCCTTCCTGGTGATGGCTACGCAGAACCCGATCGAGATGGAAGGCACCTATCCGCTGCCCGAGGCCCAACTCGATCGCTTCCTGATGAAGATCCTGGTGAAGTACCCGTCGCGGGAGGAAATGAACCGGATCGTCGAACGAACCATCCAGCGAGAGGAAGTGACGCTCTCGAAGGTGGTGGATCGGGAGACGATCCTCCAGATCCGCGGGACCTGCCGGCAGGTGATGGTCGCGCAGCATGTGCAGGATTTCGCGGTCGAACTGGTGATGGCCACGCAGCCTGGCACGGACCGGGCTCACGCCGTCGCCAACAAGTACATTCGCTACGGCAGTTCTCCGCGCGGGGCGCAGGCGCTGGTGGAGTGCGGGCGCGTGCTCGCGCTAATGCGCGGACGGTTCCACCTCTCCGTGGACGACCTCCGTGTCGTGGCCCCCTCGGTGCTGCGGCATCGCATCATCCTCAACTTCGACGCGCACGCCGACGGGCAGACGCCGGACACGGTCCTCGATCAGGTGATTGCGGGTACGGCCGTCGCGGCCGTCTGAAGGGCGCAGCCATGGCGGACCGGGGCGGCGCGGCGCGTGAGGCGTTAGTCGAGTCGAGCTTCATTGAGAAACTGGAGCGGCTCACCATTCATTGGCAGAAGTCCTTCCCGGGCTTGGTGGGCGGCCGGAACGCGTCCCGTTTTTCCGGTCCCGGCCTGGAGTTCCTCGATCACCGCCACTTCCATCACGGCGACGACCTGCGCGCGGTGAACTGGCGCGCCTACATGCGGCTCGAGAAACTGTTCCTGAAGATGTTCCAGGTGGAGCCCCGCGTGCCGGTGCGCCTGCTGCTCGACACCAGCGCATCGATGGAGGGCGGCGGCAAGCCCAAGTTCGATTACGCGCGGAAGCTGGCCGCGGCGTTGAGCTACGTGGCGCTGGTGCGCCTCGACACCATCGTGCTCCAGCCCTTCAGCGACACGCTCCACGATTCGTTCCTGTGCGGCGGCGGCCGGCACCGCTTCGCGCCGGCGGTCGACTTCCTGACGCAACTGCCCGTGGGCCGTCGCACGGATTTCGGCCGCGTCGTGCGGGACTTCGCCGGCAAGTACATGCAGCGCGGCCTGGTGATCGTGATCTCGGATTTTCTCGACACCGCCGATTGCCGCAAGACCCTTCAATATCTCGCCGACTTCGGCCACGAGCTGCTGCTCATTCATCTCTGGGCGGACGAGGACCGGACGCCGCCCTGGGAAGGCGAACTCGATCTGGAGGACGCCGAAACCGGAGACCACCTGGACGTCTCCTTCGACGGCGGCGCGCGCGAAGCGTACACCCGGGCCTTCGACGAGTACGGACAAGGGATTGAACGGCTGGCCTTGAGCAACGGCGGCCGCTACATCGGGCTACCCACTTCGGTGCCCATTGAAGACGCCATTTTCGGACCCCTGGTGCGCACGAGGGCGATTGTAGGCTAGATGTTCCTCCTCAACCTCAGCCTGTTCGAGTTCATGGCCCTGCTCTCGGGCGTGTCGGCGGCGGCGGTGGCGCTGTACCTGCTGGACCGCTCCCGGCGCCGTCAGAAAGTTCCCACGCTGCGCTTCTGGATCTCCACGCAGCAGCCCGTCGCCGTCCAGCGGAGGCGCCGGATCCAACAGCCCTGGTCTCTTCTGGTTCAGTTACTCAGCATGGCGCTGCTGTTGCTCGCCATCGCGCAACTGAAGTGGGGCACACCGGATCGCACGTCGCGGGATCACGTGCTTCTGCTCGATACTTCGGCGTGGATGCAGGCTTCGGTGCGCGGGACCACATTGATGGAAGCCGCCCGGGCCTCGGCGCGCGCCTGGCTCAACGTCCTCCCCGCGGGCGACCGCGTGATGCTGGTGCGCTGCGACGGGCTCGCGTCACCCGCCACCGCGTTTGAGGCCGACCGCGACGCCGTGCTGAAAGCGGTGCGGGAGTCCACGCCGCGTTCGTCGAGCCTTGATCTGGACCAGGCCCTGGCCTTCGCCAACCGCATCCAGCGGCTGCACGCCCAGCGCCCGGGCGAGATCGTCCTGGCGACCGGCGGCCGCGTCTCCTCTGAAAGCCTGGCCGCGTTGCCGGCGCTGCCCGCGAACCTCCGGATCCTGCCCGTTCGGGCCGAGGTGGAGAACATCGGTCTGCGCAAGATCGGCCTGCGGCGCGCGGCCTCCGGCGGCGACCTCTGGGAGATCTTCATCGCCGCACGCAACTATGGTTCGCGCGCGCAGACCGTCCCGCTCGCCCTTCAGTTCGGCGGCGCGCCCGCCGGCCGTCAAGTGCTCACGCTGCCGCCCGGCGTCGAGCAGAACGTGACCTTCAGCTACCGCACCAAGGCGAATGGGTGGCTGGAGGCGCGGCTGCTGGGCAACGACGCGTTTCCGGGCGACGACCGCGCGGTCTTCGAACTGCCGGCGCAGAAGCCGTTGCGCGTGATGGTCTACTCCGAGAATCCTGACCTGCTGCGGCCGCTTCTTTCGGCCAGTCCTCGCGTCGAGGCGGTCTTCCGCTCGCCGGCTCAATACCAGGCCAAGCCCGATGCCGACGTGCTGATCCTCGACGCCTTCCGTCCTCCCGCCGAGCCCCAGGTGGAGAGCATCTGGATCGAGCCGCCGCAGGGCGCCGGTCCCATTGCGCGGCGCGCTCTGCTGGAGAAGGTGGCGATCCGGCAGTGGAACAGCGACCACCTGCTGGGACGCGGTCTTCGCACCAAAGGCGTGAAGCTCGATCAGGCCATGGCCTTCATCCCCAACGACGGCGACATTGCGGTGGCGGAAACGGAGGGCGGGCCCGTGATCCTCGCTCGTCCGTCCAAGCCGAGGGCCATCGCGCTCGGCTTCCACCCCATGAAGACCGATACGCGCTACGAACTCACCGCCCCGCTTCTGTTCGCAAACATTCTGCACTGGATGTCGCCGGAGGTGTTCCGCCGCTGGGAGTTGAATGCCGGCACCGTGGGGACTGTGAGCACCGTGCTCGACCCCGGGATCGACACCAAGGCCATCTCCATCAAGTCCGATGACGGCCGGGCCATTCCGTTCACGCTGCAGGACCGCACGCTTCGCTTCTTCGTGGGCTCTCCGGCCACACTGCGGCTGGCCGCGGGCGATCGCGAGATGGTCTATTCGCTGACTTTGCCGGAAGTGCCGGATGCCGTCTGGGAACCGCCCTCCACTGTGAAGACGGGCGTGCCGCGTTCCTACCCGGCCCCTCCGGGCTCGAGGGATCTCTGGCAATGGCTGGCCGTGCTGGGCGCGGTCGGGTTGGGCATCGAGTGGGCCCTGTGGGGACGGCGGCGGACCGCGACCACCGCGGGCACGCCCGTGCGCACTGAGCCGGATGCCCCAACCGCCATGCGGAGGGCCTCGTGACCTTCGAACGGACCTGGGTCTTGCTGTTCCTCGCGCTCCCCCTGGCGTGGGCTTTCTTCGAGTGGCGGCGCACCACGCGGCCCCTCGGCCTGGCGCTGAAGCTGATGGCCTTCGTCATGGTGGTGCTCGCACTGGCTGAACCGCGCCTGCGGCTCACGGAAACAAGAATGGCCGTTGCTGTTCTGGTCGACACGTCGGCCAGCGTGCCGGCGGAGGACCTGGCCAAAGCGGCGCGGTTCGCCTCGGAGATCGAGAAGGCCGCCGGCCGGCACTGGACACGCGTCCTTCCCTTCGCCCGAGAAACGCGCATGCTCGATGAGCAGGAAGTGGGCAAACTCAAGTCCACACCCGGCGAGGCGGGACGCGGAACGGATATCGAGTCGGCGATCTCGCTCGCCGCGGCTTCCGTGCCCGCGGGGCTGGTTCCGCGACTGGTGCTGATTTCCGACGGCCGCGAGAACTCGGGCAGCGCCGCGCGCGCCGCCTGGCAGGCGCGGGCCGCCGGGATTCCCGTCGATACCTATCGCTTGCCCGGCCGCGGCGAACCCGCTTTAAAGCTGGACGCGATCAATGTGCCCGCACTGGCCTTCACCGGCGAACGCTTCCCGTTGGAACTCTCCTTGCGCGCCCCCGCGGCCAGCAAGGCCGAGGTCCGGCTCAGCGCCGAAGGCAAGCCCCTGGGATCGAGCACCGTTGAGATCGAACAGGGGGCCAGCACGCTCCGCCTGCACACCAGTATCAACACCAGCGGCGCGGTGGACCTGGAAGGCGTCATTGCCACCCCGGACCACGGCGAAGTACGTTTCCAGCAGGCGCTGACGCTGCGCCGCCCGCGACTCCTCTATGTCTCCTCCGACCCGTCCGGAACCGAGTCGAACCTGTTCCGGGCGTTGGAAGCCTCGCAGTTTGAAATCGTCCGCGCCGCGAGTTCGCAATTGACTGAGCCGTTCGACGACTTTCAACTCGTGGTCTTCAATAACTGGGATCTGCAGGCGGTGCCCGAGCCGCGGAAAGCGGCGCTCGAAGAATTCGTGAAGCAAGGCGGCGGGCTGGTGGTCATCGGCGGCGAGCGCAACCGCTACGTCGACGAGAAGAACCGTGAGCTCGACCCGCTCGAACGCGCGCTTCCCGCCCGGTTGGCGCCGCCGCGCAGTCCCGAGGGCACCGTGTTGGTGCTGATCGTCGACAAGTCCTCTTCAATGGAAGGCCGGAAGATGGAGCTGGCGCGGCTGGCGGCGATCGGCGTCATCGAGAACCTTCGCCCCATCGACTCGGTGGGCGTGCTGATCTTCGATAACTCGTTCCAGTGGGCGGTGCCCATCCGCCGCGCGGAGGACCGGACGCTGATCAAACGCCTGGTGGCCGGCATCACGCCCGACGGCGGCACGCAGATCGCGCCCGCGCTCAGTGAAGCCTACCGCCGCATCCTCCCTGCCAAGGGCACCTTCAAACACATCGTCTTGCTGACGGACGGAATTTCGGAGGAAGGCGATAGCATCGGTCTTTCGCGCGAGGCGGCCAACAACCGCGTCACCATCTCCACGGTCGGCCTCGGGCAGGACGTGAACAAAGCGTACCTGGAGAAGGTCGCGGTCAACGCCAAGGGCAAGTCCTATTTCCTCACCGACCCCTCCGGCCTCGAGCAGATCCTGCTCAAGGACGTGATGGAGCACACAGGCAGTACGGCCATTGAGAAATCGCTGAAGGCGGAGGTGGCCAAGGAATCGGAGATCCTCGAGGGTGTGGGAATGGAAGACGCTCCGGCGCTCCGCGGGTATGTGAAGTTCATCGCCAAGGACACGGCGGAGACCATTCTGACGCTCGAAAAAGACCCGCTGCTCACGCGCTGGCAGTATGGCCTGGGACGCGCAGCCGTCTTCGCCTCCGACGCCAAGCCGCGCTGGGCGCAGAACTGGATCGGCTGGAGCGGCTACGACCGGTTCTGGGGCAACCTGCTGCGCGACCTGCTGCCGCACGCGCAGGCCGGGGAGGCGGCGGCGCAGTTCGACAGCGCCAACGGCGAACTGGTCGTGGATTACCGGCTCGGCCGGCACGTGCCGGAACCCAAGACAATTCCCGACCTTTTTGTTTTCGGTCCCGGCGGCTTCCAGCGGCCCATTGAGGTGCGCAAGGTGGCCGAGGGCGCCTACCGGGGCCGGGTGGCCTTGGGCGACCGCCGCGGCTTGTTTCGCGTGCGCCCGGTGGTGGAATCGCGCGCCTTTCCCGAAACCGGCTTCTATCGCCAGGAGGAGGAGATGCGGGATTTCGGTTCCAACGAGTCCCTGCTGCGGAGCATCTCGGAGTTTACTGGCGGTCGCTTCGAACCCAAGCCGGCCGAAGTGTTCGAGGGCGGCGGGCGCACCATCGATTCGTCTTTGCGCCTCTGGCCCCTGCTCCTGGGGTTGGCGATCCTGCTCAACCTCTCCGAACTGATCCAGCGCAAATGGCGCGGCGTCCGCGACAGTTTCGCGCGGCGTTGACGCGACGGCGCCCGGTTACGGGTGGCCGAATTCGTGGGCCCGCGGCACCAGCGAGCGATAGATGTCCAGGGGCACGTTCATATCCCAGTGGCCGGATGCGATGGCGGCGCCTGTGACTCCGAAGAAAATGGCAGCCATGCCCGCAGCCATAACCCATGGCGGGACGCTGCGCCCGGCCGGAACCGTGACCATCGACAGTGCGCCCTCCGCCGGGCACACGGCAACACACTCCAGGCATCCCGTGCATTCGGCCGAGCGGATTTGCACCAACTGGTCCACCGGCAGCAGCGAGGGGCATGCCTTGGCGCACTTGCCGCAGTCGATGCAGGGCCCGGCCTCGCGGCGAATTCGCGCCGGACTCAGCAGGGAGACCAGCCCCATCAGCGCGCCATAGGGGCACAGGTACCGGCACCACAAGTTCTGAACAAAGAACGAACCCAGGACAAGGAGCGCCAGCACCGCCGCCGCGGTAACCGAAAGGTCGCGGAAGAAGTTCAACATCTTGACGTCGGAGATGATGCCGTACGGCGACTCCATGAACTGCCGGATGGCCAGGGGACTCATGCTGTAGACGGCATACCCAAAGAGACCCAGCAGAATGTACTTCAGCGACCGCAGCGGCAGGTCCAACCATCGAGGCGCCGCGAAGTTCCGGCGGAATGTCTCGCGGCCGACTTTCCAGAGGTACTCCGATACGGTTCCCACCGGGCAGAGCCAACTGCAGAACGCCTTGCGGAACACCAGCGAGACGCCCGCGAACGCGAGCAGCAGGAACATGCCCGCGGGGTGCGATTGCGGGATATCGCCGGTGAGAACCCATTGCTTCAGGTTCATCAGCGAAGCAATCGGCAGCCAGCCGTCGACACCCGATGGCCTGTCGATCTGCGCGCCTTCGCCGCTCTCGAAATAGCGCACAAACAGGTAGAACTCCACGCCGATCCAGACGTTCAAGGCGAGGAACAGAACCTGCACGGTCCGGCGGATCGCCTGCGACCGGTCGCGGAGCGTGCGGCGGACCAGTTTCTTCTTCTGTTTTGCCGGAGCGGGCGCGTCGAGGACCGTGGCCATCCTGCTCTCGATCGTATCTCCGCCGGCCTGCGCTTACGGTGACCGCAGTCACAAACAATTTACGGAAATGGGCCTTGACGCCAAGCGAATAAAAAGCGAATATCGAAGGCCTGGAGGTTCTCCCTTGACCATCGCTCAAACGCTACTACCTGAGTTCGACCACGAGGCGGCCACCACGCGCCGCGTGCTGGAGCGCTGCGCCGACTCCGCATTTTCCTACAAGCCGCACGAGAAGTCGTTCGACCTGGGTTCCCTCGCCAGCCACATCGCCAACGTGCCGGGCTGGGCGACGATGACCATGAACACGAGCGAACTGGACATCGCTCCGCCGGGTGCGCCGCCGTACAAAGAGGAGTGTGCGGCGTCCAACGCGGCGCTGCTGGCGAAGTGGGACCAAGGCGTTGCGGAAGCCCGCGCCGCGCTTGCCAACGCGAGCGACGCCGACTACGCAGCGACCTGGACGATGCTCGCCGGCGGGCAGAAGATGTTCGCCATGCCGCGCATCGCGGTGATTCGCAGCTTCATCATGAATCACCTGGTTCACCACCGCGGGCAGTTGACCGTCTATCTGCGAATGAACAACATCCCGGTGCCGTCCATTTACGGACCTTCGGCGGACGAAGGGCAGATGGCGGCGACGGCGGCGTCCTGACGCTCGGGTTCAGCTTTTGCGCGCCGCCACCATGCGCTGGTAGGCGGCGCGCAGTTCCTTTCGGGCGTCTTCGTCGAGCGGCCTCGGCTGCTCCACGGGCAGGTTCGCCTTGCAGAGCGCGATGCTCTTCTTGACGCTCTCCATGTACTCGACGCAGGGGCCGCAGCCTTCGATGTGACGCTCCATTTCGTCGATCGCCTCGGCGGAGAGTTCGCCTTCCAGATCCGCCGAAAGGCGCGCCATGATGTCGTTGCACTCATTGGCCATGCGGTTACCTCACAGAGGCGGGCGATTCCAACAGCGCGTCGAGGGCCTGGCGCAAAGCCAGGCGGCCCCGGTGCAGCCGCGTCTTGACCACATCCTCGCTCACATCCAGCACTTCGGCCGCCTCCGCCGTCGACAACTCTTCGAACTCGCGCAGCAGGATCACCGACCGGTAGATCTCCGGCAGGGACGCCAGGGCGCGGTGCACCAACTCCCGCATCTCATTGCGTAAGATGCGCTCCTCCGGCGCGGGTGACCGGTCGGCCACCTCGTGGGCGCCGTCCTCCAACGGCAATTCGTGTTTGGGGGCGAAGACACTCCGCCGCCGCTTCATCAGGCAGGCGTTCTTCGCGATCCGGAACACCCACGCCTTCACCCGTTCCGGATCGCGCAACTGGTCGAGGCTGGCAAAGACCTTGAGGAGCGTCTCCTGGGCCACCTCCTCGGCGTCTTCGCGGCTCCCGCACATCAGGAAGACGTAGTGAAAGACGCGCCGCTGGAAGTGATCGACGAAGTCGTCGAAGGCGCCCTCGTCACCTGCCAGCAGCCGCCTCGCCAGGTCGGCTTCCGTTACTTCGGGGGTTCGCTGCATAGCCAGACGAAGGTGTCGCGCACGCGCTCGATCTGCACCTGGTTCACCTTCAGATAGCGGTGCCGGCCGCCGGCCGAAGGTGTAAACACGGTCTTGCCCTTGCCCTCGAAAGTCACGGTTCCGGGCTCGGAAAGGTCGAAGTAGCCGCGGTCCGGGCGCAGCGCGTAGAGCACGCTCGTGAGGTCCCAGGTGGGGCGGTTGTGCGGCATCTTCTCGTACAAAACGTAACCTTCCACCACCGGGTGTTTCGTGGCCCAGCGGTAGTCCTCGGCGATGCTCTTGTAGGGATAGGTGATCGCCTCGCCGATTTCGAAACCGGAAAAGACGATCGGCGTCGGCCAGCCCGCCACCAGCTTCTGCGCCGACGGCACGTCTTCCATGATGTTGTACTCAAGGCGTTCGCCCTTGACGAAGTTCCCGCCCATCACCGAAAGCAACTTCACTTTCTTCGCGGCCAGCGCGCGGCCGTCAAGCGGACTGGCGCCGTCGCCCTTCGTGTCCAACAGCCGCGCGAGGTTCGTCGAAAAGCCCACCTGGATCACGATGACCGAACCGTCAGGCTGCGCGGCGAGGGTCTTTCGGAGCAGGGCGACCGCCTCCGGTTGCTGCCTGGGCTTCACGCCCTGCGCCTCCGCCACCTTCCGGGCGAAGCGGCCCTCGTCCTTGGTGACGCCGTTCGCCACCACGCCAAGCGGAATCGCCGGCCGCCCATAGAAGCGGTTGATGAGTTCCGTGTACGCCGAGGCCCAGGGGTTGTCCTTGGTGAGAGTGATCGCCGCGAGCTTGATCTCGCCGCGCTTTTCGAGGTTGTGCAGAATGCCGAGCGCCATCGCGTCGTCGATGTCGTTGCCCATGTCGGTGTCGAAGATCACCGGCACAGGCGGGGCCGCGCAGAGCAGCGCCTCGGCCAATAACAGGAGCGCCAGAGTTCGCATTCTGCCGCATCCTATCACGGCGTGCGAGGGATTCACTGCCACTCGATGGCGGCGACCTTGCCGTCGATGAGCCGCACGCGCGCGTCGCCGCCGGTGGTGGAGTAGCGGAACGACTCGTCGAGCTTACCCTCCTCGAACACCGTGACGCGGGAGCGTGGCGCGCCGTACCGCGCCAGCAGCGCTTCGCGAGTGATCCCGATCTCGACCGTCTCCAGTTCGCTCTTCGTGAGCTTCGCGGCGAGCCTGGCGACCTGGGGCTTGGGAGCCACCGTCACGGCGACCGACGGCGGCGGCTCGACGGGGCGCGGGACGTACTCGCCTATGGATGCGGCGGCGCCCAGCATGCCAGCCGTGCGGCCCATGGTCTTGCGGACGGAAGACGCGGCGCTGCGGCCGGACTTGGCGGCGCCGGTCGCAGTCGTCCCCGTTAGGATCGCCGTCCCCACCATCTGCGCGTGGGCCGGAAGGGCGGCGAAGGCGAAGACGGCCGCGGCGAAGGCGTGTCGCATGGCTAGACTCCTGGAAGCCAGTGTACGGGAGGTGGGGCGCCCGGTGCGGGCGGCTGAGGTGAAATCGGTCAGGAAATGAGGGATGCGTTGGAGCGTTGAGCTAGGAAAGCAGGCCGGGGAGTGGTGCTCCCCGGCCGGAATTGGAATCGATCGCTCGACTTAGAACAAGAAACGGAGACCGAGACGAATCACGCGGAAGTCCTGGTAGGCTCCGAAATTCGGCAGGGTCGCGGAAAAGGCGCTGCTGACGGTGGTTCCCGGACCGCCCCCGGCGCGATAGCTGGCGCCGGGGAGGTTGTAGATCGGGTTGTAGCGGATGCTGCCCGTTCCGACCTTCACGTAGTCATAGGGGTTGTAACCCTTGAAGAACTGCGCGGGGTCGATGGTGATGGCGCCGTTGCGGTTCAGTTGCGTCGTGCGCGAGATTACCGTGTTCTGGTTGAAGAGATTGCGCACGTTGAACTCGAACTTCAGTTGCTTGCCTTCGCGGATGTTCACCGTGTGCGCGATCTGCAGGTCGGTCTGCGAGTAGACCGGCAGGCGGCCCAAATCGCCGCGGCCGAACGGCGTGGTGGGAGCTGAAAGGTAGATTACCGTGGTGGTGTCCGGCGCGCCGCTGAACGCCAACTGGTTCAAGCCGATGTAAGTGGAGCCGGCCTTCGTCTTGAGGTCGTAGTAGCCGAACAGTTTGAACGTGTGCGGCCGGTCCGTGCCCAGACGGCCGAACACGTTCTTCTGGCTGCCGCTGGCGTCGAAGTAATAGTAGGGGAGGTCGTAGGCGCGGGAGACGCCGGGATCGGAGCGGCCAGACTCGTCCGAGTTGGCGAGGCCGGAGTAGTTCCCGTAGAGGCGGCTCCAGGTGTAGGACGGGATGAAGTAGAAGCGGCCCATCTGTCCCTGCAGCCGGAACTCGACGGCGTCGTACTGGCGAACCGCCTCGGGCACCAGGAACTCCTGGCCGTTGGGCGTCTTCTGGCCGTAGACGGACTTGGTGTCACGAGTCTGGCCTTTGCCGGGATTGCCGATGAGATAGACTTCGTTCTCCTCGGCGTCCAGCACGCCGATGTCTTCCACCGCTGCCAGCAGGTCCTTGCGCGTGTAGCGGACCGTGGCCACAAGGCGGGAGGTGATCTGGCGGTCGAGGTTCACGGAGAACTCGCGCGACTGGTAGGGCTTGATGCCCGGGTCGATGCCTTCCAGTTCGCCTTGCGCGTTGATTGGAATGGTGCGGTTGTTGAAGCTCACGATCTCGCGGCCCAGAGCGCCCGGATTGGATCGGCTCAAGGTGAAGACGGCCGGATTGTTGAGTTCGTAGATGTGGGTGAACCACACGTCGCCGCCGAAGGAGCCGCGCGCCAGTTCGTACTTCATGACGTCGTAGAAGTAGCCGAAGCTCCCGGACAGTTTCCAGCGGCCGTCGCCGAGGACGTCCCAAGCGGCGCCGATGCGGGGCGCGATCTTGTCGCCCCAGCCGAAGGAGACGGGATTAGCGATCTTCACGCCGTTGAACTCCTTCGTATATGGGGGCAGGAACTCGTTTTCAAAGCGCACGCCCAGGTTCAACGTGATGTTCCGCACCACGCGCCAGGTGTCCTGGACATAGAAGCCCTGGTTGCGGCTGTTGACACCCGAGTTGAGCCGGACGCCGTCCTCCCAGGCGTAGTAGCCGTAGGCGCCGCGGCGGTCCCGGATGCTCCCGCGCGAGAACGAGTCGTTCCAGTTGATGGTGAACTGGCCGTTGGTGAAGTCGCTCTCGACGTCGTTGCCCAGACGATTCAGCGCCCAACCCGCCTTGAACGTGTGCTGCTGGCCGGCGATGGTGCGGATGATGGTCCCGTCCAGGTAGACGTTGTGGCGCGTGGTAATGTCGCGCACCGTGGTCAGGGTGCTGTTGACATTGCGGTAGCCGTTGTTGAACTGCACGTCCGCGGGTACCCCGGCGATGCCTACCGAAGACGTGTTGTAGGTGATGAAGGGAACGCCGGGCTGGCCGTAGTTGCCGTCCTTGTCATTCTGATAGCGGTAGCCGTAGCGCGCCGAGAGAATCACCTTCGGCGTGAGCGTGTACGTGGCGCCCGCGCTGTAGGTCTGCGCTGGCACGAAGCCGCCCTGAATCCCGAGGTCCGTGGTCGGAGGCGCCAGGCGCGTGTCGCGGTTCCAGAGCGAACCGGTGCGCTTCAACGGCGACCAGATCCATGTCGAGTTGAGTTGCAGCTTGTTCGTTGCGTTGAAGTCCACGCGATTGACGGCGTAATGGCGGCGGAAGGTCTGCTCGAAGGTGCGCGCGCCGCTGGCGAAAGCGATCTGCCGCGTCGTCTTCTCCAGTTCCGGCGAATAGCCGTGGGTGAAGAACAGCCGGTCGCGTACGAAGCGGCCGCTCACGATGTAGCCGGGGTAAAGAACACGATAGTCGTCTTCCTTGGGCTTAAAGAAATCGGCCGCGTCGGCGTTCAAGGGCGAGCGCTGCCAGTAGCCGCGGTCGCTGGCGTTCAATCCGTTGTTGGTGAACTGCAGGTAGGCCTGGCCGTGGAAGTCGTTCTGGCCCCCGCGCGTAGCGACGTTGACCACGCCTCCGGTGGCTCCGCCGTGTTCGGCTTCAAACCCGCCGCTTCGAATGTTCAGGTCCTGGATGAACTCCAGCGGAATGGCATTCTGCTGGCGCAGGGAACCGCGGCGCACATCGGAG
The DNA here is from genome assembly GCA_031969915.1 of Bryobacteraceae bacterium. Classification (GTDB taxonomy): domain Bacteria; phylum Acidobacteriota; class Terriglobia; order Bryobacterales; family Bryobacteraceae; genus DALYJJ01. Next base: position 4,165 of record DALYJJ010000114.1, on the reverse strand, counting down.
ACCTCGACGCCGTCGAGGAAGAACGTGTTCTCCGAGCCGCTCGCGCCGTCGACGGAGAATCCGCCGACGCCCGCGTTACCGCCCTTCACCTCCTGCCGCACTCCCGGCGCGATGGCGAGGATCGAATTGAACGTGCGGCCGGTGGGCAGGTTGGCGAAAGTCGCCGCTCCAATGCTGGTCGAGGTGCGGCTGGACGTTGTGTCAATGGTCACCGCCGTCGCGCTGACCTCAACGATCTCCGAAATCTGCCCCACTCCGAGTTTGGGGCTGAACGTCACCTGCGAACCAATCTTGACCTCGATGTTTTGCTGGCGTAGCGTCTGGAAGCCGGTCTTGGTGACCGTCACGTTGTATGTGCCCACCGGGACGTTCAGAAACGAATAGTTGCCGACGCCATCGGTGGTGGTCTCGATTCCCTTCGGAATCCTGCTCCCGGCGAGAACCAGTTTGGCTTCCGGGATGGCCGCGCCGGAGGTATCCGTCACGGTTCCCAAGATGGAGCCGGTGCTTTCCTGCGCGGCGAGTGGGGTGGAACTGAGAGACACGAGGACCGCCAGAAGGGCCGCCATCCATGCCGCTCGTAAGAGTTGTCTCATAAACCTCTCCCTGAGCAAAGTTGTCGAAACGCCTCCGCGGTGTTGGCGGCAGCGCAGCGAGATGGCCGCTTCAGAGGCAAGCGGATAGCCACTGCGGATGTTACTCCTGTTTCTAAGCCATTGCAATGAAAGTAACTTAATTCGCTGTTCGTTTTGGGGCACTTGGCGCAGCGGAAGTCCTGTATGGGGTGAGGGAAAGCGCGCTTTCTGTGACAAACATTAAGGGAACTCTACCCGCGCGGGGAGCGTATCGACAGACGAAGGAGCCAAGATGGCACACACAGCCGCGTATGCGTTGGTGGCCGCCGCGTCGATCGCCCTCGCCGGGTGTGACTTCGAAGACTGGGGCGGGATGGGCCGCTTCAAGGAAGACTTCAGTCATACCTATCCGTTGAAATCCGGGGGCACGATCTCGCTCGAAAGCTTCAACGGCTCCGTCGAGGTCATCGGTTGGGAGAAGGATTCGGTGCAGATCACGGGCACCAAGTACGCCGCCACCGAAGATCGCCTGCAGGCGGTCAAGATCGACATCTCGGCTTCCCCCGACGCAGTGCGCATCCGCACGCTCCGGCCCTCGGACCGGCGCGGCAACATGGGGGCGAAGTACGTCCTGCGCGTGCCTGCCAAGGTTGTGGTGGAACGGATTGAAACCTCCAACGGCGGGGTCCGCATCGAAGGTCTGGACGGCGCGGTCCGCCTGCGCACCTCCAACGGCGGCGTCAAGATCTGGAAGCTGAACGGTCCGCTGGAGGCCACCACCTCAAACGGCGGCATTGAAGTGACGGAGTTCAACGGCAGCGCCGTGCTGCGCTCGTCAAACGGAGGCATCCGCGCCGAAGGCGTGCGCGGCTACTTTGAGGCAACGACTTCGAACGCCGCCATCGATGCCCGCCTGGCCGAGGTCGAAAGCGGGCGGCCGATCAAACTCGACACGTCGAACGGATCGATTACGCTGACCGTGGACCAACTCAAGGGGAACGAGGTCATCGCCGACACCAGCAACTCATCGATCACCCTGAGGCTGCCGGCGTCGGTGGGCGCGCAGGTGAAGGCATCCACTTCGAACGGACGCATCGAAACCGATTTCGACGTCACCGTGCGTGGCGGCCAATCGAAGAACCATCTGGAAGGCACGATCGGCGCGGGCGGTCCTCTGCTGAACCTGAGCACCTCGAACGGCAACATCCGTATTAGCCGCCTGTAAGTTCCTCCGGCCGGGGCGCTGCGCGGGTGGGCGCGGCGCCCTGATAATTTTCCAACAAAAATCGCCGCGCTTCCTTATAGAAGAAATCTTTCTCTGGCCGCAAGATCAGTTAGTCCTGGGAGTGCTGGGGTTCTTTCACTGGGTCCCTATGTCAACGAATCGGTAACGGTTTCACCGCTCCCTCGGACCACGAATCGACTGGGGTTGCGAAGGGGGGATTTCGGATGCAAGACCGAATCCGCTGGAAGCTGTTCGTCCTGTTTCTCGCCGTTCTGACGGCGACATCGCTCATCGCTCAGGTGTCAGGCCGTTTGTCGGGCACGGTGATCGATCCCTCGGGCAATGTGATCGTCGGAGCGGAAGTCACCGTTACCAACGAGGGAACCGGGGAGACCGCGACTACGAAGTCCGGTGAACTGGGTTCATTTCTCTTCCCGAACGTGGTTCCGGGCACGTACACTCTGCGCATCAAAATGAACGGGTTCACCACGCATGAGCGGACCAGCCTGGTCGTGAACGCGAATCAGAGCCTGACGCTGGGCGACATCGCGCTCACGGTCGGCTCGGTGACAGAGACGGTTTCGGTGGTGGCCCAGGGCGCCACGGTGCAAACCGACAACACCGGCCAGACGGCGCTGCTTTCCAGCAACCAGCTCTCGGGGCTGATGCAGCGCGGGCGCGACATCGTAGCACTGATGACCGTGCTGCCCGGTGTGTCGCAGAATGCGGGAAGCGATTCGCTGGGCGGCAATTGGGGCACGGAAACGCCGAACATGCAGGGCACGCGAAGCCATTGGAATGTTTTCGCATTGGACGGCCAGCCGGGCGCGGACATCGACGCACTGAGCTTCTTCACCATCTCCGTGAGCATGGACGCAATCGACGAGGTGAGCGTGAAGTCGAGTTCGTTCCTCGCTGAGAACGGGCGTACGCCGGGCGTGCAGGTGAACATCATTTCCAAGTCCGGAACCAAGGAGTTCCATGGCGCGGCGTACTACTTCAAGCGCCATGAGATGTTCAACGCCAACAACTTCTTCAACAACCGGCTGGGCATCGCCAAGCCGCTGGTGCGCTACAACACGTTCGGCGGCGTGCTGGGCGGACCGGTGTACATCCCCAAGGTGTTCAACACCAGTAAGGACAAGTTGTTCTTCTTCCTGAGCCGCGAAGACTGGCGCATCAAACTGCCCGGGCCGCTGCTGAACACGACGCTGCCCACGGATCTTGAGCGCGCGGGCAACTTTTCCCGGAGCTTCGACCAGAACGGCGCGTTGATTCCGGTGCTCGATCCGCTCAACGGCCGGCAAGCCTTCGCCAACAACATCATTCCCGCGAATCGGATCAACGTGTTCGGCCAGCGCATGGTGGGTTGGCATCCGCAGCCCAACTTCCTCGACACCAGCATCAGCCGGAACGCGTTCAACTATCGATTCCAGGAAACGCGCGAACAACCCAAGTATCAAACCCAGCTCAAGGTCGACTACCTGCCGACATCGAAAGACCGCATCTCTTTCCGGCCGCGCTGGTGGACCTCCGACCTGCAGGGCCAGTTCCAGTCGACCGCCTTCGGCGGCAACTTCTTCGCGCAGCCGCACCGCTATAAGTACAAGTCCACCGCGTATGCGGGCGCCTACACGCGCACCTTCTCGCCAACGGTGATCAACGAGTTGAACGTCTCCTATTCGAAGGTGCAGGAGCTCGGCACGATGGATGAGGAGCGGTTCCAACTCTCCAACGTGCGCCGCGAGAAGCACAATCTGCAGGGGCTCCGGCAGTTGTTCCCTTCGGTGAACCCGTTGAACCTGATTCCGCAGATGTCGTTCGGCGGCTTGCCCAACGCGCCGTCGACTTCGTTCGACCCCCGCACGCCGATTGAAGCCGGCGACACGCGCTGGTTCCTAACCAACAATCTGAGCTGGGTGAAGGGCCGCCACAACATGAAGTTCGGCTTCTACTGGGAAGAGAATGTAGCGAGCGAAGGTCCGCGCGCCGCCGGCGGCGGGCACATGGGCAGCTTCAACTTCGGCCGCGACGCGAACAACCCGCTCGATTCGAACCACCCGTTCGCGAACGCGATTCTGGGCAACTTCTTCAGCTACCAGGAATCGAACAACCGCACCAACGGCCAGGCCGCGCTGTCCAGCACGGAGTGGTTCCTGCAGGATTCCTGGAAGGTCAATAAGCGGCTGAACATCGACTTCGGCGTGCGCTTCTACAGCTTCACGCCGTGGCGCTATCGCCGCGAGATCGGCGCCGCGCTCTCCATCGACAGGTACGACACGCGGCGCACGCCGCTGTCGGACGAGGCGAAGAAGATCGCCACCCGCAACGTGACGCTGCTGGATGCCTGGGTGTCGAAGGACCT
>DALYJJ010000113.1:0-20204 GCA_031969915.1 Bryobacteraceae bacterium | reverse complement strand
CCGAAAGCCGGCGGCCCGCCGCCCCGGTCACGCGGACGCGCTCTCGCGAAACACCGTCCGCCCGCAACGCGCCGGGCGCCCGTTCCAGGCGTAGCGCTTCGGGCGACGAACGGCATCCCGTCAACAGTGCCAAACAGGCCGCCGCCACGGTTCGCATCCCCTCGCACTATACAGAAAATGAGGGCCGGCCGAGATCGGCCATCAGCCGTTTCCACCGGGACGATGCGCGGAACAGGGAATTCGTAACCGCCGCACCCCCTGGTGCGTAGTAGATTACACGGGTACCTCTATGCCGCGCATCACTGCACTTTTGCTGCTCGCCGCCATCGCGCTCCCGGGGCAGGAGCGGACCGACATCACGTTTCGCAGTGACGTCGCCCTGGTGCGCGTCGATGCGCAGGTGGTTGACCGCACGGGCAACGCCATCACTTCCCTGCGCGCGGAGGATTTTCTGCTCTTCGAACGCGGCCGCCAGCGCCCGATCAAAGGCTTCTCGCGCGAAGAAATGCCCGTGGACATCCTGCTGCTGATCGACGTCAGCGGCAGCATGCGCAGCCACGTGCAGCGTCTGGCCAACGCCGCGGGCAGCGCCCTTCAGGTGCTGCGCCAGGGCGACCGCGTGGGGGTGATGGTCTTCGACCGCCGCACGCACGTGCGCATGCCGCTGAACAGCAACCAGGAGGACATGGAACGCGCCCTGGAAGAGATCCTCAACGAGGAGGGCTTCGACGGCGGTACGGACATCACCCGCGCCTTCAACGACGCCGCCGTGTACATGATGCGGAACGGCCGACGGGACGCCCGCCGCGCGATCGTCATCATGACCGACGACCGCACCGGGGGCCGCCGCAACGTGGAAGGCGTGCTGAGGGACCTGGCCGAAGCGGACACCGTGGTGAGCGCCCTGATCGCGCCGGACGCGATGCGCCGTTTGGGGCGTGGCGGCGGCCTTCCGGGCGGCATCCTGGGCGGTATCATCCTCGGCCGTGGACGCGTCGGACGGGGCGGCCCGCCGGTGACCGTCGGCGGCAACATGCAATCGGCGGGCACTCGGGAGATCGCCGAACAATCCGGCGGCGACAGCATGAACGTGGATGACGCCGACGCGCTAGAGACCACGTTTCTGAGAATCCGGCAGCGGTACGCGCTGCACTTCTACCTGCCCGAGGACGCCAAGGCCGGCGAGGAGCGCGACATCGACGTCCAACTGGCGCAGGCCGCGCTCCGGCGCTACCCCGATGCCACGGTTCGCTTCCGTCGCGTCTATCTGGCGCCGGGAGCGGGGGGGCAGAGCGATCGCGACCGCCGCGTGCTGACCAAGTCGCGGCCAAGCTCCGAGGCGCCGGAGGACGCGCCGGACGCGCCCGTCCTGACACCCACCGGCGGAACCCGGACATCGCCCCCACCCGCGCCCACGCCTTCGGCCACTGAGCCGGCGCGCAAAGGCGGCTGGCGGCGCGCCACACCCGAGGAGATGAAAGAGAAGAAATAGTCCGGCGGTTTATACTGCTTGCTATGCATCGCCGCACATTTCTCAGCGCGGGCTTGAGTGGCCTCGCCGCTGCCCCCTATTCCGAAGCCTTCGCGCAGGCCGCCGATTCGAAACCGAAGCGGGTTGGCCTCATCGGTTCCGGCTGGTATGGCAAGTGCGATCTTCTGCGCCTGATCCAGGTCTCTCCCGTAGAGGTGGTCTCGCTGTGCGATGTCGACCAGCGCATGCTGGCCGGCGCGGCGGAGATCGTCGCCTCGCGGCAGAAGTCGAAGAAGAAGCCTCGCACCTTCACGGACTACCGGGAGATGATCAAGCAGAAGGACCTGGACCTGGCGATCATCGCGACGCCCGATCACTGGCATGCGCTGCCCGCAATCGAAGCGATGAAGGCGGGCGTAGATCTTTACTTGCAGAAGCCGATCGGCGTGGACGTGGTGGAAGGCCAGGCCATGCTCGCCGCAGCCCGCAAGTACGGCCGGGTGGTGCAGATTGGCACACAGCGCCGCAGCACGCCGCACCTGGTGGAGGCGCGCAATCTGATTCAGGAAGGTAAGCTCGGCAAGATCGGGCTGGTGGAGATTTATTGCTACTACCACATGCGGGCGCGTCAGAACCCACCCGACGCGACGCCGCCCGAGTACTTGAATTACGACATGTGGACCGGGCCCGCGCCCATGCGTCCCTACAACCCGCTGGTGCACCCGCGCAGTTGGCGCGCGTTCATGGAGTACGGCAACGGCATCGTTGGCGACATGTGCGTGCACATGCTCGACATGGTGCGCTGGATGATGAACCTCGGCTGGCCTTCGTCGGTCTCTTCCAACGGCGGCATTTACACGGACAAGGCGAGCAAGGCGAACATCACCGACACGCAGACCGCGCTGTTCAAGTACGACGGCCTCGACGTCGTCTGGCAACATCGCAGTTGGGGTCCGCCGCCCGACCCGCAGTTCCCATGGGGCGCTACTTTCTACGGCGACAAGGGCACGCTCAAGGCCAGCGTCATGAGTTACGACTTCCTGCCCAACCAGGGTCAGAAGATTCACAAGGACGTGACCTACGAGTTCGAGCAGTTTCCGGAGGACCGCACCGAACAGGACCTGGAACGGCACGTGGCGCCCGCCATTCGCCGCCATATGCTCGACCTGCTCTCCTGCATCGGGAAGCGCTCCCGCCCGGTGGCCGATATCGAAGAGGGCCACATCTCCTCGGCCTCGTGCATCCTCGCCAACATCTCGAAGGACCTCGGGCGCTCATTGACCTGGGACGCGAAACTCGGCCGGGTTGCGAACGACGCGGAGGCCAACAAGCGCTTGCGCCGTCCGTATCGCGCGCCGTGGGTCCATCCCGAACCGGATCGCGTGTAGACCACCATGCTCCGAACATTCGCCGCGGTTCTTTGCTTCGCCAGCGCGGCGCTGCCCCAAACAGCGGCGCGCTTTTCTGTTTCTGCGCCGGGCGCCAGGCACGCCCGGCCGCTCGATGGACGGCTGCTGATCCTGCTTTCCACCGACCCGAAGGCGGAGCCCCGCTTCCAGATCAACGACGGACCGAATACGCAAATGGTGTTCGGCGTCGACGTCGAGAACTGGAAGCCCGGCTCCGCTCTGACCGTGAGCGGGGAAGCGTTCGGCTGGCCCGTCTCTTCGCTCAGCCGCGTGAAGCCGGGCGAGTACTTCGTCCAGGCTCTGCTGCACAAGTACGAGACGTTTAAGCGCTCCGACGGCCACACCGTGAAGCTCCCGATGGACCGGGGCGAAGGACAACAGTGGAACCGCGCCCCGGGCAACCTGTATTCGAAGCCCGCGCGGCTGCAAGTGCGTCCGGGCGCGGCGTTGACGCTGACGCTCACCGAGGAAATCCCTCCCATCGTCGAGCCCAAGGATTCGAAGTACATCAAACACGTCCGCATCCAGAGCGAGCGCCTGACGAAGTTCTGGGGCCGCCCGATGCACCTGGGCGCGCACATCCTGTTGCCCGAAGGCTTCGACGAACACCCCGAAGCGCGCTATCCGCTGATGGTCTTCCACGGGCACTTTCCAGCCGATTTCGACGGTTTCCGCCCGGAGCCGCCGGACCCGAACCTGAAGCCCGACTATAGCGAGCGCTTTCGCCTCTCCGGCTACAACCGGATCGTCCAACAGGAAGCGCACGATTTCTATAAGCAATGGACGTCGCCCGGTTTTCCGCGCTTCCTGGTGATTGAAATCCAGCACGCCAACCCGTTCTACGACGACTCCTACGCCGTTAACTCGGCGAATCTCGGCCCGTACGGAGACGCGATCATGTACGAGTTGATCCCGTACATCGAGAAGCGATTCCGGGGCATCGGCCAGGGCTGGGCACGGTTCACCTACGGCGGCTCCACCGGCGGTTGGGAGGCGTGCGCCGTGCAGATCTTCTATCCCGCCGAGTTCAACGGCGCGTTCTGCGCCTGCCCCGACCCGATCGACTTCCGCGCCTATACGCAGATCGATCTGTATCAGGACAAGAACGCCTACTTCGTTGAGGGTCCGCACCACAAGGTGGCGCGGCCGGGCAAGCGCGACTGGCTCGGCAAGGTGAGCGCCACGGTTCAGGATCTGAATTACATGGAGTTGGCTCTGGGCGCAAAGAGCCGCTCCGGGCAACAGTTCGACATCTGGGAGGCGGTTTACTCGCCCGTGGGCGCCGACGGCTATCCGGCGCGGATCTTCGACAAGAAGACCGGCGTGATCGACCCGAAGATCGCCGCCTACTGGCGGGAGTACTACGACTTGCGGCACATCCTGGAACGCGACTGGGGCAAGCTCGGCGCTCAACTGGAGGGCAAGCTCCATATCTATTGCGGCGACATGGACAATTACTATCTGAACAATGCCGTGTACCTGATGGAGGACTTCCTCAAGAAGACCGTCAATCCTTTCTACGCAGGCGAGGTGGCCTACGGTGACCGGTTCGAGCACTGCTGGAACGGCGACCCGAACCTTCCCAATTCCATTTCGAGGCTGCGGTACAACACGCTCTACCTGCCGAAGATCCTGAAGCGGGTCGAGCGGACGGCGCCACCGGGTGCGGACACACGAAGTTGGCGCTATTGACGATTTGTTAGACTGCTAGCTTGCGCGTGGTACGAATTCTTGCCGTTTTTCTGACCGGGCTGCTTCTCATGTTGACTCCTGAAGCGGCCTCCCCGGCTTCGACGAAGAAGAAGTCCGGCGCCGCGAAAAAGGTGTCCCCGGCCAAGCCGGGCGCAAAGAAGGCCTCACCTTCAGCCGGCGCGAAGGTCCCGAAAAGCGGGACGCGGAAATCGCAGGCCGCCGCCAAGCGGCGGGGCCGTAAGCCCATCGCAGCGGTGCGCCGTGGCCCAGCGGCGCCTTCGGCGCCTTCGCCGGACCGGTATCGCGAGATCCAGCAGGCGCTCATCCAGCGCGGCTATCTGCAGGGCGAACCGACCGGCGTTTGGGGATCCGATTCGGTGGAGGCGCTGAAGCGGTTCCAGCAGGATCAGAACCTGCAAGCCAGCGGCAAGCTGAACGCGCTCTCGCTGATCTCATTGGGCCTTGGCCCGCGGCGCGAGAATCCCACGCAAACGGTCAGGCCGGAAGTACAACAGCCTTAGCCGCCCGCTCCGCCGCCGTTACCGCGGCTGCGCCGGGTGAGCAGAAACGGAGCGAGAGCCAATGAAGATCGGCGTCCCGAGAGAAGTCAAAGATCATGAAACCCGAGTAGGACTGGTGCCGAGCGGCGTCACGGCGCTGGTGGAAGCCGGACACGACGTGCTCGTGCAGACCCGCGCGGGCATGGGCAGTTCCATCCCCGACGAAGACTACATGGCGGCCGGCGCACGCATCGTTCCCACCCCGAACGACGTGTGGGCCGAGGCCGACATGGTGGTGAAGGTGAAGGAGCCGCAGGCGTCCGAGTACGCCCATCTGCGGCCGGGCCTGATCCTGTTCACCTATCTCCACCTGGCGCCGCTGCCCGAACTGACGCAGCAGTTGATCGACCGGAGAGTGACGTCGATCGCCTACGAGACGATCCGTGAGGCGGACGGTTCGCTGCCTCTGCTCACGCCGATGAGCGAAGTGGCCGGACGGATGTCCGTGCAGATCGGCGCCCAGTATCTGGAAGCGCCCAATGGCGGACGCGGCATTCTGCTGGGCGGCATTCCCGGCGTTGCGCCCGCGAATTGCGTGATCCTCGGCGGCGGCGTCGTGGGCCACAACGCGGCCAAGATCGCGCTGGGCCTGGGTGCGCACGTCACCATCATCGACCGCAACCTGAACCGGCTGCGCGAGCTGGACGACATCTATAACGGGCAGGTGGTGACGCTCGCGTCGAACACCTGGACGATTCGCGAAGCACTGCGGCTGGCGGACCTGGTGATTGGCGCGGTGCTCATCCCCGGCGCCTCAGCTCCCCGCCTGGTGCGGCGCGACATGATCGCGAACATGAAGCGGGGCGCGGTGATGGTGGATGTCTCCATCGACCAGGGCGGCTGCTTTGAAACCTCGCGCGCCACCACGCACACGGACCCGGTCTACTATGTCGACGGCGTGTTGCACTACTGCGTGTCGAACATGCCCGCCGCCGTGCCCCACACTTCGACGCTGGGCCTCACGAACGCCACGTTCCCCTACGTGCTGCAGTTGGCAAGCAAAGGGGTGGCCAAGGCCTGCGCGGAGAGCGGACCCATTGCCGAAGGCGTGAACACACACGCGGGAGTGGTCACGTATCCCGCGGTGGCCGAATCGCAAGGGCGCCCGTGGAAGGCGCTCCGGGACGTTCTCTAGCCGCCGGGCGGCGGCCATAGGATCTGCGCGCGGTGCCGCTGCCAACAAACGGTAGCCCCGAAGCGCGGCCAGCGCTTCGAACATTGCATCTTTCATCCCAGTCGTGTCAAACAGGATCAGCTAAGGTTTCGACACGGCATCTGCCTTGCATTTGGGGCGGAAGAAGGCAATCAAAAGGATAAATGCGACCAGGAGTAGGTCGATTTCGGGGAGTTGCAAGACCGTGCCTCTTGAAGCGGCAATATAGAGGAGCGGAACGGGAAGTCCGAATGCTCCGGCCAAGAACAGGGCCCGTCTCCACCCTGCCGCCCTTCCGTTTGGCCGCTCGCGCAAGTAAGCGGCACCGGCGACGCAGGCGATGAACGTGGCCGCGGCACCATACGTTACCATGGCTGTCGCAAATCCTTCAGATCGGGTCACACCGCCGAGTTGAAGGAGCAACCAAGAACCGACCGATGCAAGACCGCATACCACGGCTCCGATTCCGAGAGCAGTTCGCGCGATGGTCATGCTCGTGTTCACCATAGCAAGATGCGGGGGCTGCAGCTACGTGTTTCGGCTTGCCACGCGTTTGGCGCATGGAATCCCCACCCATCTCGATGCGATGGGCGTTGTGCACGAGGGGATCGAGAATGCCGTCGGCCAGCGTGGGATCGCCGATCTGCTCATGCCAGCGCGCGACCAGCCGCGCCGCGTGGGCGGCGTACCACTTGTCCTTGAACTCCTGAAACGCAAGTGGCCAGCACGACGCTCGACGAGAACATCGCCCCAGCTTTGAGCGCCTTCTCCGCCTGAGAACGCAGTGCTGCGGCCAGGACGAGTGCGCGGCGGGACAGTCGAGGCGGGCGCATGACTCCACGAGTGTATCGCCTGCGCGGCCGGCTCAGTAGCGATACAGTGTTCCTTTACCCCATGCATCGAACCCCGAAGATCCGCATCGATCCGAACCTTGTTCCAAAGCGCCGGCTTGCGTCCGGCGCGCTCATGCCCGCCATCGGCCTTGGCACTTTCGGCTCCGACCGCGTCTCCCCGGCCCAGGTGGCAGAAGCCGTTCGCGGCGCCATCGAGGTCGGCTACCGCCACCTCGACTGCGCCGCCGTCTACGGCAACGAACAGGCCATCGGCGACGTGCTCGTCATGGGCCAGGTGCGGCGCGACGAACTCTGGATCACCTCGAAACTCTGGAACGACAAGCACGGCGAGGACGACGTCATCCCCGCTTGCCGCGCCTCCATCGCGGATCTCAAGTGCCGCTACCTGGACACCTATCTGGTGCATTGGCCGTTTCCGAACTTCCATCCGCCGGGCTGCTCCGTGGAGAGCCGCAGCGCGGCGGCGAAGCCGTACCTCCACGAAGACTTCATGAAGACCTGGCGGCAGATGGAGGCGCTGGTAGACCTGGGACTGGTTCGACACATCGGCACGTCGAACATGACCATCCCGAAGCTGCGCCTCCTGTTGCGGGACGCGCGGATCAGACCCGCCGTCAACGAAATGGAACTGCACCCGCATTTCCAGCAGCCCGAGCTATTCGACTTCGTCCGGGCCGAGGGCATCGAGCCCATCGGCTATTGCCCGCTCGGCTCACCCAACCGCCCGGAGCGGGACCGCACCGCGGAAGACACCTCCCCGCTCGAAGACCCCGTGATCCTGGACATCGCCCAACGCCTCTACATGCATCCCGCCGCGGTCTGCGTGAAGTGGGCAGTACAGCGCGGGCAGACCCCGATCCCGTTCTCCACCCAGCTCAAGAACTACGCCGCGAATCTTCTGGCTGCCACCTCCGCGCCGCTCAGCGAACGGGACATGGAGAACATCGCCGCGATTGACCGGAACTGCCGTCTGATCAAGGGACAAGTGTTTCTGTGGAGGCCCGGCCAATCGTGGGAGGATCTCTGGGACGTCGATGGAATCATCAGGAGTTAGTAACTTATGCCGGCAACGATGTTAGCAGCTTACTTACCAGGCGACAGCACTACGGAACTGAGGGAGGCCGGCGTCCCCACTCCCGGCCACGGCGAGGTGCTGCTGCGGATGAAGGCCTCCACCATCTGCGGCTCCGACATCCGCTGCATTTATCATGAGCACCTGGGAAAAGGCCCGGAGGGCTATCAGGGCGTCATCGCCGGCCACGAGCCCGCCGGCCAGATCGTCGAAACCGGGCCTGGCTGCCGGCGCTTCCAGGCCGGTGATCGCGTCATTGTGTATCACATCTCCGGATGCGGCGTCTGCAACGACTGCCGGCGCGGATACATGATCTCATGCACCAGCCAGCGGTATCGCCGCGCTTACGGCTGGCAGCGCGACGGCGGCATGGCGGACTACTTACTCGCCGAGGAAAAGGACCTCATCCTGCTGCCCGAGGAACTTAGCTTCGCCGACGGCGCGCAGGTGGCCTGCGGTTTCGGCACCGTGTATGAGGGCCTGATGAAGATCGGCATCTGCGGCACGGACTCGGTCCTCATCACGGGCCTCGGTCCGGTGGGCCTCGCCACGGGCGTGCTCTGCCGCAAACTCGGCGCTGACAGGATCATCGGCATCGAATCGATCGACGAGCGCCTCGCTCTGGCCACACGGCTTGGCGCGGTGGACGTCGCGCTCAAAGCGGGACCGGGCAACGTGGACGAGGTCCGCGACCTCACCGGCGGCCACGGCGTCGAGCGCGCCGTCGATTGCTCGGCAAACGCGGCCGCCCGCGCCACCGCCATTCGCGCCACTCGCAAATGGGGCAGGATCGTGATGCTCGGCGAGGGCGGGAGCGTGGAGTTCAACCCGTCGCCGGACATCATTCACGATCAGAAGACGATCTACGGCTCCTGGGTCACGTCCACATGGCTGATGGAGGAACTCGTCGAGCGCCTGGTCCGCTGGAACCTGCATCCAGCCGACCTGGTTACGCACCGGTTCCCGCTTGCCCAGGTGAGCGAAGCCTATTCGCTGATGGCTTCCGGCCGCTGCGGCAAAGTGGCGGTGTGCTTCGACGAGGAACTCCCCGGCGGATGAGGCTTCACCCGAAGGGCGGGCGCATAGGGCTGTGATAAACTGAAGGGGCCTAAGAAACACCCCACACGGGCCTGTAGCTCAGTTGGTTAGAGCGCTACCTTGACACGGTAGAGGTCACAGATTCGAGTTCTGTCAGGCCCACCACTGCGCTTCTGTCCGTTCCCCTTTCACTCCGTGCCTGCCGGGTATGGCGGGTCCCAGATCCAAGGAATCGCCCCGTTCGCCCGCGCCCAAGCCTCCCACTGCGCGGCCATCTGCCGCACGCGCTCCGGATGGCTCGCGGCAACGTTGCTCAATTCCACGCGGTCGGCCTCCATGTCATAGAGCTCCCATTGGCCCCGCGGATACACCGCCGTCAGCTTCCACTTCCCTTCCCGGACCGCGCGGCTGCCTTCGTGCTCCCAGAAGAGCGGTCCACGCCTGACCCGGGCGCCGCCGAACATCGGGGCCATGTTCACTCCGGCGCATTCCTCCGGCGCCCGCACACCGGCCACTGAAGCCAGCGTCGGAAGGACGTCGATGAAATGCCACGGCTGGTTCCCTGTGCCTCCCGGCCGCCCGCGCAGCCCGGCCGGCCAATGAGCGATCGTCGGCCCGGAGATGCCCCCTTCGTGCGTGTAGTGCTTGTAGAGACGCCAAGGCGTGTTTCCCACGTTCGCCCAGCCGGAACCATAGCTGTGGTACGTTCCTGGCTGACCCATCTCGAGCAACCTGTCGCCCGCGTGGAGCACGTTATCCGGCCCGCTTCGGAGGTCGAAGCCCCACGGATCCCACTCCGCGCACGAACCGTTGTCCGAACAGAACAGGATCAACGTGTTTTCCAGTTCGCCCTTCGATTCCAGGTCCGCAACCACCCGTCCGATATTCCAGTCCATCCGGTCAACCATGGCTGCGAAGACAGCCATGCGACGCGCCAGATCTTTCCTCCGGTCCGCCGGGATGTCCGCCCACGCGGGATTCTGTTTGGCCGCCCACCCGTTCAGGTTGGACACGCGATTCGGTCCCACAATGCTGCGCTCCGGGAGCCGCCACCGCGGGTCGATCAAGCCCAGCTTCCGCATGCGCTCAAAGCGCTTTTCGCGAATCAGATCCCAGCCTTGCTCGTAGACCGACTGATATTTGTCGATTAACTCCCGCGGAGCGTGGAGCGGAAAGTGCGGGGCGTTGTAGGCCAAGTAGAGAAACCACGGCTTGCCCGCGGTCCGGCGCGCTCCTCCCAGGAAGCTGAGCGCATGGTCGGTGATCGCATCGGTCGCGTAGAAGGGTGCCCGGGACGGGATCTCGGGCCGGCCGCCCGGCAGCCGCGTATACTTCGAGGCATCCCAGAAACTGTCGAAGCCGTGCAGCATCCCGTAGAACTCGTCGAAGCCGCGGGCTAACGGCCCCGGCTCACCCAGGTGCCACTTGCCGGCCATCAACGTGGTGTAGCCGCCCTCGCGCAAGATGCCCGGGAGAAACCGTACGCGTTCCCCAATGCGGCCCTCATAACCCGGATATCCGGAGCGAGCCTGCCCGCCCACCATGTTGCCCATTCCCACTTTGTGCGGATGCTGCCCGGTAAGCAGCGCGGCCCGCGAGGGACAGCAGCGGGCGCTGCTGTAGAGTTGCGTGAAGCGGATGCCGCCTGCGGCGAGCCGGTTCAGGTTGGGCGTCTCGATCTCGCCGCCGTAGCAGCCCGGATCCGAGTACCCCAGATCGTCGGCGGCGATCAGGAGGATATTCGGCCGGCGCCGGGGACCGGCGGCATTCGCCGTCGAACAAGCACCCGCCAATAGACCCAGGAATTCGCGCCGATTCTGCAAGCCTGCTCTCCTTGCCCGGCGAAGGGCACGGACAGCATATCATTGCGGCCTTCCGCCCGTGTCTTCTTGCAGAGAGTATAGCCTTGCACACTATAACGAGATCCGCTATAGTATAAACAGATCGAGTCTCCATGAACCCCGACACCCTCCTCCCTCTCCCCGCCGCGGTCTTTCACATCCTGATCTCGCTCGCCGACCGGGACCGTCACGGCTACTCGATCATGCAGGAGGTAGCGGCCCGAACATCGGGCAAGGTCCAACTCAGCGCGGGCACCCTGTATAGTTCCATCCGGCGCATGCTCGAACAGGGGCTGATCGAGGAACTGGAGGAGAGCCCGGAGCCGGAAAACACCGACGAGCGCCGCCGTTACTACCGGCTGTCCCGGTTTGGGCGGCGCGTGGCGACGGCCGAAGCCGCGCGCTTGAGCAGCCTGCTGGCCCAGGCCCGGGCCACGGGACTGGTGCCGAACCACAAGTAGGAACCGATGCGCGCCACCGCGATGTTCGAAGCGCTGCTTCTTCTGTACCCCAGCGCCTTTCGCCAGGAGTACGGCGCCGAGATGCGTCTGGTCTTCGGAGAGCAACTCCGCGACGTCCGGCGCACGCGGCATCGTCCGGGCGAAGCGCTGCTCTGGCTGCGCGCCCTGCGCGACGCATTCACCATCGCACCCACGGAGCACTATAACGTGATCGCCCAAGACGTTCGTTACACACTGGCCGCGATGGCGGCACAACCCGGCTTCGCCGCCGTCGCCATCCTCTCGCTCGCCCTCGGCATCGGCGCCAATACGGCGCTGTTCAGTCTCTGGCACGGCGTGCTGCTGGCGTCCTTACCGGTGCGGGCGCCCGAACAACTGGTCCTGCTCACCGATCCGAACGTGAGCGGCGTCTCCGTGGGCGCGGAGACGGATGGCCCGCGATCCCTCCTCACCTACGCCGAGTACGAACGCCTGCGCGACGACCCCGGCGGTTTCAGCGGCGTGATGGCCACGCAGAGCGCGCTCGACCGGTGGCAGATCCGCATCGACCGCAACTGGGAGGAAGCGTCCGGGCGCCTGGTTTCCGGCAACTACTTCGAAGTCCTCGGCGTCACTCCGCTCCTCGGAAGGGGCTTCACTCGCGACGATGACCGGATTGGCTCGGCGCCCTACATCGTCCTCGGCCACGACTATTGGCAACGCCGCTTCGGAGGCGATCCCGCCGTGATCGGCCGCCAGATCACCGTGCGCAAGCTGGCGATGACCGTCATCGGCGTGGCGCCGCCGGGCTTCCATGGCGAAACCTCCGGGCAGCGGCCGGACCTCTGGATGCCGCTTTCCGCGCAGTCCGGAGTGCTTCCCGGGCGCGACTGGCTGCACGAAGCAGGCACGGAGAAGGTCATGTGGCTGCACGTCTTCGGCAGGCTGCGAGAGGGCATCACGATCCAGCAGGCGGAAGCGGCGGCCAACGCGGTATTCCGGGCCACCCTGGAGACCCATTACGGAACGAACCTCTCGCCGGAGGTCCGCAAGGAGTTCCTCAACCAGCGATTGCAGGCGCGCCCCGCCGCCACCGCCTGACGGAACGGTTTTCCGCTCCGCGCTCCCGGCGCCTCCCCTGTGCGCGAGCGCTTCGGCGAGCCGCTGGTGGCCCTGCTGGGCGGCGTCGGCATCCTCCTCCTGATCACCTGCGCGAATCTCGCGAACCTGCTGCTCGCGCGGGGAGCCGCGCGGCAGCGCGAGATCGCGGTTCGGCTGTCGCTGGGCGCCAGCCGGGCGCGCCTCGTGCGGCAGTTTCTCACGGAGAGCCTCGTTCTGGCGCTCTTCGGCGGCGGAGCGGGCCTCGGCGCCGCGCTGTTGCTGCACCGCGCGCTCACCGGGCTGATGGCACAGGTCGCAACCACCTTCGAGATCGGCTTCCACCTGGACCCGGCGGTGCTCGGATTCACCTTCGCGGTGACCTTCGCCGCGGCGCTTGCGTTCGGGTTACTGCCCGCATGGCTCGCGACGCGCACCGATGCCGCTGAGAGCCTGAAGGGACAGACCAGGAACTCATCCGCATCCACCGGCCAACTCCGCTGGGGACGCGCTTTGGTGGCGGTTCAACTGGCTCTGTCGCTGCCGCTGCTCTTCGGCGCCGGGCTGCTTCTGCGCACGCTGCTGAACCTGCAGAGCGTTGACCTCGGTTACGCGCGCGAGGGCCTGGTCATCGCCCGCGTGGACGCCCGCAGCGCCGGCTATGAAGAGGCGCGCCGCGAACCGCTGTTCCGCGGATTGCGGGAGGAGTTACTCCGCATTCCCGGCGTCGCCGCCGCCACGTATTCGGAAAACGGGCTCTTCGGCGGCACGGATTCCGGCGACCGGATCGAGGTCGACGGGTACTCAGCGCCCGACGGCAAGCCTTACGGGTCGCGGTGGGATCAGGTGGGCCCACGGTACTTCAGCACGATCGGAGTGCCCTTGGCCGCCGGACGCGACATCGACGAAAACGATCGCGCAACCTCGCCCCGCGTCTGCGTGATCAACGAAGCCTTTGCCCGGAAGTTCTTCCGCAACCGCAATCCGCTCGGTCAGTTCGTCACCACGATTTATGGAGACCGGCGCCTGCGGCATCAGGTGGTCGGCATCGCGAAGGACTTCCGGACCCACAGCCTTCGCGCCGAAACACCCACCCGCCACTTCGTGCCCCTGACGCAGCCCCTCGGCGAATACAGCGCAGCCGTTTTCTCGGTCCGCGTCGCCGGGGACTCCGGGCGCGCCATCGCCGCCATCCGCGCCGCCATGCAACGGCTGGACCCGGCGATGCCCCTCACCGTGCAACGCCTGGACGACCGCCTGTCACTGCGCGTCGCGCAGGACCGCGTCATGGCCCGGCTGGGCGCGGCTTTTGCCGCGGTCGCGCTGCTGCTGGCCGCCATCGGCCTCTACGGCGTGCTCTCCTATAACGTCGTCCGCCGCCAACGGGAAATCGGCATCCGGATCGCGGTCGGTGCCGAGCCCGCGCGCGTGGTGCGCATGGTGCTTCGGGAAACCGGGGTCCTGGTGGCCGCCGGCCTTGCCGCGGGCGCGGGCCTGGCGTGGGCGGTGGGACAACTCATCGCTTCTCAACTCCACGGCCTGGCGCCGCACGATCCGTTAACGCTCGGCGCCGCCCTGGTGCTGCTCCTGGGCGTCGCGGGCTCAGCCGCCTATCTGCCGGCGCGACGCGCCGCACGGCTCGATCCCATGGTGGCGCTGCGGCAGGAATAGCGCCGATCGAGGCGGCAAGCTTCAGACCAGCGGTTCGGCCGCCTGCGTCTCCAGGCTGCGCGGCAAGGCGATGGTGAAGGTGGAGCCCTTGCCCACTTCGCTGGCGACGCGGATCTCGCCGCCGTGCTTGCGGACGATGTTGAGCGACGCAAACAGACTCACCGAGGCCTGCACGCGCTTCTCTTTCACCGTGAAGCCCGGAGTGAACAGGCCGGGCAGTTGCTCTCTTGGAATGCCGCGCCCCGTGTCCTCGATCATTACCGTCAGTTCCTTGTCGCAGTAGCAGGTGCGGATGGTAATCACACCTTCGCCGTCGATGGCCTCGGCGGCGTTGGTGAGCAGGTTCATGAACACCTGGTTCAGTTCGGCCGCGTAGCAGTAAACGGGCGGAATGCCGTCGTAATGGCGGACCAGGCGCACGCGCTCGCGCAGGCCGGGTTCGATCAGGGTAACGGTATCTTCCAGAGAAGCGTTCAAGTCCACCCGCTCATACGCGGCGCGGTCGTAACGCGCGAAGCTCTTCAGGCCCTGCACCAGCTTCTCGATCCGCCGCAGCGCGGCGCCGCTGGCGTCCTGGCTCTCCCGTAGGGCCTCCATTGCGCGCTGCGCGCGGCGGTCCGAACGGAGATCGTCGACGGTCACCGCCTCGCGCAACGCCGCCGTAAGATGTTCAAGGCTGCGGAGCGCGAGGTCCGCGCCGCTACGCATCGCACCGAGCGGCGAATTCATCTCGTGGCCCAACGCCGCCACCAGGCTGCCCAGCGCGGCCATCCGCTCACTCTGGACCAGTTGCGCCTGGGTTCGCTTCAACTCCTCGAGGAGCCGCGCCAGCTCGACGTTGCGCCGGCGCTCGGTCTCGGCCTCTTTCTTGCTCCGCTCCACCTCCACGCCGATCTGCAGATTCCGCATGCGGGTGGCCGATTCCTCGTTGAACACCTGCTCCCGAAGACGGTGAAACTCCTTGGCATGGTGAAGCGCCCTCGCGAGGTCGCCCGCCGATTCATAGGCCTCGGCCAGATCGGCGTGCGCCTGAACGGCTTTCGGTTTCGCGCCCACATCCTCGGCGATGCCCAGCGCCTCTTCCAGCATCTGTAACGCCAGGTCGCGTTCGCCGCGCCTTAGATGAAGCTTGCCGAGGAGGAGCAGGCTGGTGGCCTGCGCCGGCCGGTTTCCGATGGCCCGGCGCAGCGCCAGCGCACGCCGGTGGAGATCGAGTGCCCGCTCGTCTTCGCCCAACGTCTGATACACCGAGCCGAGATCGCTCAGCGCGCGCGATTCGCCGACGCGGTTGCCGAGGCTGCGGTAGAGCGTGAGACCGCGTTCATGAACCCGCAATGCCTCCTGGTGATTCTCCAGGCTCTGATACGCCGACCCGATGCCGGTCAGCGCCCGGGCCTCTCCCAGCCGGTAGCCCGCCAGCTCGAACAACTCCAGGGAACGCAGGAAGTGGCTGAGCGCCTGCTCGCGGTCCCCGAGACTCAGGTACACGCCGCCGAGGCCGTTCAGGCACCATGCCTGATCCAGAACGTTTCCAAGTTCCTCCGCCATGCGCAGGGCCTGGAGTCCTTCGCGCATCGCGTCGTCGAAGTTGCCGAGGCTCCACTGGAGAATCCCCAGCATCATCCGCGCCTCGCCCTCGCTCTGCGCGCATTTCGCTTCGCGCGCGTGCCGGAGCGCCTCCAGCGCCTCCCGCACCGCGGTCGGGTAATCGGCGCACATGTAATGCCCGAAACAGGCGTTGCGCAGGGCTTGCGACATGCCGCGCAGATAACCGGCCTCGCGCGCCAACGCCAGAGCCTCGGCGGACAACGCCAGCATGCGCTGCCAGTCTTCGCTCTCGCGTCCGCGCCAAGCCTCTTCGTTCAGCGCATCGATCCGCTGTTCGGCGAGGTTGCTTCCCGTTACGGCCCCCATGCTGGCTCTATTGTCGCAGGCGCGGTGGCGCGTGGCTGGCGCCGGCCGGCGGTTACTCTCCCCGCGGATCCTCGGGCCACTTGTGCTTCGGGTAGCGGCGTGACAGTTCGCGCCTGACCTGCGGATACAAACGCGCCCAAAAGCCCGCCAAGTCGGTGGTGGTCTGCACCGGGCGTTGATTCGGTGCGAGCAGATGAACCACCACCGGGACGCGGCCGCCTCCGACACACGGGGTTTCGCTCAGCCCGAAGAAGTCCTGGAGCCGCGAGGCAATCCACGGCGGTTTGCCGGCCTCGTAGTTCACGCGCGCCTGGCGTCCACTGGGCAAGCGCAAGCGTGCCGGCGCAAGCTGCTCCACACGCCTCATGGGCAGGCGGGCCTCCAGCAGGCGCAACAGCGCGCCCTCGCGCGCGGCCTCGCGAAGTTCCGCGAAACTCCGCGCGCCCGCCGCCAGTTCGGCCAGTCCCGCTTCGATCGCTGCCTGATCGAGCGCAGGGATGCCGTCGTCGATCGACGACGCGAATTGGACGCGCTCGGCGAACGCGTTCAGTTCGTCTGGGTCTACGAACCGTTCGACGCCCGCCTCCACGGCCTTCGCCGCCAGCAGCTTCGCGGCCTCCAGCGGATCCGGCCGGGCGCCGCGGGACTCGGCGATCACCAGCCCGTCGAAGAGCATCGCGCTCACCGCCTCGACGCGTTGCGCCGCGCGATTCCACTCCAGGGCGTTCCTCTCCGTGACGCGCCCGGGAAAGAAATCCAGCAGCCATTCGGGCTCAATCGCGCTGGCCAGCCGCACCAGGGGCAGCCCGCGCTCCCGGCGTTCCTCTACGTCGATGGCCACCAGAAATTCGTGCGCCTCCACCACGCTCGATTCCTCCAGCACCGCCGAACCGCCGCCCGCCAGCAGGAGTTCCCGGCCGTTGCGCCGCCGCGCGACGCGATCCGGAAACGCCGCCAACACGGCCATACGCAGCGCCTGGTCCTGGTGCTTGCCGCGACGGACGCCGCGCCTCAGACGGTCGTAGATCTGCCGGGTCTGAGGCTGCCATTCGCCCTCCATGAGCACGAACAGATCGGACGCGGCGACGGTGTGCGGCCGGACGGGCAAGCGCTCTCCCGCGCTCAGAACCGCAGCGGCCGCACAGCCATCCTCGCCGGCGCCGCGGGCCTCGGCCTCCACCACCAACCGCGCCAGCCTGGGGTGCAGCGGCATTGCCGCCATGCGTCCGGCCCGCTCGCCTTCAGCGCCCAGATCCCGCAGCAACCGCAGCGCCGCTTCCACGGAATCGGCGGGCGGAGGTTCCAGCCAAGGCAGCTCCAGCGGGTGGCGCACACCCAGCGCCGCAAGTTCCAGGCACATCTGCGAGAGTTCGCGGCGCGCGATGTCGGGCGGCAGTTGTTGCGGCCGCCGGCCGAAGTCCTCCTCCGTGTAGAGCCGCACACAACGGCCGGAGGCAGTGCGCGCAGCGCGGCCTGCCCGTTGAATGGCAGACGACTTCGCCACCCGGGTGACCTCCAGCCGGGGCAGGCCGGTCCACGGAGAATCGGAGGCGACGCGCGCCAGCCCGGAATCGATCACCGCACGGACGCCCTCAATGGTGACCGAGCTCTCCGCGACGTTGGTGGACAGAATCACTTTGCGCCGGGCTCCGGGCGTCACGGCGCGATCCTGCTCGACAGGCGGGAGGTCGCCATGCAGCGGCAGCAACAGGCGGCCCGCACGATCGGCGGCGGCGGCGCACGCGCGCGCAGCCCGCCGGATCTCCGCCGCGCCGGGCAGAAACACCAGCACGTCGCCGTCGAGCCCCTCGCGAAAGATCGCTTCGAGCGCCTCGGCAACCTGCTCTTCGAGTGCGCGGGCCGAATGCGGCGTGTATCGAAGCTCGAGCGGGAACAGGCGGCCTTCGCTGCGCAGCACGGGACAACCGCCCAGATGGCGGGCAATCGGCCCGGCGTCCAATGTCGCCGACATCACCATCAGGCGCAGCTCCGGCCGGGCCGTTTGCTGCAGCCGGCGCAGCAGGGCAAGCGCGAGATCCCCTTCCAGATGCCGCTCGTGGAACTCGTCGAGCACCACCACGCCGATACCGCGGAGGAACGGATCGGACAGGAGGCGCCGGGTCAGCACGCCCTCGGTGACGAACCGCAGCCGCGTGCGCGGGCCGCCGGCTTCTTCGAACCGCACCTGGTAGCCCACGGTCTCACCCAGCGCTTCGCCTAACTCCGACGCCACACGCCGCGCGGCCAGCCGGGCGGCGAGCCGCCTTGGCTCCAGCACCCAGACCTCACCCAGCCCGAGCGTGAGCAGGGCCGGTGGAACGCGGGTGGTCTTCCCCGCCCCGGGCGGTGCTTCGAGGACCACGTCTGAGCCGCCACGAAGAGCGGCCAAAATGTTTGGGATCAGCCCGTCGACGGGCAGCACGGACACACCCTATTCTTACCGCAGCGCCCTTCGATTGCTACAGTACGTAAGTATGCCGCAATCTTACAGCCCTCTGAATCCGCCCAAGCGCCTGCTTTTCGGTCCCGGCCCCTCGCCGGTGGACCCGCGGATTTACGAGGCCATGTCCAAGCCCATCGTGGGGCACCTCGATCCATACTTTTTTCAGGTAGTGGAGGACATTCGCGTTCTATTGGGTGAAGTCTATGGAACGGCGAACAAGTTCACCATGGCCATCTCCGGCACCGGCAGCGCAGGCATGGAAACCGCGGTTTCGAACTTCGTCGAACCGGGCACGAAGTTCGCGGTCTTCGCCAACGGCTTCTTCTGCGACCGGATCAGTGAAATGGGCCGGCGCAACCGTGCCGAGGTAGTGCGCTTCGAGAAGCCGTGGGGCGAGACGTTCGAGGCGGCCGAAGCAAGAGAATTCATTCTTCGCGAGAAGCCGCAGACGGTCGCATTCGTGCAGGCCGAAACGTCCACCGGCGTGTTCCAGGACGGCGCGGCGATCTGCGAAGCGGCGCACGAGATCGGGGCGCTGGTGATCGCCGATTGCGTCACATCGCTGGGCGGCATGCCCGTGCGGCTGGACGAGACGGGCATCGACATCGCCTATAGCTGCTCGCAGAAGGGACTGAGCTGCCCGCCGGGCCTGTCTCCGATCAGCGTGAACGAGCGGGCGATGCAGCGCCTCCGCGCGCGTGCGGGCGCGCCGCCGGTTTGGTATTTCGACCTGAAGCTGCTCGACGACTATTACGACGGCGCGCATCGCTACCATCACACCGCGCCGATCACGATGTTCTACGCGCTGCGGGAGGCGCTCCGCCTGATTCACGAAGAGGGTGTGGGCGCTCGCTGGGAGCGCCACCGCCAGAACCACGAAGCCTTCGTCGCGGGCTTGGAAGCCATGGGTCTGACGATGCACGTGCCGGCCGGCAAGCGCCTCTGGACGTTGAACACACCGCGCGTACCGGAAGGCATCGACGACACGAAAATACGCAAGCGCCTGATGGAGGAGGAGGGCATCGAAATCCTCGGCGGCTTCGGGCCGCTGGCCGGGAAGGTCTTCCGCATCGGGACGATGGGAGCGGGCTCCACCGCGGAGAACATTCTGTTGCTGCTCGAATCGCTCGAACGCGCGCTCCGCGCGGAAGGCTTCCAGCCGAAAGCGAATGGCCGCGCCGCCGCGGAGTCCGCTTTCGCTGTGAAGGCCTGAGCGGCGCGACTGGACGCCATCACAAACGGCTTCGCCATCCGGGCCGGCGGAACCGCCGATACGAAGCACGCGCCGCGTCCCAGGCCCGGACTTCGTCCGGCGTGTGAGCGTCCCGGTTCAGTTCGGTGACCCATCCGCCCGTGACGCGGGCGGCGAAGATCTCATTCGCCGGACAGCCGCACGCCTTCAGAACGCCGATCATGTGTTCCTCGGTCTGTTCGTCGGAAATCGGTTGTGGGATGTCCAAGGTGGGGTCGAAAAACATGGGGTCGCCGTCCACCGGGAAGCGCCCGAAAGCTCTCTGGAACGCCTCGTGCTGCCGCAGCAGCACGCGC
>DALYJJ010000112.1:8623-20232 GCA_031969915.1 Bryobacteraceae bacterium | reverse complement strand
CTCGGGCTGGCCGGGGTCGCCGGGCTGTCCCGGCTGTCCCGGATAACTTGGCTGACCCGGATACGACGGCTGGCCGGGGCCGCTCGGCGGCTGCTGCCCGCCGGGGAACCCCATCATGCCCGCGATCACGCCCTGGGCGGGCGCGCCGCCACCCATGCCGCCCATGCCGCCCATGCCGCCCTGCATCTGCTGTCCGGGTTGCATCGGCTTGCCGTCGGGCCCCAGTTGGGCCTTCTGGACGACGGAATCGGTGAGCATCATCCCGTTGGTGTGGACCAAGCGCCACTCGTCCTTGCCGGTCATCGGGTCCTTGAAGCGTTTGCGGAGGAAACGAATGTTGTTGGTTTCCTCCAGGTCCTTCAGTGCCGCGGGATAACGTTGGAATTTCTTGACGAAGAGGCCGATGGCGCGCTGGTACTGTTCGCCGCGCTCCACCAGCAACTGCTCTTTGGCGCGCTGCGATTCGAACATGGCGCGCGGCAATTCGCTATACAGCAGAATGGCCACGGCGGCGGCCATGGCGAAGACCAGCAGCAGCGCAAACCCTCGTTCGCCTTCCTGCCTCATGACTGCATCTCCGGAACCAGCGGAAGCGTCTGCTGGTTCTTATGTTCAGTATCCTCCACCACGGCGCTGCCGCCGCTGATGCGCACAATCCGGTAGCGCCGCTTCACGGTCTCGCCTTCGGCGGCGACGACGATGTCCTCGCCATCCAGAAAGAAGGCGCGGCGCGCCCCCGACTTGGATGGGCTGGTGAAGCCGTAGTAGCGGAGCGGGATGGGCGGAGGCGGCGGCTTGGGCTGTTCGACGGCCACGGCGGCGACGGGCTCGGGCAGCGGGAGCGGGCCCACCATCTTCTTTAACGGGCCGGGGACGATCGTCGGCTCCGGCATCTTCGGCGGCGGCGGGGCGGAGAAATCGAAGAGGCTGCGGCGGCCGCCTTCCGCCCCGATGTTCTGGAGGCGCGCCATGCGTTCGAGGCGCAGCGTGGGATCGGCCGTGAGCGGGTCGGGCCGGTCCTCGGGGCGCTTCGGCTTGAGCGAGGGCCGGAACTCCTGGGTGAGGTTCGGATTCCGGCTCACGTTCGCACCGCGGCGCACGGCGGATTCCGGACCGGCGGGCAGAGCGAACTCCTTGAGGGCGGGCGGAACCTGGGCGGCGGGGCGGGGCGCGGCAGGCTGCGGCCCACCGGGCGCGGGGCTGTCGCCGCTGAAGATCAGCACGTAGGCGGCAACCAGTGCGAGAACCGCCAGGGCAGCCACCTTCTTCGGTTCGTTTGTGCCGAGCTTCATCGCGAGGCCACCTCTCTCGGCTTTTCAGGCTTGGCCTCTTCGGCCGGCGGCGCGGGTGCTTCCAGAGGCGGCGAACCGTCGTTCCTCACAAACGCGTGCATGCGCAGGTTCACGTTCAGCATCGGCGTGCCCTGCTGCGGCGAGGCCTGCAACTGCTCGACCAGCACGAAGCGCGGCGACCGGTCGAGTGCGTTAATGAACTGGACCAGGTCGGAGTAGGTGCCCTCGTAGTTGCCGATGATAGTCACCATTTCGAGCGTGTCGCTGCCCTCAATGGGTTCGCCCGCGAAGGAGTGTTCTTTGGCCTTGAATCCGGCGGTCTGCGCGAGGCGGGTGAGTTCCCCGACCAGCAGCGGATACGCCGAGCGCCGCTGCGCGAAGTAGGTGGCCACGAAGCCGTCGCCCTGCGTGCGGGCCGCTTCCACCTTTGAGAGCAGCACCTTCGAACGCTTCCACTGCGCCTGCTGGGTGAGCAACTGCTTCTGCTTCGCGCCCAGGTCGCGCGCCAGGTCTTCGGGCGAGCCGCCCCACGGCTTGAACAGCACAAGCGCGGCGGCGACGTTGGCCGCCAGCAGCAGGCCCAGCCCCGCGCGCACCAGCGTGCGGGGATCGCGCGTCCAGCGTGTGGGCAGGCTAAATCTTCTGCTCATATTTCACGCTCACGCGGTAGCGGTAGAGGGGTTCGCTCTGGGAAGGAGGCAGCATTGCCTGCACCGTGGTGGGGCCGAACAGCGGCGACTTCTCCACCTTCAACAGGAACTCGATCACCGGCTGGCTGGACTGTGCGGCCACCACCATGTCGAGCGTGCTCGACTGCGGGCTCAGCCGGACCTGCACCAGTCGCACATCGTGCGGAACCACGCTTTCCAGGTCCGAAAAGATCTTCGTCCAACTGACGCTCTTGCGATCGATGAGCATGTTCAGGAACAGGTTGCGGTCCAGTACTTCCGAATTCTCCGGCTGCCTGAGCGCGGAGCTGATCTTGGCCTGTTCCTGGCTGAGGGCCAGAAGCTGTTTGTCGATGGCGGCGAGAGCGGCCTTGGTTTCGGCCACCTCCCGCGATTCGAAGACGGAAAGCGAAATCAGGAACGCGAGCGAGGCCACCATGAGTACGGCGACGATCCCCGAAGCAACCAGGATCGGCCGGTCGCGGCGGAACGGCTCGCTGGCGAGATTGACCTGGATGCGCGGCATCGGCTGTCAGCTCTCCTTCCAGGATTGCATGTAGCCGAGCAATCCCGCGTTGTTTTGGCCGGCGATGCCGAACCGCGAGTGGACCGCCTCGATCTCCACGTCAAGCTCCGCCTTCCAGTCCGAACGCATCGTGCTGTCGGGCTCGCCGAAGCCGCACAACAGGACGCGCTCGGGGCGCTGTTCGAGTTCATCCTCCATATAAGCGATGGTCGGCTGCAGGATGCCGAAGACCTCATTCGGCGTCACCTCGGGAAGCTCCACGCAGCGCACCATGCGCAGCACGTTGTGATGCAGGGCGCTGACGGTGAGAACGCGACCCGTGAGTTTGGCCGCGACCAGCGGGGCGCCGCCCGTGTTCGGGACCAGGTTCAAAGCCGCGAGCGTGGAAACGGTTACCAGGCCCGGGTGCAGCGCGGCGGCGCGCAGGGCGGCTTCGTACTTGGCCACGATTTCGAGAGCCGCCACCACCACCACCACGTCGCGCCGTTTGCTGTTCGGCGCCGCCGGTTGCGCGGCGAAGCTGATGACCGCCGATTCGACGTCGAACGGCACGCTCTTCTTGACGCGGAAACGGACCAGCGAGAGTTGTTCGGCGGCGTCGCCGGGAAAGGAATCGAAATCGAGCACCGTGAGCCGCGTGCAGAAATCGGGCAGAATGAGCGCGGCGCGGCGGCGTTTCTTGCCGTTGGGCGGCGCCAGCGTGGCCACGGCGCGCGCGAGTTCTTCGGGCTGCGCGACATTGTCCTTCAGCGGGGAGACCGTCAGCACGCCCGGCTCGAGCGCGTAGAACGACGTTTGCCCCGGCGCCGAGGAGCGCGCCATGGCGATGCCGGCTTCGGAGATCTCGAGCAGGTACTCCGGCGGCGGGTCGCTGAGCGCGTGGCGAAGCTGGTGGAAGAAGGACATGGCGCGCTAGGTCTCGATGAACGTGACCTTGTTGATCTCCTTCAATGTGGTCAACCCGCGGCGCACTCGCTCGAGTGCCGATTCGCGCAGGAACGTCATCCCCTCTTCCCGCGCCACGCGGCGGATCTCCGACGACGGCCGCTTGTCCAGAATCATCTCGCGGATGCGCTCGGTCAGGTCGAGGAGTTCGTGAATCGCGGTGCGGCCCCGATAGCCCGTGCCGCCGCACTCAAAGCAGCCCCGGCCTTCGGTGAATTCGAAGTCCCTCCAGGCGGCGGGGTCCATGCCGCTCTCCACCAGCATCTCCTCCGGGTAACGCGTCTTGAACGCGCAGTGATCGCAGATCAGGCGCACCAGCCGCTGGGCCAGAATGCAGTTCAACGCGGAGACGAAGTTATAGGGCTCCACACCCATGTTCAGAAAGCGCCCGAGCACGTCGAGCACGTTGTTGGCGTGAACGGTTGTGAAGACCAGGTGGCCGGTGAGCGCGGCGTTGATGGCGATCTGCGCCGTTTCCTGGTCGCGGATTTCGCCCACCAGGATCTTGTCCGGATCGTGGCGCAGGATGGAGCGCAAGCCGCGGGCGAAGGTCAGTCCCTTTTTCTCATTCACCGGGATCTGCGTGATGCCCTTGATCTGGTATTCCACCGGGTCCTCGATGGTGACGATCTTGTCCTCGTCGTTCTTGATTTCGTTCACCGCGGCGTAGAGGGTGGTGGTCTTGCCCGAGCCCGTGGGACCGGTGACGAGCACCATCCCATACGGCTCCTTGATGTAACGCCGGAACTTGGTGATGTCCACGTCGGAGAAGCCCACCACGTCGAGCGTGAGCTTGGCGAACTTCTCGCTCATCGACTCCTTGTCGAGCACGCGGAGCACGGCGTCTTCGCCATGCACGGTCGGCATGATCGAAACGCGAAAGTCGATCAGACGGCTTTTGTAGCGGACGCGGAAGCGGCCGTCCTGGGGCACGCGGCGCTCGGCGATATCGAGCTCGGACATCACCTTGATGCGCGAGATGATGGTCGAATGCCAGTCCTTCGCGATGGGCGGCATGGCGTAGTGCAGCACGCCGTCGATGCGGTACTTGATGGCCACTTCCTGGTCGCGGGTTTCGATGTGGATGTCGCTGGCCCGCCGCTCCAGGGCGTTAAAGATGGTGGTGTCCACCAGCTTGATCACCGGCGCGATGTCGGAGTCGGCGCCCAGCTTGTCGATGGAGAGCGTCTCGTCGGCGTTCTCCTCGTCCACCACGTCCAGCGTGAAGCCTTCGGTGACTTCCTCCAGCACGCGCTGGCTCTGCTCGGTTTTCTTGAGCAGGTCGGAGATCTGGGTGAGCGTGGCCACCTTGACCCGCAGCTTCTTCTGCAGCAGGATGGAGAGCTCGTCGATCAGGTTGAGGTGGCGCGGGTCGGCCAGCGCGATCTCCAGGATCCCCTCGCCCGCCGCCAGGGGCACGAAGTTGTAGCGGAACATCAGGTCCACCGGGATGGACCGGAACAGTTCATGGTCGATGCGCGCTTCCTTCAGGTCCACGAACTCGCAGCGATAGCGCGAGGCGAGCATCTTCGCCTGCGTGGCTTCCTGGTCGAGTTGCTGGAGGCGGCTGGTTTCGGTGGCCATGGCGTTCATCCCTGGAGCGTGTCGGCGAGCGAGAAGATGGGCAGGTAGAGGGCGATCAGTACGAAGGCTACGAAGATCCCCATAAAGATCATGATCGCCGGCTCGATCAGCGCGAGCACAGCCTGCATGCGGGTGGCGACGTCGTCCTCATAGAACTCCGCGACGCTGCCCAGCATCGCGGGAAGCGCGCCGGTGGATTCTCCCACCTCGATCATGTCGATGGCGAGGCCGGGGAATACCCTGGTGGCCTCCAGGCTCGAGGAAAGCGTCTGCCCTTCCTTCACCATCCGCTTGGACTTCTCCAGCGCCTTCTTGAGCAGCGGCGTTCCGAGCGATTCGGCCGCCGTCTCGAGCGCCTGCACCAGCGGTATGCCGCCGATCAACAGCGTCGAAAGCACGCGCGAAAACTGCGCCACCTGGTACTTCACCCAGATCTCGCCGAAAGCCGGCAGCCGCAGTTTCACGGCGTCGATCTTCAACTGCGCGGATTCGCCCCGCGCCCACAGCCGGAACGCCACACCCAGGCCGGCCAGCGCGGCCACGCCCACCAGGATGTAGCTGCGCGCCGTGGTGCCCACCGCAATCAGGATCTGCGTCATGGCCGGCAACTGCGCGGACATCGATCCGTAGAGCTGGGCGAAGTTCGGCACCACGTAGGTCACCAGGAAGACGATCATCGCGATGACCATCACGATCAGCAGCGACGGATAGAGCAGGGACAGCAGCAGCTTCTTGCGCACCGAAAGCGCGAGCTTCTGATAGGCGATGTAGCGCTCCATCACCTCCCCGAGCGATCCGCTCTTCTCGCCCGCCATCACGGAGGTGACGTACATGGGCGGGAACACGCCCTGGCGGGCGAAGGCGTCGGAGAGCAGCGTGCCGTGCTTCACCTCGTCGCGAACCGTCTTGATGTGGCGGCCGAGCTTCGGGTCGGTGAGGCGGTCGGCGAGCAGGTCGAGGCCCTTCAGAATCGGCAGCCCGGCGCGGATCAGCGTGACGAACTGCTGGTTGAATATCAGAAACTTCTCGACGTCCAGCTTGCGCGAGCGCGGCCCCATGCCCGCCAGGCCTTGCCGGGCGCGGATCGAATACACCAGGAAGCCCTGCGCGTTGTAGCGGTCGCGCAGGTCCTGTTCGGAGGGCGCTTCGATCACCTGCTGGCGGATCTCGCCCCGCGCGTCGGCGTATTTCACCGCGAACTCGGGCATGGCCTTATTGCTGCTCCTCGCCCGTCGCGGCTGTCTCCACCAGGCGGGCGCCCGGCGGCAACTGGAACTTGAACAGAGCGTCGTTCACCGCCCCGTTGACGCGCTCGGCGTCGAAGCGGAACTCCGAGATCGAGTTGTCCTGGCCGGTGACCGCCAGCTTCTGGATTTCGCCCGCGGCGCTCACGGTGAACTCAACCGCGCGATACGGCAGCCGGTTGTTCTTCGGCTCCGCCGAGATGACCGTGAGCGCGTGGTCCATCCTGGTCTGGTAGTTCCGGAAGTCGCGGTCGAAGTCGAGCTTGCCCAGGAGGAAGGCGAGCGGCGCGCGCAGGTCTTCACTCTCCTTCAGCTTGCTCTTTTCGGCCCGGTTGGTGGCCGGCGAGTAGAAGTAGAGGTGCTTGCCGTCGGAGAGAAACAGCTTGCCCTGGGGCGAGGAGTAGTCCCAGCGCATCCGGCCCGGCTTGCGCAGGGCGAGGCTCCCGCGCTCCGTCCGCCGCGGCCGCCCGGGGGCCGTAACCGATTGCTCGAATTCGACTTGGATGGTTCGCGCGGAGTTGTACCGGCGCTCCACCAGGCTGAGCAGCTTCTTCAGCGCCGGGTCCGGGTTCGCTTGCGCGCACGCCGCACCAGCCGCCCAGAGAAGCGCCCAAGGCAGAATCCGAGTCACACAGGTACTGACGCCGCCGGGCCGGAAAACGTTTAGGTTTCAAGCGCCTGGATCTTGGTGAGCCGCCGGATATGCCGGTCCTCGCCGCTGAACTCGGCGTCCAGAAAGTCGTTCACCAGGTCCCACGCCAGGGCCGGCCCAATCACCCGGCTGCCCAGCACCAGCACGTTCATGTTGTCATGCTCCACGCCCTGGTGCGCCGAATAGGTGTCGTGGCACAGGCAGGCGCGGATGCCGCGAAACTTGTTGGCCGCGATGGTCACCCCGACGCCGCTTCCGCACACCAGGATGCCCCGCTGCGCACGCCCGTCCAGCAGCGCCGTGGCAACCGCCACCGCGAAGTCCGGGTAGTCGTCGTTGGGGTCGTACTGATGGGCTCCCAGGTCCAGGACGTCGCGCCCCGACTTCTGGAGGCGGACGGCCAATTCCTGCTTCAGCGGCAGCCCCGCGTGGTCGGCAGCGATGGCGATGGTCACCTCGATACAGTATCAACACCGCCGGGCCGATGTGTGGAAGATCTTACAGTCGGGGCGGTGTGGTCACCACCAGCGCCCTCGCCGGAGTCTTGGCCAGTCCGCGGTAACCGTGCGCTTCCGACGAATCGAAGTAGACGCTGTCGCCCGCCTTGAGAACGTGCTCCTCGTCTCCGTAGCGGATGGCCAACTGGCCCTCGATCACGAACATGAACTCCGCGCCGTCGTGAAAGTGGGCCACGATTTCTTCCGCCTCGCGGCGCGGGAACTCGGCCAGGTATGCCTGCAGGCTCTTATCCTGCGCGGAGAAGGCCAGGCATTCGAAGAAGAACTGGGGCACCGGCGAATCGGCTCGCTCCGGGAAGCGCATGCGCTCGCCGGCCCGGATGATCGAAAACAGCGAACGCTTCTTCCGGTCGGAGAAGAAGTGGTCGATGCCCACGTCGAACACCATGGCGATGCGCGCCAGGGTGGGCAGCGTGGGAATCAGCTTCCCGTTTTCGAGCTGCGACAGCATGGACGCCGAAAGGCCGGTGTGCTTGCCGAGATCGACCAGCGCAATCTTCTTGCGGAGGCGGAGCTGGCGGAGCTTGCGGCCCAGCTCGTAGGAGGAGAGGACACGTCGAACGGTCTCCTCACTGGTCTCCCGATATTCAGTCATGCCAAAGTCTACTTTATCAGAGGTTAATTCACAGGCTAAACTTTCTTCCCTGCTGAAATGACTTTCCGTAGCCTCTGGCTTTGCCCCATCGCCCCTGGTAACGTCGTTCATAGATCGTCTATTGGACTCAAGGAAGAGGGGCCAGATGCAAAACCAGCACACACAGTTCGGGTCGTTCGCCGATGACGAACTGGTCAACTTTGCGCAGCAAGGTGACGACCGTGCCTTCGCCGAATTGATCCAGCGCCACTACAATTCTTGCAAGAAACTCGCGCTTTCGATACTCCGGGATCAGTCCGACGCGGAAGACGAAGTGCAGAATGCATGCTGGAAAGCCTTTGAGCACATCGGGCAGTTTCAGAAAGACGCGAAGTTCTCAACGTGGCTGACGCGCATCGTCGTGAACCAGTGCCTGATGCGGTTGCGGCAGACGCGGCGCGCGAAGTTCCTCTATATCGACGACGCAATGATCGGGGACGAAGTGGGGACTCTCGAACTGCCGGATCGGACGGATTCGCCCGAGGAGATGCTCGGCCGCCACGAGGTCGCCGAGGTCCTGCACAAGGAGATCCGGCGCATTCCGCCGCTGCTGCGGAGTGTGTTTCTGCTTCGCGACGTGGAGCAGTTGCCGATGCCGGACGTGGCCGAACGGCTGGGAATCTCAGTGGCGGCGGCGAAGAGCCGGCTGCTACGGGCACGCACGGAACTGCGTGCGCGCATGGAGAAGCACGCCGGCCGGCTTGGGCCGGCGACCCTGCTGCCGGGCCTTTCGCGGGGCTAGGCTAGTTACAAACCCAATACATCGTTGCATTTACGCCCCTCCTGAGGTACTCTGGGACAGGATGGTGAGATCGTTCCGCGCGCGCGGATCGGCGATTCTGGTAAGCCACCCTGTCCCTGCTTTGTTCCGCCAGCACACCTTCACCGCTTTCATTCCGTGCCCTTGCGCATGGCATCCGTGATCACCCGATTGCCTGACGAATGAAACTCTCCGTGCAGATCAGCCGCGGGATTGAATCCCTTTTCGGGACCCGCGATGAGAACATCCGTGTTTTAGAGGACAACCTCGGCGTGACGACGAGGCTGCTCAACGACTCTCTCGAGATCGAGGGTGACGAGCGGGCCACCTCGCGCGCCGGAAGGATCCTCGACGACTACTTCTCGCTTATCCGCGAGGGGCACGTCTTCAACAACGGCGACCTGAACAGTTACCTCCGGGTAGTGACCTCGGATGGGGACACCTCGCTTCGCGGCCTGGTGGAAAGCGGCAGGCAGCGCAGTTTCGGCAAGAAAGTGCTGGCTCCGAAGACACTCAATCAGCGCAAGTACCTGGACGTGATTGAGCGCAACGACATGGTGTTCGGCGTCGGTCCGGCGGGCACGGGTAAGACCTACCTGGCGGTGGCGATGGCGGTGTCGGCGTATCTGGCGAAACGCGTGGCGCGGATCATTCTCACCCGTCCGGCGGTGGAAGCGGGCGAGAAGCTGGGCTTTCTGCCGGGAACGCTCCAGGAGAAAGTGGACCCCTATCTGCGGCCGCTCTACGATGCGCTCTACGACATGCTGGATTCCGATAAAGTAGAGAAGCTGCTTGAGCGGAATGTGATCGAGGTGGCGCCGATTGCGTTCATGCGGGGGCGCACGCTCAACGACAGCTTTATCATCCTGGACGAGGCGCAGAACTCAACCGCCGAGCAGATGAAAATGGTGCTCACCCG
The DNA here is from genome assembly GCA_031969915.1 of Bryobacteraceae bacterium. Lineage (GTDB taxonomy): Bacteria > Acidobacteriota > Terriglobia > Bryobacterales > Bryobacteraceae > DALYJJ01. Next base: position 10,490 of record DALYJJ010000112.1, on the reverse strand, counting down.
CGTGGGCTTCAATTCGAAGATGGTAGTGACCGGCGACATCACGCAGATCGACCTTCCGCTGGGACGGAAGAGCGGCCTGCTGGACGCCATCGATGTGCTGCGCGGGGTGGAGGGCATCAGCTTCGTCTATTTCGACGACAAAGACGTGGTGCGCCATTCGCTGGTGCAGCGGATCGTGAAAGCGTACGAGAAGTTCAACGACGCCTCCGCGCGCCAGCTTTCGCTGCGTCTGGTCCCGGACGCGCCCGCGCCGGACGGGCCGCCCGCCGCTCCGGACGCCGCGCCTGGCGAACTGGAAGCGCCCGGCGCCTGATTATGGACTCCGGCGAGCAACCTCCGCTAGTGATCTACCGTCGCGCTCCGCGGGACCTGCGCCGCGCGGCTGTGGCCGCCTTCGCCCGGACGGTGCGCCAACAGGTTTCCGGTGCGCCGTACACCTGCCTGATCTCCGACGACGCGGAACTGCGCCGGTTGAACCGCGAGTTCCTGGGCAAGGACTATGCGACCGACGTCCTCTCCTTCCCCGAGCCCGGCTCCGGCTCGCTGGGCGAGATCGCCATCTCCGCCGATCGCGCCCGCGCGCAGGCCGCCGAGTATGGACACCCGGTGGAGACCGAGATCTGCATTCTGTTGCTGCACGGCGTGCTGCACCTGATGGGCATGGACCACGAGCGCGATCGCGGCAAGATGGCGCTCGCCGAACGCCGGTGGCGGGAAAAACTCGGCCTCCCCGGCGGCTTGATCGAGAGAGCCGGGGCATGACGCCGCTGCTCATCGTTTCCGCCGTCCTGCTGGCCGCCGTGCTCTGCCTGGGCACGTACATTCAATTGCTGTACCTTGAGTCCGTGCGCCTGCGGACCAGGGAGTCGGCCGCCCTGGAACATTTCAAGGAACACCTGGAAGGCCGTCTCGGGCTCAAGGGCGACGCGGGGATTCTTACCTTTTCGCTGCTGAAACATACCAGCTTGGTTTTGTTCGGCGTGGTGATGTTCGCGATTGTGGCGGGACACAACGCCCCGCTCTGGCAGACGTTCCTGGAAGCGGGTTTGCTGGCGTGGCTGGGCATGGTCGTGGCCTGCTACGTCACGCCTCCCACGCTCTACAAGCGGACCTCGGGGCGCTGGGCCGGGCCCGTCGTGCCGCTGCTCCGGGCGCTGGCCTTTGCCATGAAGCCGCTGGTTTGGACCCTCGACCTCTTTCAGTCGTTGGCCGAGTTGCGGGGGGGCGCGGAAGCGGCCGAACAGTCCTCCGATCCCAGCGAACACATCGAGGCGCTGATCGACGCCGGCACGGAGGAAGGGATCATCGAGGAGGAAGACCGGAAGCTCATTCAGAGCGTGGTGGCCTTCGGTGACAAGCAGGTCCGCGAGGTGATGACCGCCCGGCCGAACATCGTGGCCATCGCCCACGACCGCACGCTCGAAGATCTGCGCCAACTGGTCTTCCACGAGCAATACTCGCGCATTCCCGTGTTCGACCGGACCATCGACAAGATCGTCGGTTTCGTGCACGTGAAGGACATGATGTTCGAAAGCGACGAGCAGCGCCGCAAGCGGAGGCTGGTGCGCGAGTTGGTGCGTCCCATCAAGTTCGTGCCGGAGACCAAGTCCGGCGCCGACCTGCTGAAAGAGATGCAGACCGGCGGCCTGCATATGGTCATGGTGGTGGATGAATACGGCAACACGGCGGGATTGGCGACGATGGAAGACCTGGTGGAAGAGATCCTCGGCGAGATCCGCGACGAACATGAGCCGGCGCGCGACGTGACGGTGGAGGCGAGTGGATCGTTTGTTGTCTCAGGCAGCTTCGACGTGGATCACCTGGAAGACCTCATCGGCTTCCGGCCGGAAGCGGAAATCGAGTCCAC
>DALYJJ010000112.1:0-8595 GCA_031969915.1 Bryobacteraceae bacterium | reverse complement strand
GGGCGGAATGGTGACGGAATGGGCCGGCCGGGTGCCTTCGGCGGGCGAATCCGTGGAACGCGGAGGCCTGCGCCTGGAGGTTCTGGCCGGAAACGAGATGCGCGTGGAGAGAGTGCGTATCTCCAAGGTTCCGCCGAAAAGCAACGGAGAGAACGGAAAGGCCGATGAGCGCGCATAGGAGCGGTTTCGTTTCCATCGCCGGACGGCCGAACGCCGGCAAGTCGACGCTGCTGAATGCGCTTGTCGGGCAGAAGCTGGCGATTGTCGCGGATAAGCCCCAGACCACCCGCACGTCCATTCAGGGCGTCCTCAGCGAACCCGGCGCACAGGCGGTCTTCCTCGACACGCCGGGCATTCACCGCTCGGACAACCCGCTCAACCGGCGCATGATGGAGGCGGTGCGCGCAGCACTCGACGGTCGCGATCTGCTGCTCTACGTGGCCGACGCCTCGGCTCCCTTCGCCGAAGACGATGCGCAGGCGGTCGACATCCTGCGCCGCGCGGAGACGCCCATTTTCCTGGTGGCGAACAAGATCGACCGGGTGAAAGACAAGAACCGGCTGCTCCCCGTCCTGGAGAGGTATCGCGAGCTGTTTCCCTTTGAGGCGTACGTGCCGGTCTCCGCGCTCACGGGCGAAAACCTCCCGGAGTTGAAGCGCCTGATTCTGGAGCGGCTGCCCGAGGGACCCGCGTACTTTCCCGAAGACTACGTTACCGACCAGCCGGAGCGATTCCTGGCCGCGGAACTGATTCGCGAACAGATCCTCCTCGGCACGCGCCAGGAGGTCCCCCACGCTTCGGCGGTGATGGTTGACAAGTGGGAGGAAACAGAGAAGCTGACGCGGATCCTGGCCACCGTCTATGTGGAGCGCGAGGGGCAGAAGAAGATCGTCATCGGCCAGGGTGGAGCGATGCTGAAGGCCGTGGGAACGGCCGCGCGGCGGGAGATTGAGACGCTGCTCGGCCGGAAGGTTTATCTCGAGTTGTTCGTGAAAGTGCGCCCCCGCTGGCGCGATAGCGAGCCGTTCTTGAATGAGCTAGACTGGCGTTCGATGGCCGGTCTCGGGAGCACGGAAGAATGAAACGCAGAGTTTTCCTGACCGCGCTGGCGCCGCTCGTGTTGGCTGCCCAGAAGGTGCACAGCGACGATGAGATCTACGACCTGGTGCGGCAGCGGCTGGCCAACGATCCGGAGGTCAAGGGCGGCGCGCTCGAGGTGGACGTCAAGGACGGCGTCGTGACCGTGCGCGGCGAAGTGCGGACCGAGAAGATCCGCCAGAAGGTCGACAAGGTCGCCAAGAAAGTAAAGGGCGTCAAGGCCGTAAAGAACGAAACGCGCGTCAAGGCGGCCTGACCTCGTTGGACATCGACTCAAAGGCGTTGGTCAGAAGGTGAGGCGGAGACCGAGTTGGACGGCCCGCGGAGGACGGGCGCTCAGGATCGCTCCGAAGTTTGCCGCGCCGAGGACGTGGCCGGGAAGTTCGAAGTTGGCGTGGTTGAGGAGGTTGTAGAACTCGCCGCGGAAGTCGAGTCGGTAACGCTCGGTGAGCGGGAATTCGCGCGCGAGCGTGGCGTCGACGGTCTGTACCCCGTCCCCGCGCAGTCCGGCGCGAGGGGAATTGCCAAACAGGAACGGAGCCGGCGCCACAAAGGCTCCGGTGTCGAACCACCGAACGAGTGTGCGTTCCGCCAGGGGAAGACGAGCGGCGCGAATCAAATTGGGCCGCAACGGGCCGGCGGTGAATGCGTTGGTGGTGTTCGCAGCGGCGACCACGGTAAAGGGCGCACCGCTCTGCACAGTGGCCAGCAGGCCGATCTGCCAGGACGCGGCAACTCGGCGGACGGTGGCGGATCGGGAGTGGAAGGCGGGCGTCTGCCAGAGCGCGGTGACGACGGAGCGGTGTGGGACATCAGATCCGCTGAGCGACTTGTCGAGTCTGCGGTTGTAGGCGTCCATGTAGCTTCCGGGATCGCCGTATTCGTCCGCGCCGGCGACGTCATCGATGAACTTCGAAAACGTGTAGTGGGCAAGGAGCGAGAAACCGCGATCGAACCGGCGCTCGAGGCGGGCGTAGCCGCTGTGGTAGGTGGAGTCGCCGATGGACGGGTTGATCCAGTAGACGTTGGAGAATTGAGGAAATGGGCGGCGAAGCTGAGCGTCTCCTGGACCCATAAGATTGTGGGGCACCTGGTTCAAGGAAAGGTCGTTGGCGGTGAGGCGGTGGCTGACGTTGGCCATGTAGCCGAGTTCGACGACGGTTTCCCGTGCGACCTCGCGTTGAATGTTGAAGTTGTATTGCAAAGAAACCGGGGCCGCCTGATCGGGTTTGAAAAAGCCCACGGAAAGGATGGGTCGCAGTCCGGCCGCCACCGCGCCGAAAGCGTCGGTGAGGGGCGGACGGACGATGGCGGGGAAGCCATTCCGCAGATCAAGGGCCGTGAGGAACTCGGCTTGCGGGACGACCAGCGTGGCGGAACTGGAGAAACCGGCAGAGGCCGTATCGCCTACGGTGTTGCTCACCGTGGAGCCGAAGAAGGCTCCAAAGGCGGCACGGGCGACGGTTTCCCTGCGGAGCGGGAGGCGGTAGGCGAAGCCGACGCGGGGACCGTAGTTGTTCCAGTCGGTGCGAAACGCGGTGCGCGGCACCGCGTCGCGGCCGGAGAAGCGGACCACCCCGGGGGTTCCGCTGACCGGATTCAGCCGCAGCGGATCGAAGGTGTTCTGGCTGTTGTCGGGGGAGCGCCGGGGCAGTTCGGTCTCCCAGCGAAGCCCCAGATTCACGGTGAGACGGCTGGAGACCCGCCAATCGTCCTGGATGTATCCTGCGAGGTAGTAGGCGCGCGTGGCGATGCGATCGGAAATCTGGATTGCGGCAGAATTCGCACCGCCGAGCAGAAACGTGGCCATGCTGTCGCCCGTGCCGGCCACGCCGGGAAGGCTGGTGTACTGCGGGACGAATTGGAAGATTCCGGACGAGCCCCGATCGCGCACCTCATTGTTGGCGGCGCGGCGGTGCTCGAAGCCGGTCTTGAGGGAGTGGCCGCCGCGGAACCAGGAGAGAGCCTGGAGGAACTGGGTATCCCGAATCGGCGTCTGCACGCGGCCGGGCGGCGCGCTAAGGGCGGTGTAGCCGGGCAGAGCGAAGTTCGGGAACGCGGTCTTGCTGACACCGCGGAGACCGAGTGAGCCGGCCAGGTCCTGGTCCCACCCGAAGCGGCGGTCGGTGAACTTACGCTGAAAAAACGTGACCTTGAGATCGTTGACCAGGTTGGGGCGCAGGACGGCGGTATGGCTTGCCAGCAGACTTTGAACGCGAATTGCCGTGACGTTGGCGTTGGGATCGGCTTCCGGCCGGGTGAAGGTGCCTTGGTTCTCGTTCGAGGCGTCGTTGAGATAGTAGCGGGTGGTGAGGTGGTGGCGATCACGGAGCTTGTGATCGAGCTTCGCGACGAGGATGTTCCGAGAGAGCTGTGATTGATTGTTGGCGCTGTAGTTGTTTGCCTCACCGGAAGCCGGCCGGTTGGGGTTTGGCCAGTAGGCGAGGGCGGCGCGGGAGACGGGATCCTGGCGGTGAGCCGGGATGCGGTTGCCTGGAAAGGGCTGCCGGTCGCGGCCCGCGGTAGTGGCCGGATCGTAGATCGCAACCGGCCGGCCGGCAGCGTTGTGCGACGCGGAGAAGTCGCCTTCCCGCTGGGCGAGGCTAGGCACGGTCTGCAGGGGCGTGGTGCTCGATCCCTGCCGGGTTCCTTCCCAGGAGACAAAGTAGTGAGTGCGATCGCGGCGGATGGGCCCCCCGGCGGCGAAGCCGTACTGGTTCATGCGCAGCGGCGGCCTGTCAGCCGCGAAGAAGTTGCGGGCGTCCAGGACGCTGTTTCGGACGTATTCGAAGACGCTGCCATGAAAGCTGTTGCCGCCGGATCGTGTGGTCAGCGTGATCACGCCTCCCGCGGAATGGCCGTACTCGGCGGAGTAGTTGTTGCTCAGCACCCGGAACTCCTGCATGGCGTCCATGGGCAGGCTGGTCATCTGCTGCGGGCGGGTTAGGCCACTGGCGTTCGTGGCATTGCCGCCGTCCAGTGAGAAGTGCTGGTTACGGCCGCGGCCCCCGGCGACGCTGAAGACCGGGTAGTTCTCAGCGCCCTGGCCAGGGTCGATCATCACGACTCCAGGCGCAAGGGAGACCAGGGAGGAGGCGGCGCGGTTCGGCATCGGCAGGCTGGCGACCATCCGGCGGGTGATGGTCTGGCCGACACTTTGGGATTGAGTCTCGGTGAGCGGCGCGGCTTCCTGCACGGTGACGGTTTCGCTGGTCGCGCCAACCGAGATTGTGAGGTCGACGACCGTGGTCTGGCCGGTAGTGAGAACCAGTCCTGGGCGCACGAGCGTGTCGAAGCCCGGCTTGGAGACTGCAATTCGGTAGCGGCCGGGGAGGAGCGAGGGGACGCGGAACAGGCCACCCTCACCGGCGATCGTTTCAAACCGGGTGCCGGAGTCCTCGTTCACTACTTGAATGCGCGCGGCAGGAATGGCGGAACCGGTCTGATCGGAGATGGCTCCAGTGAGCGCGGCGCTTCCGGATTGGGCCGCGAGCGGCAGGCCTGCGGCGGCGACCGCAAGGAGGCTGAGGAGGCGGGCGGGACGGGGTCTCGGCACCATGCCCTACCTCGCCTCGCGGACAGTCTCCACGAGCAGTTTCTCCACCTTCGCGACGAAGTCTGCCTTGACGCGCTCATGCTCCGGGCCGGCGGCTCTGCTGGCGAACCCCGCGTGCGCACCGCGGACCAGGCCGTCCCGGCCAATGAAGAACGTCGCCGGCCAGGTGTTGAGGTTGACGGCCTGGGGAAGCTTGGCCTTGACGTCATCCGGCGTGCCGCCGAGCAGAACCGTGTACTCGATGCCATAGGTTCGGACGAAGGCCTTGAGCCGGTCGGGCTGCTGAAGTTGCTCCGCTTCTTCGAAGGACAGGGCAATGATTTCGAGACCCCGATGCCGGTACTTCCGGTAAAGGTCGGCGAGGAAAGGTGCTTCGTCGTGGCAGTTCGGACACCAACTACCCGTGATGTTGAGGAGCACGACTTTGCCCTGGAATAACGGATCGCTCTCGGAAATGGGCCGCCCGCTGAGGTCAGGGGCGGTGAAGCGAAGGGGCTGGCTGGCGTCGGCCACGCTGGTCCAGCGAGTGGGGTCGGCGGGCTCCGGCAGGCCCTGGGCACGAGCGGCGGCGCTCCTGACCGCACGGTAGGCGCTCTTCGCGTTCTGGACGACGGTGAGGGTTCCGCCGGCGTTGGCCGTGACTTCGACGAGATTCGGGCGCGCACCGGAGAAATGGCTGAGCACGAACCTGCCGTCGCGATACGAACCGGCGAGCGTTCCGGTATCGCCGTCGATGCGTAAGATGATTGCGGCAACCTCCGGGCCGGACTGGCGCACGTTGAACTTCCACGCGGATTCTCCTTTCGGGCTGTTGACCGTAAGCTCCCAGAGACCAGCGATGTCTGGGATTTCGCCGTCGGCCGACGCCGCGGTTCGCTGGTACGGAGTCGCCTGGAAAGGATAGGGCGGGCGCGTCGAGCCACCGTTACGGTGATACGCGCCGGTCAGCGCGGTCCCGTCCCACTTGGCCTGGAGCGTGGTGGCGTAGTGGGCGAACTCCAGGGTCAACCGGCCGTTTTCGAAGGAGCCGGCGGTGGAGCGGACACGCTCATCTCCATTGAAGAAGGCTCCGGAGACCGCCGCGCCCGCATGCGTGATCTCGAGGCGGAAGGGAATGGTGAGGCCCCCGACGATCACCGTTGCGTCCCATAAGGTGGGGAGGCGGTCCTGCGGCACGGCCAGGAGGGAAGTGGCGAGAGTGAAGAAGATGACCGGGGAATTCATAAGCTTCATGGTTGGGCGACCTTTCCTGTTCCGGCCGGCAATGCCCGGCCCGCGGCGCGGCGAGTGACTTGGCGCAGGCGCGTCATGCCGCTGCGAAGTCCCTTCCCGGGTCTCCGGGGATAGGCTCCCCATCGGGCCGGTCCGAGCGGATCAGGCTGGCGGCGAGCAAGCCTACGCCGACGTGCCGGTGCAGCGCCTCCCGCCGCAGCCAAGCGGCGGCCTCCTCGAACGGCAAACGGCGCCACGCCTACACCCGCCCGGCCGCCCGGGAAATGAGCTTGTGTTCTTCCAGCGTGCGCGCGAGTTGATCGCGAGCGTGGGCAAGTTCGCGATTCTGCTCCACCAAGAGCCATTGGTCGGCATAAACCGAAAACAATCGTGCCAGAACCTCCGTCGCCTTCAGCCACTCAGCAGGGCCGGGCGGCGAGGAGAACACTTCCACCGCAATTTGACCATGGGTTCCCCGCTTCGAGGCGAGGGGCTGCTGATGGACAAACGTCGCGGGGTTCGGAGCCGGATCCGCAGGAACCCGGAGCCACAGCGTACGGGACTGCCCGAGGCGTAACGAGAGGGTGAGCGCCACCGTCGGGAGCTGACTCCGCGTGAGGACTTCGATTTGGCCCATCACGACGGCGGGATCTGACCCGCTCTGGAGGAGCTGAGACACAGAGGCCAAATAGGGGCCGAGTGGAATGCTTTCGGACCAAGGGTACATTGAAGATCTCCGTTTCTAATAAAAGACTTGGCAGTGTGTGAGGGACAGAGGATCAACAACAACGCCCGGAGCGGTAGGGGGGGATGAAGTCGGGACTGCCCGAGCGCCTGTTAAACGACTTCATAGATCGACAATAGTACGTTTAATCTGATCCGTCAAGAACAAACTACTAATTAGATCGGCTTAATCGTGTTTCGAGCTGCAGGTGCGGGAGAGGAGCGGGCGTGGGAGAATCAGGCGAACCGCCACGATGCGAACCCTGTCGAAGAAGACTCAGTATGCACTGAGGGCGCTGTATGCGCTGGCCCGGGCGAGAGGCCGGTGGCTGCTGATTTCTGAGCTGGCGTCCCACGAACGGATCCCGAAGAAGTTCCTGGAGCAAATCCTCTTGAAGCTGAAGGCGAAGGGTCTGGTGGCGAGCAAGAAGGGGAAGGGCGGAGGGTACCAACTGGCTGAAGATCCGCGGCTCGTGACGTTGGGCCAGGTGATCCGCCTGGTAGAAGGTCCGTTGGGTCCTCTGCCGTGCGCCAGCGAGCCGGAGCGGCAGAAGTGCGACGAGTGCGAAGACGACCGGTACTGCGAGACGCGGCTGGTGATGCGGGAGATCCGCGACCAGACGGCGCGGATCCTGGACGGAACGTCGTTGGCGGACGCATGCCGGCGGGCGGATGAGGCACGGGCGGAATGCGAGCGCGGAGCGGAGTTGATGTACTACATCTGAAAAAGTACGGGCCAGGCCGGACTTACGCCGCGGCTTCAATCCGCTTGCGGATGATCAAGGGCTGTTCGGGCACCGATTCGGCGGCGTCCACACCCCGCAGGGTGATTGCGAACTTCCCGCTGTCGGTGCGGGTGACCTGACCGCTCTCCTTCAGATACCAGAGCGCGAACTCCATGTGCTCGCGGGGCACGCCGAGCAGGTCTTCGAGTTCCGGGATCGAGATCTGCGCGGCTTCCGGCGACATCACGCGCTTGCGATACAGAAGGCTGAGGATGCCGGCGCGCTTGCGGCGTTCCGCCTCCGGGCCTTCGGCGCTGGCGGCGGCCGAGTCGAAGATCTGCCAGAACCGCTTGCGTTCGGCGCGGTACTGCAGGTCGTAGGCGGCGCGCGTTTCGGGGTCGACGAGGATCTTGTGCGCTTCGGTGAGGCGCCGGAACATGGCGAGGTCGCCGGTTTCCGTGTTGTCCGGATGATAGCGCTGCGCGAGCAGTCGATAGACGCGATGAATCATCTCCGTGTCCGCGTTGGCGCTGACCTGAAGAACCTCGTATAGATCCACGAACGTGCCGAACGTCATGACAGCATCATGACGGCTAGCCACCCTGGCAACAATGGGACCCCGGTTCATCGGTTACTAGTACCCGGGTACCGCTATCCTGAAAGCAAAGGGGATCAACACATTGAGGTTCAGCGAAACCCGCGGCGGGAAGGGCATGCGACCCCGTAGCACGGACAAAGAGGGGGAGGGCGCTAAGCGCTCTACCCTAGAGCGGCTGCGCGATATCTGGCCCGATTTGCGGGATCTCATCCGCCCCCGCCGAAGCGTGCTGCTGCTGGGGCTACTGCTCATCGGCATCAGCCGCCTGGCGGGCCTGGTGCTGCCCGCCTCCAGCAAGTTCCTGATCGACGACGTGATCGGCCGCCGCCAGTACGACCTGCTGACGCCCCTGGTAGCCGCGGTGGTGGCTGCCACGGCGCTTCAGGCGGTGACGCAATACACTTTGACGCAACTGCTCTCGAAGTCCGCGCAGCGTCTGATCGCGGAACTGCGGCGCAAAGTGCAGGAGCACGTGGGGCGTTTGCCCGTCGGCTACTACGATGCGAACAAGACCGGCACGCTGGTCTCGCGCATCATGAGCGACGTCGAGGGAGTCCGCAACCTGGTGGGCACCGGCCTGGTGGAGTTTCTTGGAGGACTGGTAACGGCGGCGGTGGCGCTGGTGGTTCTCTTCCGCATCAGCCCCCTGTTGACGCTGATCGCGCTCGGCATCATGTTGGCGT
>DALYJJ010000111.1:10838-20748 GCA_031969915.1 Bryobacteraceae bacterium | reverse complement strand
CAAGACAAATCCGGAGACGTTCGAAAGCGCGGCGCCCGGGATTTATTTGGCGGGTGTGATCGTCGCCGGGATGCACACCAATGAGATCTTCATCGAGAACGGACGCTTTCACGGGCGGCAAATCGCCGAGGATATCGCGGCGAAGTTAGTCCACTCGTAGCAGAACGTTGTTTCTGGCGGTGCCGGCTTCGGTGAAACCCCAGTCCTGCTTGCGATCAATCAGTTTCTCGCCGAGCGGTCCGTACCCGTCCGTGCCGGCCGGCGTGAGAATCCAGCGAATCCCCTGGCTCTTGAGGTAGCGTGCGGCGGCGGAGCGCAGGTTCAGTTCCGGCGCTGGCTGCTCGACGAATCCTCCGCCGAGGCGCCGCCACTTACCGCCGGCTACCCGGCCCAGGAGTTCGATCAAGGGCCGTCCGTGGCAGGTGACGGTGACCGCGGTCAGCGTTTCGTCGGACGGGAAGAGAACTTGCCAGAAGTCGCCGTCTTCAGCGGGGACCCACGTGGTCCAGCGGGTGGCAGGATTGCGATCGAGCGCATACGGAGATTCCCAGGGGTTGGGGCTGGCGTCCAACTCCCAGCCGCGTTTCAGGCGGATGGTCTCATGGGCGCGGGCGAGTTCGACGGCGTGAAGGTTCCATGGGCCGCCGGCGCCACGGTGGACCAGGCGAAGGCCGGTGAGCTTCGTTTCCGGCCATTCCAGGCGCAGTTGGGAGAGCCGCTGCGAACCCGCGCCCAGTTCGAGGGCGGCCTTGAGGCGCTCGCCGGCCGCGGACTGCCACGGCACCACCGGAGTGGCGTTCAGGTATGCCCAGGGAGCGGTTACCAGATCGAGTAACTGTTCGCCGGGCTTTACGTGAGCGTTCACTAACTCAGTAACCTCGAACGCCCACAATTCGCGACGGAGATAGTCGAAGGGAGATTCGATCCCGAGCGCCGCGGCCCAGGGGAGTCCCCTCAGTCGCCAGGCGGCGGGCCGGTCGATGAGCGCCGCGCCGGCCATTTGGATGGCCAGGAGGACCACCGCGAAGCGCCAGGGAAGCACCAACGCTATCGCCAGGGCGACAAACGGGAGGGCGGGCAGCAGGAAGCGTGTTCCGGGGTTTGCGGCCCAGGGCAAGGCAAGCAGGAGAGCCGCGCCGAGGAGCCATTGTCCCTGCCTCCGCCGGAGCGCCCACAGGGCCACGGGCGCGCCTAGAAACGCGGGGCCGAGGGCGCCGTTGAGTTTCTCGCCGAAGAGAGTGAGTTCCAGCGGCGCTCGCCACCAGTGCAGGTCGTAAGACCAGATCTCCGCCGTCTGCGGAGCAAAGGAGGGGTTGGGGAAGACCGCGTTGAGCAGGGGAGCAACCGGGTTTCCCGTCCAGGCGAGCGCACGCGCCAGCCAGGGAACGATGGAGACGGCCGCGGCGGCGGCGAACCAGATCTTTCGCCGGGCCGGCCAGAACGCAGCCAATGGCACGACGGCGCCCGTGAGTTTGATGGCATAACAGAACCCGGCGGCCCAGCCGGAGGGCCCGCCAGTGAGGAGTAAGTGAAAGGCGGCGAGGGCGAAGAAGACCAGGCCGGCGTCGGTGTAAGTGGACGTGCCCGAAACGGCGGCGACGGGAGCGGTGAAATAGAGCGCTGCGGCGATGGAGGCGGACCGGGCGCTCAACCCCAGTCGGGCGCCCGTCGCGCAGATGAGGGGAAACGCCGCGAGAAGAAACGCGAAATGGGTGAGCTTCGCGGCCGGTCCTCCGCCCAGACCGTAAGCGATGGCGAACAGCGTTTCCATCCCGAGGGGGAGGATCTCATAGAAGGTGACGCGCTCCCCAAAGCCTCCGGTGCGAAGCCACTCCTTGACGATGCCGAGATGGTAGGTGATGCCGTCGGGCTGAATCTCGGGCGCCAGAGCGTGGATCAGGTAATAGAAGGCGAAGGGCGCGGCCGCGGCCAGGATCCAGCGGTCGGCCGCCACGGGCTCGGGCTTCCAGCGACCCAACGGCCACAGCAAGAGGGCGGCCAGCGCGACCGCGCCGAGAGACCAGGGAGAAGCGAGGCCGGCGAGCAGGAGCAAAAAGACGGCGAAGCTGACTACGGGCGCGCCCACCGCCAGCGCGACGACGCGCGGCACGCCCACGGACGTTCGGAGCAGGAAGCGGCCCACCGAGTAGCAGGCCAGGAGGGGAAGGGAGGCCGCGGCGAGAGACGCCAGCGCCGCGGCCGGACCACCATACATCTAGGCGAGCGACTTTGCCGCCGCGAGCGCCGCATCGTAATTCGGGTGCTCCGCGACTTCCTTGACATACTCCACGTGCTTCACGGTGTCGTCCCGGTCGAGAACGAAGATCGCCCGGCTCTCCACGCGCCACTCCTTGATCAAAGTGCCGTAGTTGGACCCGAAGGACGCGTCCTTGTGGTCGGAGAGGGTGACCACGTTGTCCACGCCGAAGCTGGTGCACCACCGCTTCTGGGCGAACGGAAGATCCATGCTGATGGTGTAGATCTTCACGTTCGGCAGCTTGCCCGCTTCTTCGTTGAAGCGCTTGGTCTGCATGTCGCAAACCGGCGTGTCGAGCGAGGGGATCACGCTGAAGATGCGCACTTGCCCGCTGGTCTTCGCCAGGTCCACGTTCTGCAGCGTGGTGTCGGTGAGAGCAAAATTCGGGGCTTTCTCACCGGTCTTCAATTCGGGCCCCACGAGAGTGAGAGGACTGCCTTTGAAGGTCGTCGCGCCAGGCCGTTCCATGATTGCCTCCTTGGCTTGTATGCCTACGGCGGTCATTGTAGCAACTCGTTGAACGGGTCCACTGCGGAAGAAGCGCCGCTACAGCTTGCGATCGAGGAACCGGCACATGGTGACCCCGTCCAGGATGTTGAACGGGAAGCGGCCGGTGGTGTAATGCGCGCAGGGCAGCATGAAGGTCTCGTGGTCCAGTTTGAGCTTGCGAAAGGACTCGAGCACCTGCTTGGAATACACAGGCAGAAACGTCGTATCGTATTTCGCCCAGATCAGCAGCGCGGTCATTTTGGAGCCGGCCATGCGCGGCAGATAGGTGGCGGGGCTGATCACGCTCCAGAGCCGGCGCAGGTCCTCCTGCGTGATGTGCTCCTCAAAGCCGCGTTTCACGTGCTGGGTGGAGAGACCGGTCCAAACGACGTCGGAGAAATACATCGAGACGTGGTTGAAGACCCCCGCGCGCACTCGCGCGTCGTGCGCGGCGGTGATGAAGGCGACGCACGAGCCGAGGCTGGTGCCGAGGATACCGAGGCGTTCGTAGCCCTGCGTTTCCAGCCAGTCCAGGCAGCAGCGCGTGTCGATGACCGATTGCCGGTTTGCGTGAACGGTGCGGCCGACGTTGCTCGAAACGGCGTAGTCGGCGCGCTGCAGTCCGGCCGGCATCCGGCGATCGTGATACGTCATGCTCATGCGCAACGCGGTGACGCCGAACCGGTTGAGCAGCTTGCACAGGCCGACGTGCCCGTTGATGTCCGAATTCCATTGCGGCAACACGACCACCGCCCGCTTCGGCCCCTTGGCCGCGGGGAAGAAATCGGCGTGTACCGTGTTGTTCTCCGGATAGTGTGACGGAAGGGCGCTGGTGAAGGTCAGATGGGCGCCGTTCAGGCGGAAATCCCGCGGGGTCTGGTAGGAAAAAAACTCCGCGGAGTTCTCCGCCGCCCGCGCCAGGTATTCGCTTGCGTCCTTGCCCGGGTTCCCGTTCCTGGCCGCTCCGTCAAGCCATTCGAGGCCCCATTCAAAGGGGCGCACGACACGGTTGGTGTCCGCCGTGGCCAGTTCGTATTCCCACTTGTCGATCCACTTTGCGTAGAGTCCCAGCATCGGAAAACGTTTAGTCTAGCAGAGGGTCCGCGCCCGCCCGCCCGGCGCGGTGGCTCTCTATAATGAGGGCTGTCCCGGCGGAGATCCGACGCATTGTCCATGGCGCAGCCTCCACTTCGATTCGGCGTGATGTGCAAGGCGGAAGGACTCCCGGCATTCGGACGGCGGTGCATCGCGGGAATCACGGAAGGCGGACTTGCGGAACCCGCTCTGCTGATTGTCGACGAGGCCGTGGAGGCGCCGAGCAGCCTGGGCGCGAAGCTCCGCAAGAGCATCCGGCTGGACGGCAATCTCTGGCATTTGCAATCCAAGCTCTTTCCGCCGTCGCGCATTGAGTCGTATCGAAGGGAGCCGCTCGAAACCTGCCTGCCGGGCCTGCCGCGCATGGTGTGCACGCCGCATCGCAAGGGCAAATGGAGCCAGTATTTTTCCGAGGACGACCTCGCGCGCATCCGTACATTCGAACTGGATTTCATTCTGAAATTCGCGTTCGGCATCATCCGGGGCGGCATTCTGGAGGCCGCCCGGTTCGGCGTCTGGTCTTTCCATCACGACGACGAGGAGAAGTACCGGGGCGGTCCGCCGGCGTTCTGGGAGATCGTTGCAGGCGATCCTGTGACGGGCGCCCTGCTGCAACGGCTCACGGACCGGTTGGACGGCGGCGTGGTCCTGAAGAAGTGTTTCGTGGCCACCGATCCGCTCTCCTACCGCGCCAACCTGGAACGCATTCACTCCTGCTCCTGGCACATGGTGCGCTGGGCGTGCCTCGATCTGCGGAACGGGCGGACGGAGGCTTTTCACGCGCCGCCCAGCCGCACCACGGCGCCCATCTACCGCGCACCGAACGACTGGCAGATGCTGCGCTTTTGGACCCGGCTCGCCGCGAACTGGGTTCGCTACAAACTCCAGAACCAGAGGGTGGAGGAGTGGAACGTGGGCTTCGTGAACGCCCCGCAAGCGGCCTTTCTCGCCGAGTCTGCCCCGCCCATTGAGTGGAGCGCATACCGCGAAGAGGGCCAGATGATCGCGGACCCGTTTCTGCTGCCTTCGGCGGAGTCTCCTCGCATCCTGGCCGAAGAACTGAATCACTACGCCGAGCGCGGCCGCATCGTCGAAGTCCGGCGCTCCGCCGCGGACAGCGGCTTCGACACGCTGGCGCCGGTGATCGATGCACCGTTCCACATGAGCTACCCGTTTGCGTTCGCTCACGAGGGGCAGATCTTCGCGATCCCGGAAACCGCCGAACGGCGGAGCGTGTGCCTCTACAAGCTGGAAGCCGGCGCCTGGCGGCGTGAGGCGGTGCTGATGGAGGAGTTGGACGCCGTCGATGTCACGGTCCATTACGACGGCCGGACGTGGTGGTTGTTTCACGCCAGTTTGAACGGGTGCGGGCCCTGGTCGCTGTTCGTTTGGCACGCGCCTGCGCTGTTCGGACCATGGACGCCGCACCTGGCGAACCCGGTGAAGACGGACGTCTCGAGCAGCCGGCCGGCCGGCAACCTCTTCGTGCACGAAGGCAAGCTGTACCGGCCCGCTCAGGACTGCCGCCGCAGTTACGGTGCGGCCCTTTGCATCCATCGCGTGGACGAGTTGTCGCCGCTTGCCTACCGGGAAACGTTAGTGCGCCGCGTGTTCCCGGACCCGAACGGCCCCTATCCGGACGGTTTGCATACGCTGAGCGGCTTCGGACCATGGAGCGTCGTGGACGGCAAGCGGCACACGTGGCCGGTGGGCGTGATTGCTCGCCGGTTTGGGGTGAAGAAACTGGGCCTGGCCGCGCCGGAATTCCGCTATCGGAGGATGTCGATGGATCTCTCTCGGCACCCGGTTGCTCCGGTCCCGGAAAAAGAAACGCCCCGCAGTGCGGGGCGCCGTTCGATGCGGTGAGGAGAGGCAACCACACCAAAAACGAAAGAGAACCTCTATGACCCACCCGGAGGAAAGCACGCCGCTTGCCAACCGGCGATCATTGCAAACAAAGAGGCTTGCGAGGGAGTCCCTCCCGATTACAGTATTCGGGATGACGTCTGGCTACGAAGAACCGGAACGCCCCAGATAGTCCATGATGCGATCCGCAGCCTGAACACCCCGGTAGTGCGCCTCCTCGAAGATGGAGATGCCGCTGAGGTCGGAGCCGGCGTAGACCAGGGGCCCGCGGAGAGCGGCAAAGCGGCGGCGAACGGGATGCGTACGGAATCCCACCGAAGGCCGGATCATCGCGTGGCCGAGGCGCATGAGGTCGATGCGAGATACGCAGTCGCGGATATCGGGGTGGGCTCGTTGGAGGTCGGCGAGGATCCGCTCCTGCCACTCGACTGGGCTGCTGTCGAGAAGGCGGCGGCGGATCGCGGCGGGAGAGCCGCCGGCCAGCGCCCAGTAGTACGTCCAGACGGTGCGCTCCTGGTGCACGCCCACGTTCTGATGCGTGGCCACAACGTAGCCCAGCGAGGGCGAACCGTAGATCACGTTGTCCCACGCCGGCGGGAGCCCTCGCTCATTCGGCCAGCGGTCCAGCGTGAGATTCGCCGTGAGCCACGGCGAATACTCGAAGCCGTCCGCGCGGGGCTCGCCCTCGACCAGGTAGTGCGCGAGGAAGGCGGGCGCGGCCCAGATGACGGCATCGGCGGCGAGTGTTGCGCGCGGCGTCCGGACCAGGAAGCGGCGGCCGCGGCGCTCCACGCGAAAGACGGGCGCGCCGGTTTGGACGTAACGGCCCAGACGCCCGAGCATGCGGCGCACGATCCAGCCGTTGCCCTCGGGCCAGGTGAATTGGCCTTCGTCTTCTTCAGGCCGCGCAGCGAAGTAGTGCAGGCCGGCCCAGGCCGAGGTCTCCGCGGCGCCGGCTCCGTAATCGTCACGGCAGGAGTAATCGATGTACCAGCGCAGGTAGGGCGAGTCCAGCCTCTCCCGATCGAGCCACGCGGTCATGGGCAGGCGATCGAGTTCCGATTCGCGCCCGGCGGCTTCGATCGGGATGGTGAACTCGCCGGTGCGCCGCGCGGCCTCGATGAGGCCGGCGAAGCGCTGGTACTGTTCGCGATCGCGTGCGGTGAGGCCGATGCCGGGTTCCAAGCCTTCCTGCCAACGGCCGTGCAGAAACAGGCGCTCCTGCGGCGAGTGCACCAGGTGACGCTCGGCCGGCCGGCCCTCTTCGTACAGGCCGAGTTCTTCGAACAGCTCGCGCACCAGCGCCGCTTGCTTGCCGGGAACGGGAACGTAGTGCGCCGCCCAGGGATAGGCGGAGACCTCGTTCGCGCCGTGGCGCGCGTTGCCGCCCGCCTGCGCTTCCATCTCGAGCAGAGTGAAATCGCGGAAGCCGCGTTTGTCCAGGCGCCACGCCGCGGAGAGCCCGGCGATGCCGCCGCCCACGATGACCACCGGAACGCGGCGCTCCTCGCCGGGGCCGGTGAACGCCGCGCGGCCGCGCAGCCGGTGGCCGAGTTCGTGCGATTCGTTCACAAAACCGCCCGCGATGCGGCGCTCCCCTTTGGCCGAAAGGCCCACCAGCGCGGCGCTGAGAAACACGCGCCGCTTCATCGGGCGATATCGCGCCAGTCCTGATCGTAGTAGCGCACCAGGATCTGATCGTTGAGGCGGTTGGGTTGGGAGGGTACGCGCTGCATGTCGGCGGGGAACTCGAACAACTGGGGAAGTGTGCGCGCGGTGAGGAACTTCAGTCCTTCGGGTAGCGTGACCGGCGGTCGATAGGGTTCGAGCGTTGCCAGAACGAACCCCCACTCGCCGAACGAGGGCACGTAGACATGGTACGGGTGCGTGCGGAAGCCCGCTTTTTCCAGGGTCTCGACGATACACCAGTAGCTTTGCCGCGCGAAGAGCGGCGACGTGCTCTGCACCACCAACGCACCCTGGCGGCTGAGGCGCTTGGACGCAAGGCGATAGAACGCGGTGGTGTAGAGCTTGCCGAGCGAGAAGTTCGTCGGGTCGGGAAAGTCGGCGACGATGAAATCGAAAGTCTCCGTCGCCGCTTCCAGCCAGGGGAACGCATCGGCGTTGATCACGCGCACGCGCGGCGCGCCGAGGGCTCCGGCGTTGAGTTGGGAGAGCGTGGCGTGGGTGGTGAAAAGCCGGGTCATCTCCTCGTCCAGATCCACCAGGGTCACGCGCTCCACTTGCGGGTACTTCAAGACCTCGCGCACGGCGAGGCCGTCTCCGCCGCCGAGCACGAGCACATGGCGCGGCGCCGCCACCGAGGCCAGGCCCGGATGCACCAGCGCTTCATGGTAACGGTACTCGTCGCGCGAGCTGAATTGCAGGTGCGAGTTGAGGAACAGCCGCAGGTCGTCCTTCCAGCGGGTCAGAACAATGCGCTGGTATTTGGTCACCCGGGAGAGGATGACGTCGTCGGCGTACAGGGTGTCGTCGGCGGCGTTGGCGATGCGATCCGCGCCCGCGAAGCCCGCGACCAGCGCGGCCAGAACCAGGACGCTCACGGCACGCAGCCCGGAGCGGCCGGCGATGCGGTCAGCGAACAGAAACGTGGACCACAGCGCCACGCCAGCGTTGATCAACCCGAAGAGCAAGGCCGAGCGCACCAACCCCAGCCTGGGGACGAGCAGAATCGGGAAGAGGAGCGAAGCGCCCAGCGCGCCCAGGTAGTCGAAGGTCAGCACGTTCGCGACGAGATCGCGAAATTCGAAGCGCTCCTTCAGGATCCGCATGAGCAGAGGGATCTCCAGGCCCACCAGGATGCCGATCACCACCACCATCAGGTACAGGAGCAGGCGAAAGGCCCCGGTGTAGGCGAAGGCAAGGAAGAGCAGCGAGGAGGAAAAGCCGCCGATGAGTCCGACCATCAGCTCGATCGCCACGAACCGGCCCACCAGGCCCCGGGTCAGGAACTTCGAAAGCCAACTCCCGATGCCCATCGCGAACAGGTAAGTGCCGATCACCGTGGAGAACTGCAGCACGCTGTCGCCGAGCAGATAGCTTGCCAGCGTCCCGGCGATGAGCTCATAGATGAGCCCGCAGGCGGCGATCAGAAAGACGGAGAGAAAGAGGACAACCGCCACGTTAGTGCACGGCGGCGGCAATGATGATGCTGATGCCCAGAGCCATGGCGCCTACCAGCACCGCCAGCGCCACATTCTGTTCCTCGACGATCTCCTTCCAGAGCGCGTAGGGTGTTATCTTGTCGAGCACGACAAAGGCGAGAACGAAGATCACGATCCCGAGGATCGCGAAGACGAGCGCGTTGATCACATACGCCGGGTTGAATTCGGGCATGATTCACTTTCCTCCAAAGTAGCGGGCCGAACCCGCATAGTGCGAACGGTACGCGCCAGGATTGTCGCGAACCGACTTGGGAACGTTCTTCACCTCGTCGACGTCCGCCAGGCTCAGCCCCCGGTATTCGGCGAATACCACGCCCGCGAGCACAAGAGCGCCATACGCCAGGTACGCCTTCATCTCAATCTCCCTCCTGCCAGCGCGCGCCTTCGAAGCCGGCGGCGCGGAACGTAACGAACAGTGCCGGTATCAACAGCAGCGGCAGCGCGAGAAAAAAGAACCCATACACCGGAACGTCGCGCCTTACGATCACCTCGTAGTTCACGGAGCGCAGGCGCGCGTTGGCGCTCTCCATCTCCGGCTCGATGCGCAGATAGTAGCGGCCCGAGGGGACGGCGGGGACGATCACCCGGTCGTTCTTGCCTCCCTCGGTCCAGGCGCCGTCGCTGTCGCGCCCCGAGTAGAAGCTGACCTCGCGCCCGAAGTCGTAGGCCGAGCCCGTATCGTCGTTGATCAAGGCCATGCTGAAGAACGCCCAGTCGTTCTCGAGGTCCGTTCTCAGCGAGACCTCGACGCTGCACGTGCGGCCCGTCAATTCGAAGACCGGAGTGACCAGGCTCTTTTCGCCGGCCGCGGCAGCGTGGTAGACGAAACGATCCCGAAAGACCTCTTTGCCCGAGGTAAACAACGCGGTCCACACCAGCAGCACCAGCCACGCGGCAACCAGAATCAATGCGCCCTTCCAGACGTTCACGACCTTGCTTTTGTAAGGCGACGGCTGATTCGCGAAGATGCCCACGGCCTTCGGCGCGCTTCCGGGCAGACCGAACGCCTTCCAGATCT
>DALYJJ010000111.1:0-10828 GCA_031969915.1 Bryobacteraceae bacterium | reverse complement strand
CGCCGGTGGTATACTCGCCGAGCGACCACGTGGTCTCCCGGCCCGCCCGTTCGCGCGACAGCAGACGCGGCGGCGCGATGTAATCCCATACTTCCACCGTTTCGCCGCTGCGCACCCGCCACGGGAACTCGCCGAGCACGAACGATGTCCGCGCAACGGAGGTTTGAAACCGCAGATACGTTTCGCCCAGCAGCGAGACCGCGGGCTTGCCCTTCTGCGACGTTTCCCGGGGAACGCTGTGCACCGGCTTGATATCGTTCCAATGCCCGTTGTACTCGCTCAGGTAGCGGAAGCCTTTGTAGGGGCTGAAGAGCACATACTCGCGCCAGGAGTAATCCACGCCTTCGACGGTAATCGTGCGCTGCTGGAAACCGGTGACTTCGAAGAGGTCGCCGTGCAGCTTGCCGCGCGTGCCCAGCGGGATGAGCGGCTGCACGCGCTCTCTTGCGCGAAACACCTCGAGCACTTTCAGGCTGGAAGACTTGGTATCGAGCAACGCCATGCACTGCGAGCAAACCGCGGTGAGCGTGTGCTGCATGCCGCGCAACTCGACGTTGCCGCCGCAGTTCGGACAAAGGAGCGAGCGAACGGCCATCGGCTACCAGCCCTCGAACGCGCGGAGGTTCTTCAGCCGCAGCTCGTCGAACTCCACCCATTCGCCCGCAAAGACCAGCGGCGGACTCTCACTGTAGTCAATGGTTGCGAACTCGCGCCCGGCGGTTCGCAGGTCGACGAACTCGATGGCCTGTTTGTCCCAGGACTCGAACGGAAGCTCCCCCTCGAAGCCGGCATAGAGCGCGGTGGTGATGGCCGCAACCGTGTATTCGCGCTGCGCGAGACGCGCGCCCATACCCGGCCTCCACCCGCCTGCCGGCGGAATCGGATGCCCGGGGTCGATCAGGCTGGTCACCGCGTATTGGGCCTGCGCGTCGGAGAGCCACGCCGTGCGGCCGTCCTGGAACACGATGTGCCACTCGTTCCAGCCGCCGTCGTCGTACTCGTAGAGGATTCGGCCCACCACCTGAAAGGCGCTCTTGCCGTAGATCCCTTCCGTGCCGATCTGAATGGGCGACACCGATTCCGGCAGGTCCGCGTACTCTCCCACTTTCTCCAGGTTGACGTCGTGGCGGACCAGGATCGACCGGCAGTAGGTGCACTGCGTCTGCACCGCGCTCGACCAGCGAAAATCCACCTGCGCTCCGCAGTTCGGACAGTTCGCGCGGCGGCTCATGCGTAGGGCCGCTCCACCGTGCGGATACTCACGCGGCGCGCCCCGAACCCCCACCGCAGGGCGGTCTCGAAATCCCAAACCGGCCGGGGCCGGCAGCAGAACAGGTTCAGGCACAGGGTGCCGAATTCGGGAAACGTGTGGCAGGCGAGATGCGATTCGGCCAGGAGCGCCAAACCCGTCACCCCGCCCGTAACCGGAAACTGGTGCCACTGCACGGGCGCGATGGCGCAGAGGCGCATCTCTTCGATCAGGCGTGCGAAAAGGGCCTCGAGCCTGGCCAGGTCCGCGAGCGATGCCGCCGCACATCCGTGGGCCTCGACAATCCACTCGCAACCGGACGCTGCGGGAAGTGGGCTGGTCAAGCTAGCTTTGCGCTCCACCGCATTCCGGACAGAACTTTGCGCGCTTGGGTATCGTCTTGCCGCACTCCAGGCAGAACTTGGTCTCGCCTTGCACCGCAGGCGCTGCCGCGGAGGCCCCGGCGGGCGCCGCTTCGGCCGCCGGTTTCAGCGCGCCCATCATGTTCTGCGCGAGCACCATGCCCGCGCCGAGGCCCGCGCCGAGACCCGCGCCTCCGCCGCCTTCGTTGGCGGCGGCGATGGGCAGCGACTGCGCCGCGTTGAACGCCGTGTACCGGCCCATGTCGCCTACCATGTTCATGCCGATCCGCTCGTCGAGACGTTTCTGTAGCTCTTCGGGGAGCGAGAGGTTCTCGACCACAAAGGTCTCGAGCACCAGGCCGAGATCGCTAAACACCGGTTGGATGTGATCCGCAATGGTCTGCGCGAGTTCGATCTGGTTGGCCGCCATATCCAGGAAGGGCACGCCGCTCTCGGCGAAGGTGTCGGCCATGCGCGACACGATGGTGTTGCGCAACTGGCCCTCGATGTCGGCGGCGCGATAGAGGTCGCGCGTGCCGCTGATCTTCAAGTGGAACGTGGCGGGGTCGGCGATGCGCCAGGAATAGATGCCGTAACCGCGCAGCCGGACGGCGCCGAACTCGCGGTCCCGGATGGTCACGGGGTTGGTGGTCCCCCAGCGCTGGTTCACTTGAATTCGGGAGGAGAAGAAGTAAACGTCGCTCTTGAAGGGCGACTGGAACGCCTTGTCCCAGTTCATCAGGTTGGTGAGGATGGGAAGCGTCTGCGTGCCCAGCGTGTACAGGCCGGGGCTGAACACGTCGGCGATGCGTCCTTCGTTGACGAACAGGGCGAACTGCGATTCGCGCACCGTCAGTTTCGCGCCGTTCTGGATTTCCAAGTCCTGCATGGGATAGCGCCAGGCGAGGATCCCGTCCTCCGGCTCCGTCCACTGGATGACGTCGATAAACTGCTTAGAGATGAAATCTCGAATGCCCATTGGTCCCGCCGTTCCTGTGAGTATACTGCTTCTCCACGCGATTAGTTCCATTTCTCACGCCCAGAGTTGGGACATCCTGATCCAGGGCGGACGCCTCATCGATCCGAAGAACTCCATTGACGCCGTGCGCGACCTGGCAGTGGCGGGCGGCGTGGTGGCGGCGGTGGGCGAAAACCTGGATCCGAAGCTTGCGAAGAAGATCATCGACGCCAAAGGGCTGGTGGTGACGCCCGGCGCGGTGGATATCCATGTGCACGCGTTTCACACCACGGGCGCGGCGGACGCCTGGGCCGGTGATAAGAGCATCGCCCCCGACAGCTTCGCCTTTCGCGCCTGCACCACCACCATGTCCGACGCGGGCAGCGCGGGCTGGCGGAACTTTGAGACCTTCCGGCACACCGTGATCGACCGTGTGCGCACGCGCCTCTACGCGATGATCAACATCGCCGGCTACGGCATGATGGGCAACATCAACGAACAGGTGGAGACCGACTTCAATCCGGACGCCGTGGCCGCGCTGGCGAAGAAACACGCCGATGTCGTGGTTGGCGTCAAGTCCGCGCACTATGAGAAGCCCGCCTGGACGCAGGTGGAACAGGCCATCGCCGCCGGCGCACGGAGCGGACTTCCGGTGATGGTTGACTTCGGCTACTTTCTGAAGGAGCGGCCCTATTGGCAACTGGTCGGGGAGAAACTGCGGCCTGGCGACATCAGCACCCACGCCTACCGCAGCGCGGTCCCCATGCTCGATGAGAAGGGACAGTTGCTGCCCTACCTCAACCGCGCCCGCGAGCGCGGCGTGAAATTCGACGTCGGACACGGCGGCGGCAGCTTCGTCTTTCGCAATGCCGCGCCGGCGGTGGCCCAGGGCTTCTGGCCCGATTCGATTTCCACCGACCTCCACGCCGAGAGCATGAACGCGGGTATGCAGGACCTGCCGACGACCATGTCGAAGTTCCTCGCCCTGGGTATGCCGCTGCGCGAGATCGTCGCGCGCGCCACGTGGTTGCCCGCGCAAATCATCCGCCGTCCGCAACACGGCCACCTGAGCGTGGGCGCGGCCGCGGATCTTGCGTTGTGGCAGGTGATGCAGGGCGACTTCGGCTTCACCGATTCGCACGGCGGCGTGCTGCGCGGACGCCGGCGCCTGGCGTGTGAGATGACGATTCTCGGGGGCCGCGTGGAGTGGGATTGGAACGCGCGGAATGGCGTCGACTACCGTCAACTGCCGCCCGATTACGGTCTGCGGCCGGGCGCGGACTTCCTGGTGCGCCCCCCGCGGTAGCTGAGGATCGAAGCCCGACCGGGCTTCCCTACCGGCGCCGTCAAGACGAGCCGCTGGCGCGCGGGCCTCCGAGGTACCTTCGATAGGCCCAATACATCAGCACAAACCCGCACGCGAGGAACAAACGGCGGGAAATAACGCCCGACTCGTCCATAGGTCTTCGCTTCGATTATCGCCGAGGCGGGTGGCGGCGAACATCGGGTGAAGACCTTGGCTGCGTCTGGATTTGTACAGCGGGCTCCAGGCCTACGGCGCGCCCGTCACGTAGGGCGGGAACCGTCATCGGCTCTTCCCGGATCTGCAACTGCGCCGGCGCCATCGCAGCCGTCCATCGGCAGGGCGGCGACTAGAGACAAACGCATCGGAAACCTCCCCGAAGTCACACTTTTGTCGCGGGTGTACCCCTGATCTTCAGGGGTGCAATGGCGGAGCGCCTGCGGCGGCCACGGCGATGCTCCCCGACCGAAACACGATCGCGCCGGTCGCCGGAGCACGGGCGAACACCAGGTAATCTACCCCTTCTCGTGCGGCAGCCGCTGAATTGATGAAAAACTCCTTCTGCCTCTCCATACGGCGATGCCACTCAAGCGCAAACCGAGGAAAGTAATTCACCTGCCCCCCCGCCCGCCAATCCACATAGACGGCGCGCTCTGCCATCACCCGAAACATCCCAGGCGCCGGGTCCTGCCCCCAATCCGGGAAGGCGAACACCGCGTCCACCGGCGTTTCGGCGCGCGCCCACGCCGCAATAGCCTCGATCTCCGCTCGCGGCGCCGGCGCCGGCTGCGACTCACGTAAGTCAAGCAGTATGCCCGTCACACAGAGAACCGTCACCAGCCGGATCATCGGCCAGCGTGCTCGGCGCACCAGGAGCGCCACCGCCGCGCTGGCCGCGATCACTGTCGCATCGAACTGCAAAAGCTCGGCCGGTAGTGAGAACAAGCCTACAACTGCCTCTCCAGGACTGCTCCCCAACTGCACACGGAACAGCAGAAGAAACCCGATGATTCCCAATATCATGCTCCGGCGGGCTACGGCAAGCAGACAATAGGGGGCCGTAAGAACGAGAACCACGGCCGGAGCTAGAAGGAGGCGGAGCGGCTGCAAGACCGGCACAACCCCCAATCGCATCCTTTCAAGCGCAAGATAGGAGACCGGTAGCGCCACAAGAGCCATGCAGCACAAGGCAATACCGGACCACCGAAGGGTGCTGAGGAGGCCTCTGCACCCGAAAAACAGGAGTGCCGCGGCCGTTGTGGCATAAAGGCAGCCATCCACAATCCATGCCGGCTTCCATTTACTGACAAGGACGTACGGTGTACGGTACTCGAGAACGGCGAAGTGCTCCGGAGTGAGGTAACCAACATGCCACGCAAACGCGAGGCTTGCCATCGCGCCCGTTCCCACGACTACGGCCGAAACACGCACAGAAACCGATGCGGCAACGATCAGGAGCAACGGCAGGGCGGTGGGAGGGTGGACCATAGCCGTCGCTGCTGTTGCCGCTGCCGCCCACGCTCTCCTTCCCGACGCGAGACATCCGACGGCCAGCACCGCCGTCGAGAGCGCGACCGCTCGTGGTATCGCTTCGGGTTCGAGCACGTACAATCGTGGCCCGGCAAGCCACAGACCGAGATTAGATACCGAGGCGCACGCCATGGCGTCCCACCGGTCCGCGCCTTGAGCACGAAGAAAAACGTAGACGCCCCCCAGCAGAAGAAGATGTGACAGCGCGAGAAGCCAGAAATGAATCACGTCGAGGGGGAGCCCCGAGACGTTCCAGGCAACTGACAGCAATTCATCAAGCACCGTCCCTGGAAGGTGGGAAGCCCCGATGATGAGGTCGCGGCGTAGCAGTGACGGATTTCGCTCGTGGAGCAGGAGGGGAACGTAGATTTGAGTATCGCGGAGCAGGTAGGTGTGGCGACTGACCGCACCCTCGTAGGCCAGTAACAACAATCCGGCAGCCGGCCACAAACCCCGGGTGGACCAGTATCGTCCCGCCAGCCAGCACCCCCGTTTTGTGCAACAAAGCTCAGTGAACGTCGTTTAGGGTAGCCCAAACGACGCGTTGGCCATACATCGAGTGATAGACTAACTCCTCGCGGTCGAAGCCCAAGGGGTAAGCGAAGTCCAGCGGTAAGGTAACCTCTCTCCAAGAGTACCTTTCGCCATCCCGATGCAAGCGGTACAGCTCACCACGGCCGCCGCGGGTGAAAGCCCCGAGCAATACACTGCGGTTTGCGCTTGACATGAGTTGGTGAAAGCGGAGGGAATTGCCCCCGGCATCAGTGGATGGCCAAGCCACCGGTCGCCGCTCCGTTACCTCTCCAATGGAGCTAAGGAGCAGGAACTCGTCGGTAAGCGGGATGTAGACTGCCATCCCATCGCCGTATGGCGCGAGTGCAGCAAACCCCTTCCCAGTCCCACTCATACCACCCATAGGATGTTTCTTGTTCGGAAAAGCGGAGAACGGCAGCGCTTGCGCGGTCAACTCCCCATTTGGCGCATAACGGCGGAGAATAGCATGATCGGGGAACCCGGAGGGCGGGGCGGGTACCTGACCCAACAGCCACAGGCCTCCCTGCTGGTCAAAAGCGGCCTGGCGGCTCCAAAACGAATCTTCTCCAGTCCGCGTAACGCGCGCGACCTCACCACCCGCACCTATCCAGCCGATAAATCCCCCCACTCGACCGCTCTCATCGGTCGCGAAACCAACCGCCGCCGCGCTTCCGTCGGAGCTGGCAGACACCCCCCAGATTCGTACCAGCACTGCTCCAGGTATCCAAACCCGCGCCGCCCACCTCTGCCTACCTTCAGCGCCATAACTGAAAACGTTCGGGCCCGGCGTGTATACCGTTGTTTTCATCTGGTATTTGACACCGTGGATGCCATTCCATGCCGGCACGGGTTGACCATAGGCGAGTAAGGAGGAAAGCTCCACACTTTTGGAAGTGGAAGTCAATGTCTCAGGGTGCGCACAAAGTGCACTCCAAAACACGATGCCTGCCAAGGTTGTGAACTTGTTCATTCTGCCCTCGCTTGAAAGTCCGCTGATCACTTTACTAGTGGCCACCACCGTTGTCGCAGACGCGGTCGTTTAGGCAGCCGCATCCGGAATCCGCGCACTCACACCCATTTGCCCACTCGGTACCAATGTCGCACTCGTGAAACATGCAACCCCCGCAGTTTAGAGGTTGTGTATCCATGTAGTGCCCAATGCAATAACACTGGGCTTCCGCCGAAACCGGCCGAATCCAGGACCGAAGTGGGGTGAACACTGAAGGAAATGTCGACACCGCCGCGCTCTTCTCGTCGGTCATGAAGGGCTTCGCCACGCAAGGCCGCCGCGGCGCCGCGTCCATCCGCGCTACGAGCAGTCGTCCTACCTCGCTTACGGGCAGCCCTTCGAAGAATCCTTCTGTCTCCCGTCGCTCCCTCTGGTGAACGAAGAGGAGTGTGGTGCCAATTACAGTTGTAGCGGCGACAAAAGCAACAGTCGCTGACAACGTTTTGAGTAGCATTACAACCTCGTTGGTGGGAGTATGAACCCGCCCCCCCCGGTTGTCAATAGCTCTATCGCAATTGTCGCAATTGCTCTCGGTCAATCTGTCTGAGCGGGAGCCCAGTTGTTCCCGTGGCGCGTATGCTTCCGTTGCACAAGGGAAGGGGACGGCGTGCGCGGGATCGGGCGGCGCTGGCCGCCGCGTTCATCGCCAAGGCCGTGCTGAACCTGGAAACGACTCGCGACTTGATCCGCCGCTTGAGGGTTGATTCCGCTTTGCGGCGGCTCTGCGGATGGCATAAGAAGGCGTTACCCCACGAGTCGAAGTTCTCCCGAGCCTTCGCCGAGTTCGCCCGCACGGAGTTGCCGCAGCGATTGCACCAAGCGGTGATCGAAGCCACCCAGAAAGGACGTCTGATTGGGCACATCGCGCGCGATGCTACCGCCATCGCGGTGCGCGAACGCTTCCCCGAGACCCCGCAACAACTGCGCCAACGACGCGACCTGGAAGGAAAGAAGAAGCCTAAGGGGAAGAAGGGGCGGCACCCACGGCAGAAGGCTTCCGAGCGGGGTACGCGCATTCAGCGCCAGCGCCGGCAACAGGATGTGAGCGCCATGCTCGCCGAGCTCTCACGGGAGTGTGGACTGGGAGTCAAAACCAGCAGTCAGGGACATCGCCAATATTGGCGCGGCTACAAACTGCACCTCGACGTGGCCGACGGGCAGATCCCCATCACGGCGATTGTAACCGGAGCTAGTGTCCACGACTCACAAGCCGCGATCCCGCTCATGAGACTAACCTCGCAGCGCGTCACATACTGTTACGACTTAATGGACGCCGCCTATGACGCCGACGAGTTACTGGCGGAGAGCCGCCGGCTCAATCACGTTCCGATTGTCGGCAGCAACGCGAGGCGCGGCACCAGGCCAAAGACCGAATGTCCGAAGGCGTTCCCGACGAAAGCGGCGCCGACGCTGGACTGGGCGCAACAGGAGCGGTACAAGCTGAGGACCATGAGCGAGAGGGTAAATGCCCGATTGAAGGACGAGTTCGGCGCCGGCCAGATCCGGGTTCGAGGACACGCCAAGGTGACGGCGCATCTGATGTTCGGGGTCCTGGCGTTGACCGTGGATCAGTGGCTGCGGATGGGTCGTCGGGAATGATGACAATTCGTTAATCCGACAAAATCGAGGGCGCAACGCAAAGCCGGTTTGATCGAACCGAGTCGCGGCGTGCCTGCTGTTAGGGCCCGCGAGCCCCGCCCCAGGCTCACGCGGCCGCAGTTGGACCGAAGCGTCAAAAACGCCAGCAAAGAAGGCTTGTTTCAGAGCGGATCCCTCGCTGTCAAGTGCCCTTCCGGCGACTTCTGCAAGTCGGTGACACATTTTTCAAAAAAATAAAGCACTTGCAATCAAAGAATTGGCAGTGAAAGCAGGATTCCGCGACAGGGGGTACCTTCTAGATTCAAACCAGGCCGGGCGCACAGCGGCCCGGTCACTTCGACAGAAAGAGGCGAAACCGATGGGTGACGATCCGATCATCATCATTCTGCCCCCTCCGGGCGGGATTTTCTAGTTTCCCTCTCTATTAATGCCGCAGCCGGCCATGCGCCGTGATTTCAAACTGCGAGCCGGGTGGAAAGAGACACCCGTTTAGTACCAAAATGCCCGTGAACGGGCTTGCCCCATGCGGGGTTTTCAAGTAAACTCCTAGGGGTACTACCAGTTTCAATAGTACCCCTAAGAGCGCTTGGCACGCGTTCCGCCAACTCTTATGAATCGCGCGCCGATCGCCGCCCATTTCGCACTGCTTGCTCTCGTGGCCACTGCGGCCCCTTCTCCCCCGACTGCTTCCTCCCCGGCCCGCCCACCTGTTTCTCCGGAAGTCACCCAACTGATGCGACGCGGCTTCGCGGCCACGACTTCGGGACACTATGGCGAAGCGATCCTGCTCTTTCAGAAGGGGTTCGATCTTTCCCGGTCCCAGGGAGATCCGTGCACAGCCGCCTGGTTTCTCAATAACATCGCGGGCGCGCATTTCCGGCTGTTCCGCTACCGGCAAGCGCTCGCTGCGTATCTCGAGGAGCGGCCGCATGCCCTTCGGTGTGGGGATTCCACGAGCCAAGGCAGCCTCGCGCTCAACATATCGTCCCTGTACGCCCGCATGGAGAATCTGGAGGCCGCGGTTGCGGCGGCCGATGAGAGCCTGCAGTATTTCAGCAGGAATTCAAACTCGCCCTATCGCGCCAGCGCTCTGGTGAACCGCGCCCGGCTGTATGCCCGGGAAAGAAATCCGTCCGCCGCGATCGATACGTATCTCGCCGGCCTGGAGGAGTCGCGGCGCCATTTCGATCCGTCCCAGCCGGGCCGCGTCCGCGAGTACGTCGATCTGCAGGTGGTTGGATGGACGGAACTCGGGCGGGTTTACCTCGAGCGGCGGGAGTTTGACCGGGCCGAACACGCCCTGCTCGAGGCGTATCGCGTGCAGCGCGTGCACCGTTTCTCCCCAACCAATACGACCTACCGCGACCTGGCATTTCTCGAACGCGCTCGCGGAGATACCCCCGCCGCACTCCGCCTGATGGACCGCGCTGTCGCCAAGGGGTTGGCCGCCCCTCGGGCGCCCCTTTTCCTGTTGCTCCGCGACCGGGGACGGCTCCGGAACCAGGCGGGGGACCGCGGCGGCGCCCTGGACGATTACCTGGAAGCCGTCCGCCTCATTCGGAAATATCGTTTGAATATCCTCCCCGCGGATGCCTTCCGTCAGTCGACGGAAAACCACATGCACGAGGTGTATTCCGAATTCATATCCCTGGCCACCCAAATTTCTTATGAGAGAAATGATAGAAAGCTGGCACTGATTACTTTCCAGATAGCGGAGGAGAATCGAGCCGCCAGCCTGAGGGCGCTCGAACGCACACCGGAGGAGTGGCATTCCATGTTGCCCGCGGACTACTGGCCGGCCTTAGCTCAGCTTCATTCCGAGGAAGCTGCCCTCCTGCGCGCGAGCGGCAATGGCTCGACGGGGCAAGAGGCGGGTCGATCCCGGATTCAGGAACTGAATCTGCGATTAACCGAACTGGAGGCGCGTGCCGGATTGCAGTCCACCTGGGACGACGCGGATACGTCGGCCGGGCTGAGAGCGTTAGGCGGAAGGCTCTCCCCGCACTCCGCCCTACTCAGTATCCACCTGGGCGAATCCCAGTCCCACCTCTGGGTGCTGGCGAAAGACTGCTTTGAATATCATCGACTCCCCCCGCGGCGGGAGATCGCAGCGGCCGCGGACCGGTTCAAGGAAGCGGTGAGGGCGGGCGATCCCGATGCCTCGCGGGCGGGAGAGACTCTCTACCGTGCGCTTTTCGCCTCGATCCCGGCTGGAGTGAGCGGCAAGCGCGATTGGATCCTGGCGGTCGATTCCGACCTGATCCGCGTGCCCTGGCCGGCTTTG
>DALYJJ010000110.1:0-20758 GCA_031969915.1 Bryobacteraceae bacterium | reverse complement strand
AACCCCCGCCGGAGTACCCGCCGCTCCCGCCGCGCATGCCGCCATAGGAGCCGCCTCCTCCGCCACCCGAATAGCCACCGCCGCCGCGCATGCCGCCGTACGAACCGCCGCCACCGAAGCCGCCACCGCCGGAGGAGCCGCCGCCGGACCTCATGCCACCGCCGTATGAGCCGCCGCCACCCGAAGAGAAACCGCCACCGCCTCGCGACCCGCCATACACGCTGCCGCCGGAGTAGGACCCTCCGGACGAACCGCGGTCCGAACCAAACGAGCCGCGCGAACCACCATAGGATCGGCCGCCCGAATCCGCGCCTCGGGAAACACCATAGTCGCCGCCACTGGAACGGCCGCTGAAGCCGCCCCCGGAGGAGCGGCTCCCGAAGTTATCTCCACTGAACGACCGCCAGCTTGCCACGTCGTTGCCACGACCGCTCGTGCGGCCTTCCCGGCTCGGGGACGTGCCGCGGGACGAATCGCTGCCGCGCGGCGTTTCGCTGCGATCGACGCGCGGCGTCTCGGTTCTCGACGGAGGCTCCGTCCGGGGGCTCTCCGAGCGTCCGCCACTGCCGCCCCGGCCAAACCGCTCCCAGCCGCTCGAGGAATCGCCGCCGCGCGGAGTTTCCGTCCTGGGCGTCTCGACGCGAGGTGACTCCGAACGGGAGCCGCCGGAACCGCGATTGAACCGCTCCCAGCCGCTCGGGCTCTCACTCCGGGGCGACTCCGCACGGCCACCGCCACGCTCGACGGTGTCGCCGCCACGGCTTCCCCGCCCCGGCTCACCGAAACGGCGCCAGCCGCCGGCGTCGTCGCTCGAACCGCTCCCGCTGGTTCCACCGCGGCTCTCGATGTTGCTGCGGCGGGCATCATCCGCCGAACCTGCGCCGCGATTGGACCGCTCTTCCGAGGGGCGTCCGAATCCGCGCCAGCCGCCGGTGGGATCCGCGGACTCAGAGCGGCTTCCGGCGCCGCCTTCCGCTTCGCCGACCCGCCGCCAGCCGCGCCCGCCATCGGCTCCCCGATCCACGCCCGCGCCTCGATCCGTTCCCGAGCCGCGATCACTGGCGGCTCCGCGATCGAGACCGCCGCCGCGTTCGGCAACGCGGGGCAAATCGTTGCCCACGGTCTGCCGGGCGTACTCGGTCACTCCGCGCCGCTGCTCGTCGAACGGTACCCGCTCCACGCGCGACGGTTCACGCCGCGCGAAGAACCGGCCCTCCTCCGCGCCGCCGCCACGCGGCGTATTCCGCACTTCGCGATCCGCCAGCCGCAGGCTTTCGCGCTCCGGCGCCACCGGCAAGGCGCCCCGCACCAGGCTCGCCCGCGACAGGTCGTCGGCATTCACACGGATCGCGCGCCCGGCGTTTCCGCGGCTGAAATCCGCGCCTTCCACCGCAGTGATCGAATCCGCGATCCGGGCGTTCCGATAGATGTTCGTGATGTTGATGTTGTTGACGATGGTCCGGTTGTCAACGAACACGCGGCCGCTGCGGCCCCAGCCGCCCCACCGCGAGCCCCACCATCCGTAGAACGGATCGACGGGACCGAGCGGGAACCAGCCCACGCGTCCGAAGCCGAGGCCGACATTCACATTGAAGCCGCCCCAGTGATTCCAACCTACCCAGCCGACCAGCGCGGGCCGCCACCAGCGGCCGCCACCCGGCCACCAGCACCAGCGGTTTCCCCACCAGCACCAGCGGCCCCAGTGGTAGGGGGCCCAACCCCATGGATCGTGGCTGACCCACGACCAACCCCAATAATCGACCCACGACCAGCGTCCGTACCGATACGGCGCCCAGCCCGGCGCGACGTTCGGTGACCACACCATGCCGTAATCCGGCGTGTTGATCCACGCGCCGTGCTGGTCCAAATCCTCGGCGCCCCACACGTGGCGCCCGACATGACGATACGATCCCGACCGTTCCAGGTCGCGGTCGCGCGCCTCGTTCCAACGGTCCCAATCGTCGCGGCCCTCGGCGTCCACGATCCGGAACTCGGGATCCGAGACGCTCCCGCGCGCGAGCAGGGTCTGTCCGCTGCGCAGGCGCTCGGAGCCGCGCGGCGTGAAGATTTCCGCCTCGCCACCGCGCACGGTCACCTCGGTGGTTCCGTCGGGCCGCACCTCGACGCGATACGATCCCCGGCGCACGGGCCGCACGGAAACGGTCGGCGTCGAGATCTCAATCTCCGCCTCAGTGTCGCGCAGCACGCGAAACGTGGTTACGCCCCGTGCGAGCTGCAACTGGTAGCGGCGGTGCTCCAACTCCGTCAAGCGCACTTCGGTATCGGAGGCGAGACGGATCATGTTCGCCCAGTCCAACTGCAACTCCGCGCGCGATCCGGGGCCGGTATACAAGCGGTCGCCGACAACCAACGGGGCGTTCAGCGCCGCCGCAACCCAGTCGCCCGAGTCGCCGCGACGGACCGACACATCGCCGTTCATGACGCTCACCCGGGCCACGCCTCGGCCCGGCTGCCCGTCGTCCACATCGGCACGAACCTGTCCCGGCGTCAGCATCACCGCTACCGCAAGCAGCAACCCGTATGATGTGCGTTTCATGGCGGACTCTCCATTCACCCTAAGAGCAATCCGGACTCCAAAGCGCAACCCTTTGATCCCAGACGGCTTCGCGTTACCATGGTCGCTGATGATGGTGGCCGAAAAGCACCAACCCGTTCGCAAACCACCAAGCTGGCTGGTGCATCTGGTGTTCGATCCGGTGCTGATTGCCCTCTTGATGGCCGGCTTTTGGTGGAAGCTCGTACTCACAAACCAATACACGTGGCTGGAGAGCCCGGACCTCTCCTATCAGGTGCTCCCGTGGTTCCAGTTCCAGGCGGGCGAGTTCCACTCCGGGCGGGTGCCGCTCTGGGATCCGTACATGTGGAACGGGCAGCCGCTCATCGGCCAGGCACAGCCTGGCACGGCCTACCCGCTGAATTGGCTCCTCTTTTCCCTGCCCCAACGCGACGGCTGGATCAAGCTGAGTTGGCTGCACTGGTATTTCGTCGCCATGCATTGGATGGCAGCGGTCTTTATGTACTGGCTGCTGCGCGATCTAGGGCTGCGCCGGATTGCGTCGATCGCCGGCGGAATGGTTTTCGCGCTGAGCGGCTTTATGGGCCACATCGATTGGCCGCAGATGCTCAACGGCGGGGTGTGGTTCCCGCTCGTGATCCTCTTCCTGCTGCGCGTCTTCCGCGGGGTTCGGCCCGTGTCGAGCGCCGCGCTTTCGGGTCTCTTCCTGGGCTTCGCCTGGCTCTCTGGACACCACCAAGTGCCGACGTACATCGGGCTTTCGGTGGCCGCGCTCTGGCTGTTCCACATCCTTCGCAAGGGACAGATCCACTGGAACTTCGTGCGCTTGGCTGCCCTCTCGGCGGCGTTCGCCATAGCGGGCGGCGCCCTCCAAATCCTCCCCGCTTACGAATACGGACACCGAGCGAAGCGGTGGGTGGGGGGCGACGAGCCAGTCGGTTGGAACCAAGAGGTGCCCTACTCGGTGCACCGCGAGTATTCGTTCAACGCAGTCTCCGTACTCGGTATCGTCATCCCCGGCTGGCATCGAAATGCGCCGGCTTACCTCGGCATCTCAGCGTTCGCTTTCGCTTGTCTCTCTATTGCAATGCTGTGGAGGGACTTTCACATCAAGTTGTTCGCTTTCCTGGGCATCGGCGGGCTGCTGCTTGCCCTGGGTGAGGCGAACGTCCTCCACGGCATTCTCTACTCTCTAGCACCACTTGTAGAGAAAGCTCGATCTCCTTCCATGGCGGCCATCATATTCAACTTTAGCTTTTCTGCCCTAACCGCTTATTTCTTAAATCATATATCGAACATCGCGGAAGGCCTCTGGCCCCGCCGCTTCACCCATGGTCTGGCGGCGTTTGCAGCGGTGCTGTTTCTCGGAATGTGGGCTCGGGCGATGGTGGTTGGGCCGAACGGTTTAGGGGATGAGCGCATGATCCTGACGGCCGGCTTCGCGCTCCTGGCGGCTGGTCTGTTGGCAGCCTGGCGGAACGCGTCGCTGCCGGCAACCACCATCGCAGTCCTCGCCGCGATTCTGATGACGGTGGAGCTTGGGATCGTGACTGGAGCCCATCTGCCACACAGGCTCGACAAGCATCGCACAATCTTCTTGAACAAGATGCAGCAACACCATGAGCTCGCTGCCTTTCTGAAGAGGCAGGGGCTTGTCCGGACGGAGATTGCCGACGATGGGATTCCCTTCAACTTCGGCGACTGGCATGGGATCGAGACCTATCGCGGGTACCTGGCGAGCATCACGGAGAATCTCCACCGCCTGGAGATGGACGAGCCCCGGATGTTGCAGATGTTCAGTGTGAAGTACACGGTGAGAAAAGAGCCGCAACGCGTTGATCAAGAAATGGTTTACAAAGCCGAGAACGGGCTGAACGTGTACCTGAATCCGGGGGCGTTTCCCCGGTCTTGGGTGGTACACGAGGTGAGGGCATGGAACGACGAGAACGTCCTTCGCGCTGCCCTGAGAGACCCGAACGTGGACCTTCTGACGGTCGCATTCGCCGGGAAGCCCCCGGCGAACCTCGAGCAATGCGCCGGGGAGGACGGGGTTCAAGTGAAGAGCCACACGTCCGGCGGCGTGACGTTGGAAGCTCGTCTGGGATGCCGGGGAGTGGTTGTTCTGAATGACACCTATTACCCCGGCTGGAGGGCGCAGGTGGACGGACGCCCGGCGGAGATCATCGAACTCAACGGGGCGATTCGGGGAGTGGTGGTCGAACGAGGCCTGCACCGAGTGGACTTCCGATACCGTCCGGCATCGGTGATTGTTGGCGCCATACTCACTCTGGCGGCGCTACTGGCGGCTGTGGCGCTGGCCGTGATCGGAGCCCGGCGGGCTAGGGCACAAACACCGCCGACGCCTTCGCCGGTACAGTGATTCGCAGCCTCCCGGCGGCTACGGTCGCGCGGCCCGCCGCTCCGAGCGCGTCGGTGAGAACCGTTCCGGCGGCGAACTTTGCGGGCGTGGCGTCCAGGTCGATGGTGGCCGCGGTGTCGCCGGAGTTGAAGGCGATGACCGCGCTTCCCTTCCCCGGCGCCACGCGCGCGTAGGCGTAGGTCTTGTCTTCGGCATGCAGGTGGATCATCGCGCCACGCCGCAGCGCTTCCGTTTTCAAGCGAAGTTGCCCCAGAGTCCGGATGTGGGCGAAGACGTCCTGCTCCGCGGCCGAGCGTCCTGCCGCTTCGAAGGCGTTACGGGCATCGCCCGGCCAGCCGCCCGGGAAATCGCGCCGGTTGTCGGGATCATTGCCGCCGGCGAGGGCGATCTCATCGCCGTAGTACAGCATCGCCGTGCCGCGTGCCGTCAGCACCAGCGTCGCGGCGAGCTTCAGTCCTTCGCGCGTCGCGCCCCGCTCGCCCATCCAGCGCGGCACGTCGTGCGATCCAAAGAAGGTCACCAACACGCCGGGATTGGGGTACAGCGGATCGCGGCTGAAGGATCGCGCCAGCGTGCGCATCGATTCGCCGCGGACGAAGACGCGGCGCAGCGCGTCGTACAGGGGGAAGTCGAAGAGCGTGTCGATGCCCGAGTCGACGCCGTCGTACTGTGTGCGCCCGGTTTGGAAGAACGAAA
The DNA here is from genome assembly GCA_031969915.1 of Bryobacteraceae bacterium. GTDB lineage: Bacteria > Acidobacteriota > Terriglobia > Bryobacterales > Bryobacteraceae > DALYJJ01. The sequence continues at coordinate 15,146 of DALYJJ010000110.1, read as the reverse complement.
CGAGCGCGGCGTCGAAGTCCCACATCTCGCCGACCACCTTGAACGACGGATACTCCTTCTTGATCGCCGCCATCCAGTCGCGCCAGAACTTACGCGGCACGTAGGGCAGAGTGTCTTGCCGGATGCCATCCATGCCCGTGACGCCAATCCACCAGAGCGTATTCTGGATGAGGTAGCGCGCGGTTTCGGGGTCGTCCTGGTTGAGGTCGGGCAGGATGTCGATGAACCAGCCGTCGAGCGTGGCGCGGCGCAGTTCGGCCGAAGCGTAGGGATCCATCAGCGTCCAGATCTGCCACGCGTTCGAAAGGTGCTTCGCCTGCGTGCCGTTGAACCAGGTGGGAGTGGGCGAGTCCTTCACCCAGGGGTGGTAGGGGCCGGTGTGGTTGGCGACCTGATCCTGGATGACCTTGATGCCCGCGGCGTGGGCCTTTTCGACGAGTTCGCGGAGCTTGGCCAGATCGCCGAAATGCTCCTCCACGGCGTAGAAATCGGTGGCGCCGTAGCCGTGGTAATCGGTGATCGCTTTACCGTCGTACGTTTCGCGTTCGTTCAGGCGGTTGTTGTTTTCATACCAGGGGTTCATCCAGAGAGCCGTGACGCCGAGGCTCTTCAGGTAGGGGAGTCTGTCGATGATCCCCTGCAGGTCGCCGCCGTGATAGTAGCGGGCTTTGCCGCGATCGAGCAGGCCCTTGGAAACGGGCGGGTCGTCGTTGGAGGGGTCGCCGTTGGCGAAGCGGTCGGGCATGATCAGGTAGATCAGGTCATCGGGACCGAAACCTTGGAAGCGGCCTTGGCGGGGAAGCGGTGCGGCGATCGAGAACGGGACTTCCACCGCGCCGTCGACGGTGGTCAACTGCAGGGGCGCGGCGCCTGCCTTGGCAGCCTTGGGGATCGTGAGGTCCACAAACAGGTAAGTTCCCGCTGCGTTGGTCTTAATCGCGCCGGCTTTGAATCCGCGCGGTGCGGCGACGCGCGCGCCGGCGAGATTTTCGCCGCGCACCAGGAGTCGCACCGGGTTGATGGAGTGGTCCGCCCACCAATTGGGCGGCTCTACTTTGGTTACTTTCGGCGGAGCGGCGGCCAACGAGAAGATCGTGAGCGAGAGCGGCAGTAGGCACCGAACCATAGTGCTGAGTTTAACCGACGGCGCTGGCTCGGGCTTCGTTGCACTCCTCACAGCGGGCTTCGCGCGGATGGAGGAAGATCAGGGGATCGCGGCGCAGATGTTCCTGGGCCACGGCCACGATGTCGCGCGAGCGCGCCAGGCGGGCATGCGCGCGGCCCACGGGGCCTTCGCGTTGCAAGCCGCGTTCGCGGAGCCAGTCGCCGGCCAATGCGAAGCGCGCACAGCAATGGTCGTTCTCACGGTAGGCCACGCGGTTCGGACGGCCGTCTTGGTCTGTTACGGTGCAATGCCTCTCGACGCCATACGGGACGCGAGCGAGGCACTCGGCGAGGTGGAGCGTGGTATCGGCATCGTGTCCGACGCCGAGGAGCAGCACGTAGCCATCGAGATCGAAGATCCTGCCTACGGGGCTTTCATAGCGGTGCGGCGGCAAAGGCAGCGGGTCGCTCACGATCTCCGCCGCGTGCGGACCGGCGGCGGCGAAGGCGTGGAGGTGGCTGCTGCGGAGCACGCCGGGCTGGCGCCAGAAGACATCCGCGGTGACGCCGAGATCGGCGTCGGACGCGGTCATCGCCGGGTCGAAGGGGTTGTCCTCGTCGCCGGACCAGGACGGCATCGCGAGAGTTCCCCGCGGTCCCAGGGCGAGGCGGAGGGCTTCGATCAAGCCGAGGGGGCCGCCCTCGACGGGCCGTATCGCTCGAAACGAAGTATGAACCAACAGCACGGCGCCCTCAGTGACGCCGAGATCCCGAAGCTGGCGCGCAATCGCCTGAGGCGTCATTCCATCCCGGAGGCCGCCGCGTTCGGCTGCCAGAGGACCTCTTGCGCGCCGAGTTGCACGTTGACCCAACGGCTCCACACGAACAAAGCGTCGCTCAGGCGGTTCAGGTAACGGACGGCCTCCATGGGGACCTCTTCTTCGCGTGAGAGCGCGACGGCGAGCCGCTCGGCGCGGCGGCAGACGGTGCGGCACAGATGTAGCTCAGCGTTGATTCGCGAACCGCCGGGCAGAACAAAGGACTTCAGCGGCGGCAATTCTTCGTTCATGCGGTCGATTTCGCCTTCCAGTTGCTGGATCTCGACGTCCGTCACGCGCGGCTGCTTCGGGTGCACATCCTCGGGCTTGGTGGCGAGGATGGAACCAAGGTTGAAGAGCTCGTGTTGGACGCGGGTGAGGGTCCCGTGGATCTGGGCCAGCTTCGGATGCTCCGCCGCCGAGACGGCGGCGAGGCCGACGCAGGAGTTCAACTCGTCGACGGTGCCATAGGTCTCAATGCGGAGTGTGTCCTTGGGCACACGTTGTCCGCCGACCAGGCTGGTGTTGCCCGTGTCGCCGCCGCGCGTGTAGATACGGTTGAGCGTCAACCGCGGTTCGTTGAAGACTGTCTTTCCCATGGAGAGGCTGCTCTTATTGTAAGGGCTAAGATGTAGGGATGAACAAGTCTCTGAGCGGCCTCCCGGTGGAGACGCACTATGGTCCGGACGACTTGGCGGGGTTCGACGCGGGGCGCGATCTGGGTGCGCCGGGGATGTTCCCCTTCACGCGGGGAATTCACCCCACGATGTACCGGGGCAGGCTCTGGACGATGCGGCAATTCTCGGGCTTCGCGACGCCGGAGGAGACCAACCGGCGCTACCGGTATCTGCTTGACCGTGGGCAGACCGGTTTGAGCGTGGCCTTCGATCTGCCCACGTTGATGGGGTACGACGCGGACCACGCGGCCGCGCTTGGCGAGGTCGGCAAGTGCGGCGTGTCGATCAGTTCACTGGAAGACATGGAGATTCTCTTCGAGGGGATCTCGCTCGCCGACGTGTCGGTGTCGATGACCATCAACTCATCGGCGCCCGTCGTGTGGTGCATGTATCTGGCGGTGGCGGAGAAGCAGGGCGCAGCATGGTCGCGGATCTCGGGGACGCTCCAGAACGACATCCTCAAGGAGTACATTGCGCAGAAGGAGTACATCTATCCGCCGCGCCCGTCCATGCGGCTGGTGACGGACGTGATCGAGTATTCCACCCGTCACGTTCCCAAGTACAATCCGGTTTCGATCAGCGGCTATCACATTCGCGAGGCGGGATCGACGGCGGTCCAGGAACTGGCCTTCACGCTGCGCGACGGCATGGAGTATGTGGACTGGGCGCTGGCTCGGGGCCTGGACGTGGACTCGTTCGCGCCGCGGCTCAGTTTCTTCTTCAACGCGCACAACGACTTCTTCGAAGAGATCGCCAAGTACCGTGCCGCGCGGAAGATCTGGGCCCTGGCGCTGCGGGATCGCTATGGGGCGCGGGACGAGCGGAGCCAGAAGTTGCGCTTCCACGCGCAGACCGCGGGGTGCACGCTCACCTGGCAGCAACCCTACAACAACGTCGTGCGAACGGCGGTGCAGGCCCTTGCGGCGGTGCTGGGCGGAGCCCAGAGTCTGCATACCAACTCGCTCGACGAAGCCTACGCGCTGCCGAGTGAGCAGGCGGTGACGTTGGCGCTGAGGACGCAGCAGATTCTGGCCCACGAGACAGGCGTCACGAACACGGCGGACCCGTTGGGCGGCAGCTACTTTCTGGAGCGGCTGACGCTCGACATGGAAGCGGCGGCGATGGACTACATCGCGAAGATCGACGCCATGGGCGGGATGATACCGGCCATTGAGCGCGGCTATCCGCAGCGGGAGATCGCCGAGGCGAGCTACCGGTTCCAACGGGAGCTGGAGTCGGACGAGCGAGTGACGGTGGGCGTCAACCGGTTCACTTCGGAGAAGGAGCCGCCGCTCGAACTCCTGCAGATCGACGACTCGGCGGGGCGGGCGCAGGAGGAGAAGCTGGCGCGGCTGCGGCGCCGGCGGAACAGCGACGCCGTCGCGAGGGCCCTGGAGGCGTTGCGCGACGCCGCTCGCGGGACGGAGAACACCATCCCGCACATGCTGGACGCGGTGCGGGCGTATGCCACGACGGGCGAGATCTGCGACGCGCTGCGCGACGTGTTCGGCACGTGGCAGGAGACGACAGCGGTCTGAGGGACGGCCGTGCTGAACTAAGCCAGTAACTTCTTTACCACCTCCCCGTGGACGTCGGTAAGGCGGAATTCCCTGCCCTGAAACTTGTAAGTCAGGCGGGTGTGATCGAGACCCAGGAGGTGCAGCATGGTGGCGTGCAAGTCATGCACGCTGACGGGGTCTTCCACGACGTTGTAGCCGATGTCGTCGGTACGGCCGACGGTGACACCGGGCTTGAAGCCGCCGCCGGCGGCCCACATGGTGAAGGCGCGCGGGTGGTGATCGCGGCCGAGGAATCTGGAGCCGCTGCGCGCTTCGTTCATGGGCGTCCGGCCGAACTCGCCGCCCCAGACAACGATGGTGTCGTCCAACAGCCCGCGCTGTTTGAGGTCGATGAGCAGAGCCGCGGCGGCCTGTTCGGTTTCGCGGCAGAGGAGCGCGAGCTTGCTGACGATGTCCTCATTATTCGAGGAGCCGTGGGTATCCCAACCGCGGTGGTAGAGCTGAACGAAGCGCACGCCGCGTTCGACCAAGCGCCGTGCGAAGAGGCAGTTGTTGGCGAAGGAGGACTTGCCCGGCTCGGCGCCGTAGAGCTTATGGATATGCGCGGGCTCCTGGGCGATGTCCATCAGTTCCGGGACGCTGGTTTGCATCCGGTAGGCGAGTTCATAGGAGTTAATGCGGGTAGAGATCTCGGGATCCCCGGTGTTCTGGAGGTTCGCCTCATTGAGGCCCTTGAGTAAGTCGAGCGAGCGGCGGCGCGTTTCGCTGGTGACTCCGTCGGGATTGGAAAGAAAGAGCACGGGGTCGCCGCTGCGGCGGAACTCGACGCCCTGGTAGACGGTGGGGAGAAAGCCGGAGCCCCAACAGGTCTTGCCGCCGTCGGGCTGATTCAGGCCGCTGAGCAGGACGACGAAGCCGGGCAGATCCGCGTTCTCGCTGCCGAGTCCGTAGGTCAACCACGATCCGAGGCTGGGCCGGCCGGGGATTTGGTGGCCGCTGTTCATGAAGATCTGGGCGGGGGCGTGATTGAACTGCGTGGTGGAGACGCTCCGGATGATGGCGATGTCGTCGGCGACCTTTGCCAGATGGGGGAGGATGGCGGACATCTCCTGCCCGGACTGGCCGTAGCGGGCGAAAGCATGCGGGGAGCCGAGCAGGCGGGGCGTGCCCTGAATGAAGGCGAAGCGTTCGCCCTTGACCACTTCCTCGGGGACCGGCTGGCCGTCGAACTGGTTCAGCTTCGGCTTGTAGTCGAACATGTCGAGCTGCGAGGGCGCGCCGGCCATAAACAGGAAGATGACGCGCTTCGCCTTGGCAGGGTGGTGGGTCCGGGGAGCGGCGGAGCCGGTGAGCGAGGAGAGCGCGAGTCCTCCGATGCCGAAGCCGGCGGACTGGAAGAAGTGACGCCGGGTGAGCGCGGTGAGGTTGCGGTTCATGACATCACTCCTTGGTCACTGCCTCGTCGAGGTTCAGAAGGACATTCGAGATGATGGTCCAGGCGGCGGCCTCGGGCTCACCGGCCAGTTTCTTTGCCTCTTCCGGATGCTCCTTGAAGTACGCGATCTCGCGATGGAGGCTGGAAAGGAGACGGTCGGCCTCGCCAGGATCGGGGCGGCGGCCGGTGGCGAGCCGGAAGGCATAGGCCGCGCGGTCGCCGGGGCGGTCGCCCGCCTCCTTGAGGATTCTCTTGGCCATCGCCTGCGCGGCCTCAAAGAAGACCGGATCGTTCAACATGGTCAGGGCCTGGAGTGGGGTGTTGGTGCGGACACGGCGAACATTGCAGAACTCGCGGCTGGGAGCATCGAAGGTGAGCATGGAAGGGTAGGGGGCGGTGCGGCGAGCGAAGGTATAGAGGCCGCGGCGGTACTGATCGTCGCCTTTGGACTGGACCCATTTCTCATTGCTGTAGGGAAGGTCCCAGATGCCTTCGGGCTGATGGGGGAAGACGCTGGGGCCGCCGAGTTTGAGGCTCAGGAGGCCGGCCGAGGAGAGCACGGCGTCGCGGATCATTTCGGCTTCCAGGCGGAAGCGCGGTCCGCGAGCGAGCAGGCGGTTGTATGGGTCGCGCTGCTGCAGCAGCGGAGTAACACGGGAGTCCTGCCGGTAGGTGTCTGAAGTTACGATCAGCCGGTGCAGTTGTTTCTGGCTCCAGCCACGCTCCATAAACTCGACGGCGAGCCAGTCGAGTAAGTCGGGGTGAGAGGGGCGGTCGCCTTGGGCGCCGAAGTCCTCGCTGGTTTCGACGAGTCCGCGGCCGAAGAACTGTTCCCAAGCGCGGTTGACCTGGACGCGGGCGGTGAGGGGATTCTCGAGGCTCACGAGCCAGTTGGCGAGGGCGAGGCGGTCGGGCCGGACGCCTTTAGGGATCTGGGGGAAGGCGGCGGGCACGCCGGCGGCGACGGTTTCTCCGGGGCTGAGGAAGCTGCCGCGAATGCGCATGGGTGCGGTGAGCGGTCCCTCGGGCCGATCCTCCATCACCTGCGCGACGGCCACGCCTGCGGCATCCAACTGCTTCCGGAGGCCGGCGAGTTGCTTCCGCGGCTCGTCGAGGGAAGGGGCGACGGCGCGATAGGCTTCCTCCATTTGCGTGCGCTGTTTCTCCGTCCGCTTTGAGACCTCGATGGAGAGAAGAGGACGATTGGCGGCTGTGACCTCGACGTTTCGCTCCGGCCGTTCCATCGAGGTGAGCGAGAGCCGGAAGCGTCCGATGGCCTGCCGGTAGAACTCGGACTGATGGACCAGGGTGACGGCGATCGGCGCCTTACCGCGCACCTCCACGGGCGCCTCAGGAATCAGGATCAACTGACGAGCGAGGCGCTGATCCTCACGGGAGGCGTCGACCGTCCAAAGGTGCTTGCGGTCCGCCGTAGCGAGGTTGCGGACGCCGCCGTTGTCACTCTTGGCGAGCTTCCAGCGCACGGGCTTGCCATCCACGGCGAGCACCGCGTCGGTGAGGACGAAGTTGCCGTACATGTCGCGGCCGGGGCCTCCCCGCGGGAGGCTGGGATCGGGCAGGGCTTCGATGCGGAGGGCAGTGATTCGTTTGACGGGGGAGCGGCCCTCGATCAGGTAGGTATCTTCGAGCGGGTTAACGCCGGCAGCGAGCAGCGAACCGTCGGGCTGGCGGACGAGTGAGGATTCGCCGCCGGACCGTGCGGCGCCTTGCACGGTCTTCCACGCGGCAGCGGCTTTGACCAGTTCCTTCTCCCACTTGGCCTGCTCGGCGGCCAAGGCAGGGGTATGCGTCTTGAGCCGCTTATCGAGGGTCTCGATATCGGCTCGAAGGCGCTTGGTGAGCGCATCCTGTTCGGGCGTAGGGAGGCTCAGTTCACGCTCGATATTCTTCTTGCTGGTGTCGCCGTAGGACTTCTCCCAGAACCACGAGTTATTGAAGAAGGCGTAGAAGCGATAGTAATCGGCCTGGGTGAGGGGATCGTACTTGTGGTTGTGGCACTGGGCGCAGGCGAGGGTGGCGCCGAGCCAAACGGTGGCAGTGGTATTGACGCGGTCGATGAGGACCTCGTGATGGGCCTCATCCTTATCAACGCCGCCCTCCTCGTTGAGCATGGTATTCCGATGGAAGCCGGTGGCGATCTTCTGCTCGACGGTGGCGTTGGGCAAGAGGTCGCCGGCCAACTGTTCGATGGTGAAGCGGTCGAAGGGCAGGTCCCGGTTCAAGGCTCCGATCAACCAGTCACGATACTTCCACATACGGCGGGAGACATCCTTCTCATAACCGTTGGTGTCGGCGTAGCGTGCGAGATCAAGCCACGGACGGGCCCAGCGCTCGCCGTAGTGGGGGGAGGCGAGGAGGCGGTCGACGAGGCGCTCATAGGAGCCGGGCTGGGTATCGGCGAGGAACTCGTCGATTTCGCGCGGTGAAGGCGGAAGGCCCACGAGATCGAGCGATACGCGCCGGAGGAGCTTCTCGCGGGAGGCGGCGGGGGACGGGGCGAGTCCTTCCTGGCGGAGACGGGTGACGATAAAGGCGTCGATCGGGTGGCGGAAACCGGACGGCACGGCGGGCCGGGCCGGCTTGACGTAGGACCAATGCAATTTGATTTCGGGCTTCTTGCCGTCGTCGGGCCAAAGGGCGCCGGAGTCGATCCAACGCCGGAGCGCGGCGAGTTGATCTTCGGAGAGGGGTTTGGCGCGAAGGGGCATGCGCTGTTCGCCGCCGAGTCCGAGGACGCGATGCATGAGGCGGCTTTCGCCGCTCTTGCCGGGGGCGAGGACGGGACCGGACATACCGCCGCGCAGGGCGCCGGCGCGAGCGTCGAGGCGCAACTGCGATTGGGCGTTGGGGCCGCTGTGGCAACCGTAGCAGTTGGCCTTGAAGATGGGCTCGATGTCGCGGGCGAAGTCGACGGGCGCTTCGAGGCTCTCAATCCATGCTTTGATCACGGCGATGCGGTCCTGGGGCAGCGGCTCGCCGGCTGGGGGCATGCGGAGCGACTTGTCGGAGGAGACGAGGCGCTGATAGAGCGGGCTTGCGGCGGGCGAGCCGGGGACCACGGCAGGGCCGGAAGCGCCGCCCTGGAGCAAGTCCGCGGAGGTCGCGACGCGCAGCTTGCCAGCAGCCTCGGGGCCGGCGTGGCAGGGGGCGCACGAAGTGGAGAGAATCCGCTCGACGCCGGTGGGCAACCCGGCGGCGGAAGCTGTTACGGCGATGAAGAGAAGACCCAGGGCGCGCATGCGTTAACCCCCCTGCCGCCAGTTTACAATGGGACTCACAGTCCGAACGCCGATGGCCTCTCCGGAGCAAGTGACGCAGCTACTGATCGATTGGAAGAACGGCAACCGCGAGGCGCTGGACGTTCTGACTCCCCTGGTGTACGACGAGCTGCGGCGGCTGGCGGACTCGTATCTGCGGCGGGAATCAGAGAACCACACCCTGCAGCCGACGGCGTTGGTGCATGAGGCGTACCTGCGGCTGGCCGGTTCGAACGTACCGGACTGGGAGAGCCGGGCCCATTTCTTCGGGATCGCAGCGAACCTGATGCGGCAGGTATTAGTGGACCACGCCCGGAAGCGAGCGTCGGCCAAGCGGGGCGCTGGCGTGGAGCGGGTGCCGCTGGCCACGGGGCTGAACCTGGCGCAGCAGCCGGAGAGCGCGCTGGTGGCGTTAGACGACGCGCTGCTGGCGCTGGGCGCACTGGATGCGCGCAAGGTGAAGATCATCGAGATGCGGTTTTTCGCGGGGCTTTCAGTGGAGGAAACGGCCCGTGCGTTATCGATTTCGGCGGCGACGGTAGGCCGTGAGCAGCGGCTGGCGGAGGCGTGGCTGCACCGCGAACTGAACCGTCCATGACCCCGGAACGCTGGCAACAGATCGAAGCCCTGTTCTACCGGGCGCTGGAGGCGCCGGCGGCGGAGCGGGAACAGTTTGTGGAGCGCGAAGGGGGCGACGATTCGGGACTGATCGCGGAGGTCCGGAGCCTGCTGGGCGCGGAGAAGGGCGCGGCGACGGCGATTGAGAGCCGGGTGCGCAACGCGGTGGTGACGGTGGTGGAAGACGGGGAGGCGCGACAGAGGAGAATCGGGCCGTACCGGCTGGTGGAGCGGCTGGGGCGCGGGGGCATGGGCTCGGTCTTCCTGGCGGTGCGAGACGATTCGGAGTTTCAGAAGCAGGTGGCGATCAAGCTGGTCCGGCCGGGTGCGGACAACACAGTGGTGTTGGCACGGTTCCGGCGGGAACGCCAGATTCTGGCGCAGCTCGAGCATCCGAACATCGCGCGGCTGCTGGACGGCGGGACGAGCGAAGACGGGCATCCGTACATTGTGATGGAGTTCGTCGACGGACTTCGGATCAACGAGTACTGCGCGAAGCACCAGCTTGGGCTGCGGCAACGACTGGAGCTGTTTCTGCAGGTCTGTTCGGCGGTGGAGTACGCGCATGCGAACTTCGTGATTCACCGGGACATCAAGCCGGGGAACATCCTGGTGGACGGGGCGGGCACGCCGCGGCTGCTGGATTTCGGCATCTCGAAGGTAGTGCTGCCGACGGCTGTGCCGGAGGATCCGAACACGGCGTTGACGCAAGGACTGCAGCTTTGCACGCCGGACTATGCGAGCCCGGAGCAGGTGCGGAGCGAAGCGGTGGGGCCGGCGTCGGACGTGTTCTCGCTGGGCGTGGTGTTGTACGAGCTGGTGACGGGCCAACTGCCGCACAAGATCGAGGAATACACGCCGCGAGGAATGGAAGAAGCGATCTGCGAGCGGCCGGCGCCGGCGCCCTCGACGGTGGCTCCGGTGGGCGACGACCTGGACACGATTGTGCTGCGTGCGCTCGAGAAGGACGCCGTCCGGAGGTATCCGACGGTCAGCCGGCTGGCGGACGACATCCGTTTGTACCTGGCGCGGCAGCCGATCTGGGCACGTCCGCGGACGCCGGGCTATGTGGCGTCGTTGTTCGTACGGCGACATCCGGTGCCGGTGGCAGCGGGTCTGGCGTTGTTCGTGGCGCTGACGTTGGCGGTGGTGGTGATCGCGCGGCAGTCGGCGGAGGCGAGGCAGAACGAGCGGGAGGTGCGCCGCCTGGCGAACCTGCTGGTGACGGAAGTGCACGACGCGATCCGCGACCTGCCGGGGGCGGCGAAGGCGAGGCAGCGGCTGTTGGAGACCTCGATCACCTACCTGGACCAAGTGGCCAAGCGGGCGTCGGGCGACGTGGACGTGCAGCGCGAGCTGGCGCTGGCGTGGCAGCGGACGGCGGAGTTGCAGGGCTACGTGCTGGGGACGAACCTTGGGCAGAGCCGGCAAGCCTTGGAGAGCTATCGCAAGGCGTTGGCGCATCTGGACGCGTCGTTGAGCATGCGGCGCGACCAGCCGAAGGCGCAACTGGACCGGATCGCGCTGCTGCGGCACGTAGGGGACGTACTGTCGTACAACAACAGCGCGAGAGAGGCGATGGAGGCATTCGGGAGGGCCTTCGCGCTGGCGGAGCAGTGGCGCGCCGGGCATGCGCTGGACTTCGAGTGGCGGCGCGAGTTGGGCGAACTGGCGATTGCGGCGGCGCGAGTGAGCCGGCTGCTGAACGACAATCCGGCATCGCTCGAGTACGCAAGCGAAGCGGTGTCGCTTTACCGGGAGATGGTGAAGGAACGGGCGGGCGACGGGGAGATTGAACGGTCGTTGGCGAACGCGCTCTCGGCGTATGGGATGTCGAAGGCGAGGTTGGGGAAGAACGCGGAGGCGGCGGCCAGTTTCAAAGAGGCGGTGGGCATTCTGGAAGCGTGGGCGGCGCGGGAGCCGGGAAACCGGGCGAACACACGCAACCTGATGTTGGCCTACAGCCACGTGGGAGATCTGGCGGCAGAGGAGAAACGCGACGACGAGGCGCGAGCGGCGTTCGGGCGGATGGCGTCGATCGCGGAGGCGCTGCACACGGCGGACGGAGCGGACCATCGGGCGGTATCGGACTACGGCATCGCGCTGATGCGGCTGGGGCAGGTGACGGAAGGGCCCCGGAAGCTGGAGGTATTCGAACGGTCGAAGGGAGCGCTGGAAGCGGCGTTGCGCACGAATCCGAAGAACATGCAGGCGTTGACGAACCTGTCGAATGTGGAGCTGCGGATGGGTGACGCGCAGGAGGCGAGGGGAGACATGGCCGGGGCGCGGCGGCACTGGCGGGCGGCGGTGGAGACGGCCGACCGGGTGCTGGAACTGGACGCGTGGCAAGCCTCGCCGCAGCGGTTGCTGTTGCGGGCGGCGAAGAAGCTGGCGGAGGACGCCGCGGCGCGGAAGCACCGCGGGGACGCGCTGGAGGCGATGCAGCGTCCGCTGCAGATCGCGCAGGTGGCGCTGCGGCCGGACGCGCCGCCGAAGACGGCGGGACGGCTGACCATTGTGCCGCAGGTCTACGGGGCGCTGCGGGACATTCACCTGCGGCTGGGGGAGAGGGATGAGGCGCTCCGTTGGCAGGAGCGAACCGAGACCGCCTGGAGAGACGTGGCGAAGCTGCCGGGCTTCACGGAACAGAACCGGCAGGAGATGCAGAAGTCGATCGCGGCCTTCCCCGGGAAGTGAGGCGAGGGGTTTCATGGGGCGGGCGCCTGGGTGCGAATCTCGGCCAGCCCTTCGACGATGCGTTGGCGGACCTCATCGCGGAAGCCGGCGGTGTCCTTGGGGTCGCGGCCCTCGGAGGGGGACTCTGGGAGGACGCGGAGGTGGATGTCGTAGCTACCGCTGAAGCGCCAGGTGGCGCGGGGCAGCGCGGCGCCACTGCCATCGAGGACGACAGGCAGGACGGGGATGCCTTCGCGAAGGGCGAGTTGGAAGGGGCCCTCATTGAAGGGGAGCACGGCGCCATCGGTGGACCGGGTGCCTTCGGGGAAGAAGACGAGGGAGCAGCCCTGGCGGAGGACGCGCGCGGCCTGGAGGAGGGCCTGGGCGGCTTTGCGGCGGTCGCCGCGTTCGACGGGGATATCGCGGGCAAGGGACATCATCCAGCCGACGATGGGGATCCGGAAAAGCTCAGCCTTGGCGAGCCACTTGGCGTCGATGCGGAGATGGGCGACGAGGGGGATATCGGCGAGGGACTGGTGGTTGCAGACGACGACGTAGGTTTGTCCGGGGCGGATGTTCTCGCGGCCGGAGAAGTGAATCTTCCAGGGGTTGACGGCGGCGAGGGCCTCACCGAGCCGGCGGAAGCAGCGGGCGGTGCGGAGGCGGAGAGGGTGGCGGTCAAAGAGGGAGACGAGCCAGACGGAGATGGACCAAGAGGCGATGAGGAGGCCGCTCGAGAGCCAGACGCGGATGGAACGGAGGGCTTCGATCATAGCCAGGTGAGGTTGGGGCATGGTCAGTTCTTGAGATCCACGCTCTTGGAATTGTCGTCCGGCGTGCGATCGATGAGTAAGTGGAACGGGTCAATGCCGGCTCTATCGGGCAGTTCGGACACGGTGAACGTGTTGGTGACCTGAGCCTGGCGGACGTGGACGCGTTCGCGGTGGAGGGTCTTTCCGTATTTCTTACCCTTATCGGGCTTGGCGAAGGCGGCGAACTCGATCCAGTCGTCGACGGGCACTTCCTGCTCGGCGCCCTGCCGATCGGCCTTGAATTTCTTTGACTCGGCCTTGACGGTTACTTGGTACTTACCATCGGGCAGCTTGCGGGCGGTGGCTTCGAGGGACCGGTTAGAGAAGAGCGTAATCTCCTCAAACAAGTCGCGCAGGAGGGGTTGGTATTCGGCGGGGGTCTCGGCGCGGAGGGCGTCGAGGAGGACGTAGGAAGTTGGGTAGGGCGGGCCCTGGTAGGCCCACTTACTCACGATGTTTCTCAGGGCGCGGTTGACGGCCTGCTCGCCGATGGTTTCCTTGAGGTGATAGAGGACGACGCTGCCCTTGTTGTAGTGCGTGTAGCCCTGTTCGGACTCGACGGTGAGGAGGGGCCGTTCCTGGAGGCGTTCGCGGCCGCGGGCGCGGAGGTAGCGGTCCATCTCGTACTCGAGGAACTTGCGCATCTGGTCGCGGCCATACTCCTTTTCCATGACCATGAGGGCGGAGTACTGGGCGAGAGTTTCCGAGAGCAGGGTGGCGCCCTGCATGTTCGCGCCGATGACCTGGTGAGCCCACCACTGGTGGCCCATCTCGTGAGCGACGACATAGAAGACGTGATCGATCTTCTCGGGGTCGCGGAGGTCGGCGACGAAGCCGATGGACTCGGAGTAGGGCATGGTGCCGGGGAAGGCCTGGGCGAACTGGGCGACGCGCGGGAACTCGATGATGCGGGCCTGTTTGTGATAGTACGGCCCGAAGTTCCGGGTGAAGTAGTCGAGTGACTTCTTCATGCTCTGCATCATGCGGGGGACATTCCAATGGTGCTCGGGGTGGTGGTAGACCTCGAGGCGGATTCCGTTCCACTCTTCGCGGGCGACCTGGTAGGAAGCGGACATGAAGGAGTAGAAGTTCATGGAGGCGCGGTCGACGCGGTAGTGGAAGTAGCGGCGGCCGTTCTCGGTCCACTCCTTGAGGAGGGAGCCGGGCGCGATGGCGATTTGATCGGGGACGGTGCTGATGACGGTATCGACTTCGGTCCAATCGGAGGCAGCGTCGAGGTAGGTATCGGCGCAGTGGACGGTGCAATTGCGCTCGAGTTTGGGCATCAAGTCCTTTTCGCCGAGGCCGTACTTGCGGCGGTCATTGCGGTCAGATAGCTCGCGTTCGTCGCGGTAGCCGATCTGAGGGGCGATGGAGTTGTTGAAGAACGTCCCGTTCTGGACGATTTCGAAGTGGGGGACGCCGTTGGCGAAGCCCTTCTTGACGGCGCGGGTAGTGAAGTCGAGGCGGCGCTGTTCGCCCGGTTGGAGCGGGGGGTCGAGCTTGTAGATGCGGTAGGAGAGGCGCTGGTCGTCGAGGTGTAACCGGGACCCCGGGAGACGGATCTGGTGTTCGAACCCGGGATTGAGGGTAAAGTGGACCTCCGGGATGGGGTTGGAGGACTTATTGACGAGGTTCAACGTACCGTGCAAGTTGGCCTCACGGGTGGCGGGAAACAGATCGATGCGGTAACTGGCGGAAACGATTCGCGGGGCGGTGAGTTTCTGGTAGTTCTTATAGAGCTTTTCGTAGTCGGCCTGGCGGCGTTCGAGGTCCTTGGGGCCGTTGAGTGTATTGAGGACCTTGGTGTTATAGAAGACCCAGCCGCCGGTGGCGAAGAAGGCGGCGAGGGTGACGAGGGTGACGGGCCTGAGGGCGGGGCCGAGGCGCTGGCGGGCGACGCGGAGGCGGTGGCGGAAGGAGGTTTCCTTGCCGCGGGGCCACATGAGAATACTGGCGAGGGCGAGCAGTAGTACGAAGAGAGACCAATAGAGGGTGAACCAGAGCCAACCTTCCTGGGCGGGAGCGAAGCCGTAGAAATCGGAGAACGGGATGGAGGGGCGGGAACCGAAGTCGAGCATTCGGGTGGAGACGTTCAAGGCGGCCCAGGCGAAGGCATCGAAGATGAGGTAGGCGACGAAGGCGAAGTAGCCGAGGTACTTGTTGGGCAGGAGGACGTGGAAGAGGAAGGCGAGGATGGAGAGGAAG
>DALYJJ010000109.1:5175-21068 GCA_031969915.1 Bryobacteraceae bacterium | reverse complement strand
CGCGCGGCTCGATCTGGAACTGGCGGCGGAGCAGCTTGCGGTGCTGCGGGCGCAGTTGGAAGAGGGGCGGGCGGCGCAGCGGCAGATCGAAGAGGCGCGGTTCATCGAGAACGAGCGGTGGATCGGCTACTACGAGGCGATGCACATGGTGGAGCAGGCGCGGCTCGCCGTGCTGCGGCAGCGCGGGGACATTATGGCCGCGCTCCGTTGACACGCCCCGCGTTTGGCTGTAGCTTCGTGCTGAATGAAATCCGCACCACTCGAGTCGATCGAGAAACTATTGCCCCGTTTGCGCGTAGCGCCGGGAAAGCGCGTGAGGCTGGGGAAGGACTTCGACCCAACGTTCAAAGCCGGGCCGCGCGAGAAGGATGACGCGGCGGACCTGCTGGCCGAGAGCGTCCGCATGCTGGCCGAGTACCAGGACAAGCTCTACGCGCAGGACAAATACGCGCTGCTGATCATCTTCCAGGCGATGGACGCGGCGGGGAAAGACGGCACCATCAAACACGTGATGTCGGGCATCAACCCGCAGGGGTGCGAGGTGTCGAGCTTCAAGGCGCCGTCGGCCGAGGAGTTGCAGCACGACTATCTGTGGCGCTGCGTGAAGCGGCTGCCGGAGCGGGGGCGGATCGGGATCTTCAACCGCTCCTACTACGAAGAGGTGCTGGTGGCGCGGGTGCATCCGCAGATCCTGGAGCGGCAGCGGCTGCCGAAGAAGTTCGCCGACGGAAAGATCTGGGAGCGGCGGTTCGAGGAGATCGTGAACTTCGAGCGGTACCTGCATCGCAACGGGACGGTGGTTTTGAAGTTCTTCCTGCACGTGTCGAAGCAGGAGCAGAAGCGGCGGTTCTTGGACCGGATCGACCGGGAGGAGAAGAACTGGAAGTTCTCGGCGGCGGACGCGCGGGAGCGGCAGCACTGGGGCAAGTACATGCAGGCGTATGAGGAGTGCCTGAGCGCGACGAGCACGAAGTTCGCGCCGTGGTACGTGATTCCGGCCGACGATAAGCCGTTCATGCGGCTGGCCACGGCGGCGGCGGTGGTGAAGGCGATGCAGGAGATGGATCTGGAGTATCCGAAGGCGACCGAGGAACACCGTGCGCAGTTGCAGGAGGCGCGGAAGATGCTGACCGGGGAAGGGGAGAAGTGACGGGAAGGGACTGGGGCAAGCTCGGAGGACTCTCTACCGGCAGGGATCGAGAGCATTGGAAATGCGCTTGATGATCGCACGCATCTTGATTAGCTGGTGCTCCCACAGTCTTACAACCTTCCATCCCTGTCCTTCCAAGAGTAAGGCAATGGCCCGATCTCTTTTGCGGTTTCCAGCAATTTTTGCGCCCCAGTATTCCGTGTTCGAACTTGGTGTCCGTTTGCACTTGGGGCAACCGTGCCAGAAGCACCCATCGACGAAAACGACCAGACGAGCGGATGCAAAGACGAAGTCGGGGGTTCCTGGAAGATCCGAACGAAGAGTCCAGCCACTGATGCCGGCCCGAATCAGAGCCGACCGCAGCCGCCACTCGGTTGACCGGTTCCCCTTCGACTTGACCTTCGCCATCACGCTCGACCGAACGTCGGGTGTGACAGTATCCATTTAGTTCACTTAGTCCTCATCGTCGTTGTCCGAGAGACCAGAGCCTACGAGCTGTTTGAACCGCTCCGAAGCTAGCCACTCCAGTCGCTTCGCTTGAACCGTCAGCGTGCGGCGAAGCCCCTTTGAGACTTTCCGCTCACAAATCACTTTGGCGAGAGCCGCAATGGTCGTCGCTCGTCTGGCGAGCCGGATATCTGGATGGCTGCGCTCCTCGATGAGTTCAGCCGGAATAATACTCTCACGAAACGATCGGGGCAGCTTGAATCTCACGCTCGGCGCAGCAATCACCTTCTCGTTCAGCACGGCGTTGAACATCGACTGCTTGAGAACCCTCGCATAGACGGCGTATTCCGCCGCACACAGAAGCGCAGATGCCGACTTCTCATTTTGGAGGTCCCATAACGGCCAGACCTCGATTTCTTTCACCTCGAACGGATCGAGTACATTCATCGCAACTGCGTCCGTGCGATGATTTGTAAGATGTCGCCGAATACGGACTCGCAGGCTCTCATTCGTCTGACCGACATAGATCGGCTCACTGTCGTAGTCGTAGAATGCATAGACGCCCCACTTTGAGTTTCCTATCTTAATGCCGTTGTCCCCAACGGTATCCAGGAAAGCGGTGATTCGCTGACGGATCGCCGCTACATCTTTGGGAACGCCTGGAATATGCTGAACGGAGAGCGTTTTGGTATTTGATGACATCCAGCCGCCAAGTTATCACT
Organism: Bryobacteraceae bacterium; assembly: GCA_031969915.1. Taxonomy (GTDB): domain Bacteria; phylum Acidobacteriota; class Terriglobia; order Bryobacterales; family Bryobacteraceae; genus DALYJJ01. Next base: position 18,749 of record DALYJJ010000109.1, on the reverse strand, counting down.
AACAAGAGATGATGAAGCCAAAGGTAGAAGTAAATGAAGGTTCAACCACGATACAACTGGCACCGCCAGCCCATCTCCAAACAGATGGTACGCCTCATTGTACTTCGTCGGAAGCGGATAGTCGTCAGGCACTCCCATCAGACGTGCGGCTTCTCTAGGCGAAAGAAGCCGGGAGCGGACCTTTCCACCCTCTACAACAACAATGGTCTGACGACTGGAGCCGCCGACAGGTGTCCTGAGACATCCAGAGACTTGGTCGAAGCGGATCTCGGCTCGTTGGACTTTGGTTCCGTTCTCGTCGGGGCGCATTCGCCTGTAGACGGTTCCGACGATTCTCCTCTCCAACAATAGAGCCTTCCTAAGCTTTTGGCGATGAAGCGGCGACATCAAGCTCTGAATGTGTTCAGTTTGCTCGTGTGAATGCCACTCGACGCCAGTCGGCGCGTCTTCGAGAAGCTCCGAAAAGGGCTTGATCGGGTCCGCCGGTGCGGGGAGCCGCCACCAGACCCACTCATCCTGAATTCCCTCGGGCAGTCTGGCGAACGCATTTCTGAGAGCTCTGTTGTGCCAAGTCTCAGACGCATCCGGCAACATCAGTTGCGACGGGATCGCCACGCCTTCATGCACGCCCACAATGAAAAGCCTTGGCCTGGACTGAGGAAGAAAGTGAACGGCGTCCATCACGAGAGCGCCGACTCTGTAGCCTTCGTGCACCAACGCTCCCACCAGGTAGGCGAAGTCCTGCCCGTCATGCGAACTGAGCGCGCCGACGACGTTCTCCAAAACGACCAACCTCGGAGCACGATTCTCCTTGACGATTTGCCGAATTAATCTCCAAAAAGGCTTAAACGTGCCGCTGCGCTCACCCTCTAATCCAGCACCGTTTCCAGCGAGCGAAAGATCCTGGCACGGGAACGAACCCCAGACAAGTGTCGGCGTACCGGGAAGTCGCTGCGCCTGGAGATCTGCGACATCGCAGACCTCCAACTCTTTGCACCTCTTCGGATCGCCTGTCCCAAATCGGGCCGTGTATGAGGCCGCCTTTTTTGCGCACCACTCGTTCGCAAAAGCGCATCGCCAGTGGTCGTCACCCAAACCGAGCCGAGCCATGCCGCCGCCAGCGAAAAACTCGTAAAAGGTGAAACGGGTGTCAGTCATTTCTCTGCTCGGTGCAAGTTTCAGCGACGCCGGGAATCCTCTCCTGGGACCCTCGTTCTCTTCCTCGGTAGCTTCACCCTCTTGCGTGTTCCCGGTTGTGCCGAAAAATCAAACAGATCGCCAACCTCCATGCTCAACCTGCCGGCGATCACTTCGAGCACGTCAAAAGACGGGCCATTGATTCCTCGCTCGAGATTACTGATGAAGTCGGAAGAAACTCCCAAGAGTTCGGCGAACTCGTCCTGGGTCACCCGCCTTTCAAGGCGGATGCTCCGAAGTCGCGCGCCGAACTGCTGTTTGAGAGTTGCCATTCTCTCTACCATCTTGCCGATGACCACTACGGATAGTGAAGGGATACACAGTACGACATTTATCCGTAGTCTCGATACGTTTTATATTGACAACACCGACTCGACCAGGATAAACTTCGATCTGAGGCAGACAGTCCTCGCTGACAAACCGAGGGACCTTTGGATTGGCGCTCATCGGCGGTCCCAAGCGACCCGCAGCACATTCCCTGTCTGTCTCTTTTCCCATGGATCGCATCAGATTCGATTGGCAGCAACGGCCTGTAATCCGAGACACCGGAATTCACCTGGACGAGCTTCTGGAGTGGATCGCTGCCGGCAAGTGCGAAGCTGAGATCATTCGCGACCATCCTTCCCTCGAACTCGCCGACTTCGAGGAAACGTACCGATATGGTTCACTCTGGCTTTGCGCTGAGGAGTTGGCTGGAAGACTGAGGGACTGCCAAGGCGAGTTGAAAGCCGAGCTGACTGACTCGGCCATGGAAATGACTTCTGAAAAACGTCCGAAGAACTGACGGCTCGATCGAGGAGAACGTCGCGGATGCGGTTTTGACACTCCTCCTGGAGGCGCGGAAGATGCTGACCGGGGAAGGGGCTTGAACCTGGTCAGGATTTTGTCCGTCCGCTGAGCTCGGCCCGCGCCCAGGCCAGGCTGCGCTCGAGCATCGGACCGCCGTGCGCTTCGCACTCCAGGCTGAAAACGCCCCGGTAGCCGGCGTTGAGGAGCAGGGCCATGGCGGCGCGGACGTTCTGGGCGTTCACGCCGTCGCCCAACGCGCACGGGCTGCCGGCGACGCCGGTGAGTTCGCCCCGGGCCTCGGCGGCGAGGTCCGCGCCGATGTCTTTGAGGTGCACGTGGCTGATGCGATCGAGAAACGTCTCGGTCATGGCCACCGGGTCCTGGCCGGCGATGAAGGTGTTGCCCAGGTCCATATTCAGCGCCAGGCAGGGCGAGTCGGCAAAATTCAACATCTCGGAGAGGAACTCGGGCTTGGTGGTGTAGTAGCCGTGCGGCTCGATGTTGACGATGATCTCGTAGGCTTCGGCGACATGGAGGATGCGCAGGTAGATCTCGCGCAAATGCTCGAGCGCCTGGCGGTCAGTGAGCCCGTCGGGGCGCACGCGGTCGTCGGTGGTGTCGATGCGGGTGCAGCCGGCGAGCTTCGCCCAGCGGATGGTGTGTAAAACATATTCGACGCCGAGCGTCGCGCCCTCCGGACGCGAGAGCGGAAAGGCGGCGTCCACCTGGGAGAACTGCACGCCATAGCGGTCCATCTTGCGGCGCAGCAGCACCGGATCCTCCCAGAGGGCGATGTGAGGCTGATAGCCCAACCCGTGAATCCAGCTCACGCCGTCGATGGCGCCGCACTCGATCCAGGGCACGCCGTGTTGGCCGGCCCAGGCGAGGGCCTGTTCGAACGACCAGTAGGCCGAGTTGAACGCGTCCGTGTGAAAGCCGATCTGATCCATGGCTACCGGCGAGCCTCCTTGACGAGGGCCGCGCTCATTTCCATGAGATGCTCGCCCATGGCGGATTCGGCGGCGCCGGGGTCGCGGCGCAGGATGGCCTGCACGATGGCCCGGTGTTCCTCGCAGGTCTTCGCATGGTCGAAGCCGGCGCGCGCCCAATCGCGGCGGGAGCGCAGCAGGACGGGTTCCAGCACGTCGCCCATCCAAACCAGGAGCGGGTTCTTCGAGGCGCGCAGGATGGCGGCGTGCAATTCCAGATCGAGACGCGCCACGCGCTCAGGCGCGAGTTCCGGGCCGGTCTCCTCAAAGGCAAGGCGTGCCTCTTCCACCTCGCGGAGTTCCCGTTCGCCGGCGCGCGTAGTGGCAAACCACGCCGCCTTGGGTTCCATCATGCGGCGTACTTCGAGGACATCGAGCGTACCGTAGCGCGCGGGCACGGGGCGCTGATTGATGCGGCCGAGACTCTCGAGGGCCTCGCGCGAGCGCAGCAGGCTGCCGGCGCCGCGGTGGCTTTCGACGATGCCGAGGGCGGCCAGGGTCTTCAGGGCCTCGCGCAGCGCGGGGCGGCCGACGCCGACGGCCTCGGCCATGGCGCGTTCGGCGGGGAGGCGCGACCCGGTTTCCCAGCCGTGTTCGAGCAGGTAGTTGCGGAGCCGGTCGAGGACGCTGCGGTTCGCCTCGTCGCCGGAGGAAACAGCGTCCTCAGGGCGGACGGTCCGATCGGAGAGTTTGGATTCATCGACGCGGCGTAGCCAGACCAATTCGAGGACCTCCCGTATCGTGGTAATACCACTCAGGCGCGCTGGGAAGGCAGGCCGAGGGCGCACTTAGTAAACTCGCATGTTTTCGATTGTGCCGCAACGGAAAAGCGCCGTAGGCTCGATACACGAGATGCCCTGGTAAGACCAGGATCAGGAGGTCCCATGTACCGGACGTTCGTATGGCTGATGGTGGTGTGCACGTTTTGCGGGGCGCTGTGGGCGCAGGACTACCGTGCGCGGCTCACGGGGCGCGTCCTTGATACGAGCGGCAGCACGGTGGCCAACGCCACGGTGGAGATCACGGCGGCGGCGACCGGGGAAGTAGCGAAGACGGTTTCGAACAGCGAGGGCGTGTACGCCTTCAGCTTTCTGGCGCCGGGGACCTACACGTTGAAGGCGAGCGCCACGGGCTTCAAGGCGCTGGTGCGGGAGAACGTGCTGCTGCAAAGCGCGCAGGTGGCGGGCATCGACCTGCAGTTGGAGCTCGGGACGCTGACGGAGACGGTGACGGTATCCGGGGAAGCGGCGTTGCTCGAGACGCAGACGGCATCGCGGGGCGCGGTGGTGAATTCGCGCATGGCGCAGGAGCTGCCGTTGAACGCGCGCAACCCTCTGATGCTGGGGGCGCTGCTGCCGGCCTCGACGTTCCGGGGCGCGGCGATCTGGCAGCAGCCGTTCGCCAATGGGGCGATCGCGGAGTGGTCGATCAACGGCGGGCTGCAATCGAACAACGAGTTTCAGATCGACGGCGCGCCGAACAACGCGCAGGTGGGGGCGAACAACATCGCGTATGTGCCGATCGCGGAGAACGTGCAGGAGGTCTCGATCCAGACCAACAGCTACGACGCGGCGTATGGGAAGACGACGGGCGGGATCGTGAACATGACGCTGAAGAGCGGGACGAACGATTTTCACGCCACGGGATGGGGTTTTCTGCGGCGCACGGCGCTGAACGCGAACAGCTTCCAGAACAACGCCATCGGCGCGCCGAAGGCGACGCAACGGGTGGATCAGTACGGCTTCCAGGTGGACGGTCCTCTCTACATCCCGAAGCTGCTGAGCAAGAACAGCGAGCGGCTGCGCGTGTTCTGGCTGGGCAGTTGGGAGAACTATGTGGAAGACCTGCCGCAACCGCTGCGGCTGAGCTACCCGGCGATGGAGATGCGGGGCGGCGACTTCTCGCGGCTGACCAACGCGGCCGGGGCGCCGATCACGATCTTCGACCCGGCCAGCGGGCGGGACGTGAACGGAACGTGGACGCGCTCGCCGTTCCCCGGCAACCGCATTCCGGCGGAGCGGATCCACCCGGTGGCGCGGGCGGTGACGCGGTTCATGCCGGAGCCGAACGCAACCACGACGGGCGTGCGCTACTCGACGCAGAACCTGTTGTTCCCGAACTACTCGGCGCTGTACGAGTTCTACAATCTCGCTGCCCGGGGCGACTTCATTGTCGGCTCGAAGAACCGTTTCTACTATCGCTACGCGAAGAACCGTTTCGACGAAGACCGGATGACGAACGGGATCAACAACCGCCCCGGCACCGACGGGCAGCAGCCGTTCCTGCGGATCAATCACGCGCATCTATGGGACTGGGTGGGCACGCTGAGCCCGACGCTGGTGGTGAACGTGCGTCTGAATGGCGCGCGCTATGTGGAAGGCGGCTTCGGCGCGGCGAACGAGGGTTTCGACCTGACCTCGCTCGGGCTGGCCGCGGGGTTGATCTCGCAATTGCCGCAGCCGGCCTACTTCGGCCGCTGGGACTTCCAGAACTACAATTCGCTGGGCCGGGCGCGCAATCTCAACATCACGAACACGTACAGCCTGCAGGGGTCGGTCAACAAGATCTGGAGGACGCACAGCATCAAAGCGGGCATGGACCTGCGGCGGACGCACTACATGGTGCGCAACAGCGGCAACCCGCTGTACTTTTTCAGCGGCAGCACCTTCACGCGCGAGGCCTGGAACCTGGGCGCGACGGAGGTGAACAGCGGCGACGGCTACGCGAGTTTCTTGCTGGGTGCTCCCGCCAGCGGGCAGTCCGATTTTGTCGTACTGCCCTTCTTTCGACTCTGGTATGCGTCGCCGTTCATTCAGGACGACTGGAAGATCACGCGCCGGCTGACGTTGAACCTGGGCCTGCGGCTGGACGTGAACACGCCGCCGGACGAGAAGTACGGCCGGATCAATTCGGGGTTTGACGCCGCGCTGGCGAGTCCCATCCGGAGCCAGATCCCCGCGAACATGCTGGCGCAGTATCCGCAGCTGGCGAACCTGAGCGGCGGGGTGCGGTTCGCGGGCGTGAACGGCGCGCCGCGGCGCGCGGCGAACATCGACGGGAACAACTGGCAACCGCGCATCGGCTTCGCGTATCAGTTAACGAACCGGGTGGTGATGCGAGGCGGCTTCGGGTTGTTCTTCGCGAACCCGATCAACAACGACTTCCTGCAGACGGTGGGCTTCTCGACGTTCACGCCCCTGGTCACGACGGGCGACGACGGGCGCACGCCGACGCAGAACCTGTTCAACAATCCCTATCCGAACGGGCTGGCCGTGCCGGCGGGCGCCGGGCTGGGCGCGAACACGTTCCTGGGCCGCAGCTTCACGTGGTTCAACCCGGACTTCCGGATCCCGCAGACGCGGCAATTCAGTGTGGGCTTCCAGTACCAGCTTTCGAAGACATCGACCATCGACGTGAGCTACGTGGGCAGCCGGATTCGCGACCATCAGACCTGGATCCGGTCGAACAACCCCTCGAACGAACTGTTCCGGCGCTGCGATCCGATGCAGGGCGGGCGCTTCTCTTTCTGCGACGAACTGGTGGACAACCCGTTCCGCGGGATCGAAGCGTTTCGCGGCACGAACCTGTTCAGCGCGGCGCGAGTGAGCCGCTACCAGATGAGCCGGCCGTTCCCGCAGTTCGAAGGCGATCTCCCGCAAGGCGGACGCAACGACGGACGCATGTGGTACAACTCCGCGCAGGTGAATTACAACCTGCGGCTCAAGGAGGGCCTCTTCGTGAACGCGAATTACGTGTTCTCGAAGCAGATCGAACGGTGGGGCTGGATGAACGAATTCACGCAGACGCCGCAGCAGAGCCTGTACTTCCTGGACCGGCCGCATGTTTTCAAGTTCTCCACGGCCTACGAACTTCCGTTCGGGCGGGGGCAGCGATTCCTGGCGAACTCCAATGGCTTTGTGCGGCGGCTGGTGGGCGGCTGGACGGCGAATGCGTTCTTCACGCGGCAATCGGGCGAGCCGGCCGACCTTCCGGCGGGCGCGCTGCGGCTTCGCGACTCGGCGCGCGAGGTGGACTGGAAGCAGCACCAAGTTCGCGGCTGGGGCGGGTGCGTCCTGAACATGGACCTGAACGGCAACATCACGCCGATGGCGTATTCGATCCAGCGCAACGGCTGCTCGGCGACGGACCTCTCCTCCTACGACTGGCTGATCGCGCCGTCGAACCGGTACGGGAACGTGCGGCTGTCGCCGTCGCGGGACGGGCAGATCCGGATGAAGCCGCAGATGAACCTGGACCTCTCGTTGAACAAGATGACGAATGTCACCGAGCGGCTCCGGTTCCAGTTCCGAGCCGAGGCGTTCAACGCGATGAACAACTTCAACATTCCGCGCGGCCGCTTCAACGCGAATCCGGCCGATCCGAACTTCGGCACCATTTTCCCTGGCTTCGAGTGGATCGGGAACGGGCTGCCGCGTTCGGTGCAACTGGGCTTCAAGGCGTTGTGGTAGTGTGAGCGGAGGCTTTCCGGATATGAATATCGGCTTCCATACCGACGCGTTCAACTCGGCCTACTGGTCCTTTGCGCAGGCGGCTCGCTGGGCCTCCGCGAACGGCCTGCACTGGATCGAGTGCGGCGCGATCGACGGCGTCAGTTGGATCCACGGCCTGGGCTACCAGCCACACCTGGCGCTGTGGCAGGACCCGGCGGGGGTTCGCCGGGACCTGGAGAGCCTGGGCCTCACGCTTTCGCAGATCGACGCGGCCTTTCCCTTGTCGATCCCCGAGGGCGCGTCGCTGGGCATCGAGTACATCGTGCACACGATCCGGTGGGCGGCGCTCGCCGGTTGCGAGCACGTCGACACGACGGATGATCGTTTCAAGCCCGAGGGCGCGAGCGATCTCGAGGTGCTCGACCACATGCGGAAGATCTACCGGCAGGTAGTGCCGGTGGCCGAACGGTACGGGATCACGATCAATATCGAGCCGCACGGCTACTACACAACGAAGCCCGAGTTCATGGCTGAGATGCTCGCCTTCGTCGATTCGCCGCGCCTGCGAATGAACATGGACACGGGCAACACGTTCATTGCGGGGCAGGACCCGGTGGCGTTCCTGCGCGAGTTCGTGGACAAAGTGAGCCACGTGCACATCAAGGACGTCAGCGAATCGCTGGCGGCGGCTTCGCGCGGGGATCTCACCGGGATCGCGGTCTCGCACTGCGCGATCGGCGAGGGCGTGAACGCGCAAAACATTATTGCCTGTTTGCGTATTCTGGAAGACCACCGGTACGGCGGCGTGCTGAGCCTGGAGTGCGAGGGCGCGGGCGGCGAGATGATCGAGCGCAGCCTGGCCTGGACGCGCAACGTGCTGGCTTCGGCGAAGGTGGCCTAGAGTATGCTGGCGGCCTGTCTGGTTCTGCTCCTGACGGGCGAGACCGATCTGCCGTACCACCGCTGGGAGGAGACGACACCGGAATTGGTGCGGGCCTTTGCGCCGTGCCAGACGCGAGTGGTCGAGGACGCGCGCGCCGTCACGGCGGAGGCGCTGCGCGGCTACCAGGCGGTGGCGGTGAACTACAACGGGCCGCGGCTGGGGGCGGCGCAGGAGAAGGCGCTCGAGAGCTTCGTGCGCGAAGGCGGCGGGCTGGTTGCGTTTCACCAGGCGCTGTACGGCGAGTGGTTCGGTATGCAGCGCGACGCCGCGATGAAGTGGCGCGACGGCGCGGCGGGCTGGCCGGAGTGGCCGAAGATGCTGGGCGTGCGGTGGGAGGCAGCGAAGATCGGCCATGCGCGGCGCGGCTTGTTCGAAGTGAATTGCAGCGGCCACGAGATCTGCGGGGAGGCGGCCTTTCAGGCCAACGACGAACTCTACCACCGGCTCACGCTGCTGGCCGGGGCGCAGACGATCGCCACGGCGGCGAGCGCGAAGGAGGCGGGCGGGACGGGCGAGCGGGAGCCTGTGGCCTGGGTTCAGCGGTACGGGAAGGGGCGCGTGTTTGTGACCTCGCTGGGCCATGACGCCACGGCCCTGCATGAGCGTGGAACGCAGCACCTGTTCCGCCGCGCCGTGCATTGGGCGGCCACGGGCGCGGCGGCGGCAGCAACGTCGCCGGCAGCGGCGCCGGCCGAGGCGAAGGTACGCGTGCTCGCGGTGACCGGCGGGCACGGCTATCCGGAAGATTTCTACCAGGCGCTTGCGGAGATGCCCGGCGTCCAATGGCGGCATGCGCAATCGCACGCGGAGATGATCCGCCAGCGGCAGGACCGGTTCGACGTGCTCCTGCTGCATGACATGTACGACAAGATCGACCCAAAGACGCGCGAGTGGCTCAAGCAATGGGTGGAGGCGGGCAAGGGCGTGATCAGCCTGCACCACGCCATCGTCGATTACACGGAGTGGCCCTGGTGGTGGCAGGAAGTCACGGGCGGTAAGTTCTTTGTCGAAGCGCAGGGCGAGTATCGGAAGAGCAGTTACAAAGAAGATATCGAGTTCTTCGTCACGCCGGCGAAGGGCAAGGAGCGGCATCCGGTCCTGGACGGCGTTCCGCCCCTGCTGGTGGAGGACGAGATGTACAAGGATATGTGGCACGCACCGGGGATTGACGTGCTGATGGAAACGACGAACCCGCTGAACGACCGGCCGGTGGTGTATGTGGGCCCGTCGAAAACCGCGCGCGCCGTCTATATTCAGTTGGGACATTCGGCCTCCACGTTCCACAATCCCGGGTTCCGGCGGCTGCTGAGGAACACGGTGGAATGGGTAGCGCGGCGTAAGTAGCCAAGAAGGAGTTGTTCCATGACAAGACGCGATGTGCTGGCCACGCTGCCGGCGGGTTTCTTCCTGCAGGGATCGGGCGTCATCAAGGTAGGGGTGATCGGCTGCGGCGGCCGGGGAGAGGCCGCGGCGATGAACGCCATGAACGCGGGGAAGGACATTCAGATCCGCGCGATGGGCGACCTGCTGCGCGACCGCGCGGAGGAGAAGCGCACGGCGTTGAAGGCAAAGTATGCGGACCAGGTGGACGTGCCGGACGGGCGCCTGTTCGGCGGCTACGACTGCTACAAGAAAGTTCTGGCGTCGGACATCGACGTGGTGATTATCGCCAACGCCGCGAAGTTCCACCCGCTGCATTTGAAGGCCGCGATCGATGCGGGGAAGCACGTCTTCGTGGAGAAGCCGCACGCCATCGATCCGGCAGGCGTGAAGATGGTGCGCGCGGCAGTGGAGGCGGCGAAGGCGAAGCGCCTGTCGGTGGTCTCGGGTCTGCAAAGCCGTTACCATCCGGGTTACATCGACCTGATGAAGCGCGTTCACGACGGCGCGATCGGGCGCATCGTCGCGATCCAGGAGACCTGGCTACGGCCGCCCTACGTGCTTTACCCGCGGCGGCCGAACATGAAGGAGATCGTCTGGCAGGGATCGAACCAGTATCACTTTAACTGGCTGTGCGGGGACGACGTACCGCAGACGTTGATCCACAATCTGGACCGCTCGAGCTGGGCGCTCGGCAACGCCGCGCCGCGCCGCTGCTACGGCATGGGCGGCCGCTCGACGCTGAAGGGCGAAATCTACGGCAATGTGTTCGACCACCACTCGGTGGTCTACGACTTCCCGGACAACGTGCGCGTCTATGCGATGTGCCGCACGATCGACAACTGCTACAACGAGAACTCGAGCCTGATGCTGGGGACCAAGGGCCAGTGCGACTTGCTGAACCTGCGCATTGTGGGGGAGAACCCGTATGAAGCGCCGGGCTCGAAATCGAAGAATCCCGCCTACGACCTGGAGCATGTGGCGCTGTTCGACGCCATCCGCGGCAGCAAGCCGATCAACAACGGCGACTACATGGTGCGCAGCACGCTGATCACGACCATGGGCCAGTTGAGCTGCTACACGGGCCAGGAGATCACCTGGGACAAGGTGAGCAACTCGGACTTCTTCTTTGCACCGCGGGCCGAAGAGGTGAGCGAGGACGCCGAAGCCCCGGTCAAACCAGGGCCCGACGGAACGTACCCGGTCTTCGTTCCGGGCGTTACCAAGCTGTTGTAAGCGGCCGGGCGAGTCAGTCCCGGTACGCGACTGCGTTGGCCAGAATCTGGGCAAAGGGGCCGATCGCGAAGTCCGCGGCTTCATGGCCGGCCATGAAGTAGAAGACCGTTCCCTTGCCCACTTTCATGAGCCAGCCGGCGGTGTCCTGCTGATGGAGTTTTCCGGAGCGCGGATCGGTCCACTTGAAGCCCAGCAGTTTGGTGCGGGGGGCGTCGTGGCGGTGATTCAGGTAGACCTCGCTCCCGGGCACGGTGAAGGAGGGCAGAGGTCTTTCCTCGCCGATGCCATCCACGGCGAACCCGGTGGGGCGCTGGTACTTCACGCCGCGGGTGGTGACGGGGTGCGCGGGGGCGAGGTTCACCATTTCGAACGTGGTCGGATCGTAATAGCCGTAGCCGCCGTCTTCGAGCTTGCCGAGCGGGAGCGTGATCTGGAACGCGGGCAGCCACTCCTTGTTCTTGCGTTTTCCGGAACTGATGGAGTGATGGAGCAGAATCACCTTACGTCCGGCGCGGAGGGTTGCCAGCACGGCTTTCTCAGTGGGCTCCAGGATGTCGCGGTGGATGTAGACCACCACCGCGTCGAAACCGTCGAAGGAAGCGGGCAGATCCGCCTGGGTCACGATCTTCGACTCCGCGCCGGCGCGTGTCTTCATTTCGCCCGCGAACACCTCCATGGCCGGAATCTCGTCGGCCACGATCAGCAAGCGATCGGCCGCGGCGAGCGCGGCGACTCCCATCGACAGAGCAAGGAACAAGAGCTTCACGGTCCTATGGTACGCGGTAGAATCCGACCGTGAAACTCCTCGCCACGTCTCTTTTTTCCGCCGCTCTGCTCGCCGCCCCAGTGCTGTGGGCGCAGTATGACGTCGTGATCGCCAACGGCCGGGTGATGGATCCGGAATCGAAGCTGGACGCGGTGCGGCACGTGGGAGTGAAAGACGGCAAGATCGCCGCGGTTTCATCGCGTCCGCTGAACGGAAAGATCGTGCTGCGCGCGGAGGGCCGGGTGGTGGCGCCGGGCTTCATCGATCTACACGCCCACGGGCAGACGAACGAAGCGAACGAATACCAGGCGCACGACGGCGTCACGACGGCGCTGGAACTGGAAGTGGGGGTGCCGTCGGTGGCGGAGTTCCTGAAGGCAAGGGAGAACAAGGCCCTGATCCACTACGGCGCGACGGCCGCGCACGGGGCGCTGCGGACGCTCGCGCTGAGCGAGTTCGCCGGAGGGAAGCCGCAGGGGACGGCGCTCGAATTGGACCTGATGATGAAAGGGCGCTACAAGGCGCTGACCAGGGAGGAGGAGTTCTCGACGCTGGCGGCGCACCTGGAGCGGGGCCTGCGGGAGGGCGGCCTGGGCATCGGCATGGCGCACCAATACTACCCGGCGGCGTCGCGAGAGGAGATTTTCCGCGTGTTTCAGATGGCCCGGCGATGGCAGGCGCCGATCTTCACGCACGTGCGATCGATGGGTGTGGAGGCGATGCAGGAAGTGATCGCCAACGCCGCGGCGACGGGCGTTTCGCTGCACATCGTGCACGTGAACAGCATGAGCCTGGGCGCGCTGCCGGTGGTGCTGGAGTTGATCGAATCCGCGCGGAAGCAGGGCATCGATGTGACGACCGAAGCGTATCCGTATACCGCGGCGTCGACGTACCTGGAGACCACGATGTTCGACGACGGCTGGCAGGAGCGGCTGGGCATCTCCTACGGCGACCTGCAATGGGAGAAGACGGGCGAACGGCTGACCAAAGACACCTTCGAGCGCTACCGCAAGGAGGGCGGCGCGGTGATCATGCACCTGATGAAGCCAGAGTGGATTGAGCGCGCGGTGGCGGCGCCGTTCGTGATCATCGCCTCCGACGGCATGCCGTACGCGCCGAAGGCCCATCCACGGAGCGCGGGAACGTTCGCCCGCGTGCTGGGCGTCTACGTCCGGGAACGCAAGGCGCTGTCCCTGATGGACGCGATTGCGAAGATGACGATCATGCCCGCGCGACGGCTGGAGCCGGTGGCGCCGGCGATGAAGAACAAGGGACGCATCAAGGTGGGCGCGGACGCGGACCTAACGGTGTTTGACCCGGCGCGCGTGGCCGACACGGCCACCTTCGAGAAGGGGCTCAGCTTTTCGGAGGGGATCGAGCATGTGCTGGTGGGCGGCGTGGCGGTGGTGCGCGATGGGAAGACGGCGCCCGGCGTGTTTCCGGGAAAAGCGGTGACCGGGCGCTTGCCGGCGGGCCGTTCGATGAAGTAGCGCTAGCGGCTGCGTCCGGTGGCGCGGATGCGCTCCAGGCGCACGGACATTTTGGCGACACGATCGGCGTGGGCGCCGGCGAGGTTGCGGCGCTCGCCGGGATCGTCATCGAGGTTGTAGAGCTGCGCCTCGGCGCCGGTGCCGAGTTCGGTGTTGGTGTTCCTGTTCACGGGCTCACCGGGGTTGGGCGGGATCAACTTCCAGGGGCCTTCGCGCAAGGAAAGCGCGCGGGCGTGCTCCACCAGGTGGTCGCGCCCGGCCTTGGCTTCGCCGAGCAGCGCGGGGAGGACGTTGACGCTATCGGGTGCGTCGGCGGGCGCGAGGGTCTGGCCC
>DALYJJ010000109.1:0-5161 GCA_031969915.1 Bryobacteraceae bacterium | reverse complement strand
GCGAGGGCGGCGAAGGAGGAGACGAAGTCGACCTGGCTGACGAGCGCCTTCGACACGGCCGGTTTCACGCGGCGCGGCCAGCTCAACAGGAAGGGGACGCGCGTTCCGGCTTCGAAGTTGCTGTACTTGCCGCCGCGGAACGGCCCGGCGGGTTTGTGATCGCCGAGCGTCTCGACGGCTCCGTCGGCATAGCCGTCGTCCACCACGGGCCCGTTATCGCTGGTGAACAGCACCAGGGTGTCGTCGCGCAGCTTGAGGCGTTCGAGAGTACGGAGGATCTCGCCGACGCTCCAATCGAGTTCCTCCATCACGTCGCAGCGCACGCCGCAGCCGCTCTTGCCCTTGAAGCGCGCGTGCGGCAGGCGCGGCACGTGGATATCGTGGGTGGCGAAATAGAGGAAGAACGGCTTTGCCGCGTTGGCCTCAATGAAATCCGTGGCCTTGCGAGTGATGACATCGGCCATGTCTTCGTCCACCCAGCGGGCGGCCTTTCCGCCGGACATGTAGCCGATGCGGCTGACGCCGTTGACGATGGTCATGTCGTGGCCGTGGCTGGGCTTCATTTTGAGCAAGCCGGGATTGGCGCGGCCGGTGGGCTCGCCGCCGACGGGCTCGGAGTAGCTGACGCGGATGGGGTCGCCGGGATCGAAGCCGGCGACCCGGCGGCCATCGACGTAGACGCAGGGAACGCGATCGCCGGTGGCGGGAATAATGAAGGACGAGTGGAAGCCGACCTCGAGCGGGCCGGGCTTGATCTCACCGTTCCAATCGATGTTGCCTGCGCCGAGGCCGAGGTGCCACTTGCCGACGCAGCCGGTGGTGTAACCGGCGCGTTGCAGCATGGAAGGCAGTGTGGTGCGGCCGGGCTCAACGATCAGCCGGGCGTCGCCGGGTAGGACGGCGGTGCCTTTCCGGCGCCACGCGTACTCGCCGGTGAGCAGGGAATAGCGGGTGGGGGTGCAGGTGGCGGAGGGGGAATGGGCATCGGTGAAGCGAACGCCGGAGGCGGCCAGGCGGTCAAGATTCGGGGTCTTGAGGCGTTTGGCGCCGTAGCAGCCGAGGTCGCCCCACCCGGCGTCGTCGGCGAGGATGAGCACGATGTTGGGTGAGGCGGGGGCGGAACGCACGGGCATCGCGGCGGCGGCAGCGGCGGCGGAGCGGAGGAACGTTCGGCGGTTCATCGGCTGCAATTGTACCGCCCGCCGTGACTGTGCCATCCTGAGCGTCATGCAAGTGCAAAGGAGCGCGCCGGTGTATGACGTGGTGGTGATCGGCTCCGGCGCCGGCGGTGGAACGGCGGTGAAGGTGCTGACGGACCTGGGCGTGAAAGTAGCGCTGCTCGAAGCGGGCGGCATGCTCAACCCGGCCAAAGATTTCAAAGAGCACATGTGGCCCTACCAGGTGGGGCATCGGGGTGCGGGCGACCAGGCGGAGTCGTATTTCGGCCGCAAGGATTTCGGCTACTTCGGCGCGCCGAACGGCTACTGGGAGATCGAAGGCGAGCCGTACACGGTGGCGGAGGGCCAGAATTTCCGGTGGTTCCGGTCGCGCATCATCGGCGGGCGGACGAACCACTACGGGCGGATCACGCTGCGCTTCGCGGACTACGATTTCAAGCCGTACTCGCGCGACGGGCTGGGCACGGACTGGCCGATCTCCTATGACGACGTGGCGCCGTATTACGACAAGGCGGAGGCGTTCATCGGCGTGACCGGATCAAAGGAAGGCATCCGGAGCGCGCCGGACGGGAAGTTCCTGCCGCCGGCCGCGCCGCGCGTGCACGAGCTGCTGGTGCAGAAGGCCTGCGGCAGGCTTTCGATCCCCTGCGTACCGGCGCGGCTGGCGGTGATCACGCAAGCGCACAACGGACGCGTGGCGTGCCACTTCTGCGGGCAATGCGGGCGCGGCTGCGTGACGGCGTCGAACTACTCGTCGAGCCAGGTGCAGATTTTCCCGGCGATGAAATCGGGGCGGCTCACGATCTTCACCAACGCGATGGCGCGCGAGCTGATCACGAACGGCGAGGGCAAGGTGAGCGCGGTCTCCTACATCGACAAGGCGACGCGGGCGGAGAAGCAGATTCGGTGCCGGGCGGTGATTGTGGCGGCGAGCGCGTGCGAGACCTCGCGGCTGCTGCTGAATTCGAAAGGCCCCCGGCATCCCAACGGGCTGGCGAACTCGTCGGGCGTGGTGGGGCGGTTCCTCACCGACACCACGGGGTTCTCGATGAGCGGGTACATCCCGGCGCTGGCGGGCATGAAGAAGCACGACACCGACGGGATCGGCGGCGGGCACGTCTACATGCCCTGGTGGTTATGGGACAAGCAGAAGGACGTCGGGTTTCCGCGCGGGTATCACATCGAAGTGGGCGGCGGCTACGGGATGCCGGGCGTCGGATCGTTCTACGGCGCGACACGGCGGCACGAGGGTTACGGGGCGGCGCTCAAGAAGAAGATCCGCGAAGAGTACGGGTGTTTTGTGGGCTTCGCGGGGCGCGGCGAAATGATTCCCAACGAAAAGACGTTCTGCGAAATCGATCCCACGGTGGTGGACCGGTGGGGCATTCCCGTGCTGCGTTTTCATTTCGCCTGGTCGGACCACGAAGTCCGGCAGGTGGAGCACATGCGGAACACCTTTGCGGAAATCATCGAGAAGATGGGCGGTGAAGTGGTGGGCGACAAGCGCGCGGGCGGCATCTCCGTGGGCGGTGAGATCATTCACGAGTTGGGGACGGTGAGGATGGGCGACGACCCGAAGACGTCGGCGTTGAACAAGTACTCGCAGGCGCACGAGGTGAAGAATCTCTTCGTGGCCGATGCGGCCTCGTTCGTGAGCAACCCCGACAAGAATCCCACGCTGACGATTTGCGCGCTCTCCTGGCGCACGTCCGAGTATCTGGCCGAAGAGATGAGGAAGGGCAATGTCTGAGACCACACGACGCGACGCACTGCGCACCATCGGCGTTACCTTCGCGGCGGCGGGAACGGTGAGCGAGGCCGACGGGCAGCACGTTCATCACGAAGCCGCGGAAGCGAAGAAGGCAGCGGCGGGCGTGTACAAGCCGAGGGTGTTCACGGTTCACGAATGGAAGACATTGTCGAGGCTGGCGGACCTGATCGTACCGCCGGACGGCGTGTCGCCGGGCGCCACGGCGGCGGGCGCGCCGGAGTTTATCGACCTGCTGGCATCGGCGAACGAACGGTTGCGCACGATCTTTACGGGCGGTCTGGGCTGGCTGGATCGCGAGTCGGAGAAGCGTCACCAGGCGCTCTTCGTGAACGCGAAGCCGGAACAGCAGGCGGCGCTGCTCGATCTCATCGCCTACCGGAAAAACGGCGAAGGGGATGCGTCACTGAGGCCGGGCATCGCGTTCTTCGACTGGGCAAGGCGGATGACCGTGGATGCGTTCTACAGAGCCCGGTGGGTGTGAAGGACCTGGGCTTTGTGGGCAACAAGGGTATGACGAAGTTCCAGGTGCCGGCCGAGGCCATCGAATACGCACTGAAGCGGAGCGGACTGGGATGAAGGGAAAAGCGATTTTTGCTCTCGCGGCGCTGCCGATGCTCGCTCAAATGAAACCACCGGAAACCAAGGCCGTGCCGGTCGTGGAGACGCTGCACGGCGTGGCGATTGAAGACCCGTACCGCTGGCTGGAGGATCAGAAGAGCGCCGAAACACGGGCGTGGATCGACCAGCAGGTGGGCTATACGAACTCCTGGCTGGCGAAGATTCCGGCGCGGGCGAAACTACGGGACCGGCTGAAAGAGATCACGCGGTTCGACCAGGTGAGCGCGCCCAAGGCGCGGGACGGGAAGTACTTCTTCCAGCAGCGGCTGGTGGGCGAGGATCGCTTCTCGATTCTGATGCGGCAGGGGCTGGACGGGGCCGATGAGGTGATCGTGGACCCGGCGCGGGCGACGCCCGGCGGGAAGGACTCAGTGAACCTGGAGGACGTCACCGGCGATGCGCGCCTGATGGCGTACTCGGTGCGGCTGGGAGGCGAGGACGAGTTGTCGTATCGAATCCTCGACCTGAAGACGCGCCAGTTGCTGCCGGATGCGTTGCCGCGGCGGCGCTACTTCGGTTTCACGCTGCACCCGAAGGGCGAGGGTTTCTATTACGCCCGATGGGACGAGAAGAACGGGCCGAAGGTCTACTGGCACAAGATGGGGTCCACGGAGCCGGACGCGCTGATTTTCGGGGAGGGCGTCGGGCCGGACAAGTTTGTCGATCTGGCGTTGAGCGACGACGGGCGCCGGCTGGCGATCATTCAGGCCGAGGGGGTTCCGGCGACGAACTTCGTCATTTATGTTTTGGACACGGCCAATGGCGGCGCGCCGCGCAAGATCGTTTCGGGTCTGCCGGGCGAGTTCAACGTGTCGCTGGCCGGCGAGCATCTGTTCCTGCACACCAGTTGGCAGGCCAGGAACTGGCGGCTGGTGCGGGTGGATCTGCGCCAACCGGAGCCGGCGAACTGGAAAGTGATTCTGCCGGAGAGCGCGCACGCGCTGACCGACGTGACGCTGGCGGCGGGGCGCGTGGTGGCGACGACGCTCGAGAACGTGCAGCCGCGCGTGCGGCTGTACGACACGGATGGGAAGGCGGCTGGTGAGATCAAGCTGCCGGGCATGGGAACGGCGGACGTGCAGCGGGCGGCGTGGAGCGGCAGAGAGATCTTCTACGCGTTCCAGTCGTTTCTGACTCCGCCGACCATGCTGCGGGCGGACGCGGAGACGGGGGCTTCGACGCCGTGGCGGAAGATTCAATCGCCGGTGGCGGGGAAGGATTTCGAGGTGAAGCAGGTCTGGTACCGGTCAAAGGATCAGACGCGCGTGCCGATGTTCGTAGTCCACCGGAAGGGGCTGGCGCTCGACGGGGCGCGGCCCACGTACCTGTGGGCGTACGGCGGCTTCAACGTCACCATCACGCCCACGTTCTCGCCCTTCGCGGTGTTGATGGCGGAGCAGAACGGGGTCTTCGCGATTCCGAACCTGCGGGGCGGAGGCGAGTTTGGCGAGGCGTGGCATGAGGCGGGGATGTTCGAGCGGAAGCAGAACGTGTTCGACGATTTTTATGCCGCGGCGGAGTATCTGGTCGCCAACAAATACACGAGCCCCTGGAAGCTGGCGGTGGGCGGGGGGTCGAATGGCGGGCTGCTGGT
>DALYJJ010000108.1:0-21300 GCA_031969915.1 Bryobacteraceae bacterium | reverse complement strand
CAGAAGCTCAGCAGGTTGCGTGAAACCGGGTTCACCGGAACGTTGAGCTGGTTCAGGATGCGCGTGCCGTCCGCCACCCAGGCCTCGGAGGGATGCGTGTTGCGAAGCGAGTTCGCGGCCAGGGCCTTCTGGTTTTCTCCGGTCAGAAAGAAGAACGTCTTGTTGCGGACAATGTGGCCGCCCAGCGAGAAGCCCCACTGGTCATTGCGCATCACGCGCTTCTTCGCGCCCGCCACCTGAAACGGCGTCAGGGCCGCGAAGTACTCGTTGCGGTTGAAATAGTAGGCCGAGCCGTGAAACTCGTTGGTGCCGGACTTGATCACCAGGTTGACGTTCGAGCCGCCGTTGCGCCCCAGTTCGGCGCTCCCGTTGGTGACCACGGAGAACTGGTCGATGGCTTCCACCGGCAGCAGCGTACCCGCGATGCCCGAGACTCCGCCCTGGTTGACCGCCGAGGTGTTGTGGAAGGCGTCGTTGTTGTCCGCTCCGTCGATCTGATAGTTGTTGCCGCTGGTCCGCATCCCGTTTACTGAGTTGCTCGACGGCGAGACCCCCGGCGAGAGCTTCAGCATCTGGCGGAAGTCGCGGCCGTTCATCGGCAGGTCTTCCACCAGCTTCGGGCCCACCACACCCACCAGGGCCGTGGACGTGGTTTCGAGCGAGGCGGCCGTCGCGGACACTTCCACCACCGAGACCTGCTGCGCGACCGCAAGTGAGAACGTCAGGTTCGTCGTCTTCGAAACCGCGACTTCCACCTTCTCCATCTTCTGGCCCTGGAAGCCGTCCATCGAAACGGTGACCGTGTAGATGCCGAGCGGAATGTCGGGAAACGCGAAGTCTCCGGACGACGAAGACGTAGTGGTGCGCGTGAGACCGGTGGCGGTGAGTTCCGCCCGAATAGCCGCGCCCGGAACGGCGGCGCCCGAGGCATCGGTGATGACTCCGGAGATGGCGCCGCGGAAAGTCTGAGCCTGTAGCGCGAGTGAACACACGAATAGCGCGAATGCGAGACGCATAAAACCCCCTATTGCTGAATCAGCAGTTGTCCAGGCGAACGTGGCAATGTTGCGAGCCGGCGCGGATCGCGACAGACTGGTGACAATCTTAAACTAGTTTCAGGATAGTAGCGTCATCTTTTTCCGACAATCGGTTAATTTTATGGGGTCGATAACGGGGGTCCCCCGAACGATATGATCACCCGCAGAAGGCTCTTGGCGGCGGCGGCGCAGGCATTGCCGCGGCGGCCCAACCTGCTGTTCCTGATTGCCGACGACCACGCCGGCCATGCGCTCGGCGTCGACGGCAACCCGCTGGCCCGCACGCCGAACCTCGACCGCCTGGCCAGCGATGGCACGCGCTTCGCCGCCCACTATTGCAATTCGCCCGTGTGCACGCCGTCGCGGCAAAGCCTCCTCACCGGCCAGATGCCGCACATGGCGGGCGTCACCCGCCTGGCCACACCGCTCGACCTCGGCAAGCCTACGCTCGCCCGCCAGTTCCAGCGCGCCGGCTATCGCACCGCCGTGTTCGGCAAGATGCACCTGAACCGCCCCGCGCAACCCGGCCTGTTCGGCTTCGACACCATGGTCACCGAAGGGGAGTTGCAGAAGGCGTGGGCCGCCCGCCGCCCCGGCCGCGCCGTGCCCTCCGAAATTCCCGTGAAGCCGCGCTGGCAGCCATTCAAGGACCCGGCACGCATCTGGCTGAACGCGGATGCGCTTCCCTTCTCACGGTATGAGGCGGACATGAAGGGCACCTACCTGGCGGGCCTGGCGGCCGAGTTTCTCGCTGCGCATCGCGACTCGCCGTTCGCCCTCTGGGTCAGCTTTCAGGAGCCGCACTCGCCCTTCGATTTTCCCGTGGAGGACGCCGGCCGGCGGCCGAGCCATGCGTTTCCACCGCCACCCGTGGGACCCGCCGACGCCCCCCAGATCCCACTCATTTTTCGCGAACTCTCCCACGCCGACAAAAGCGGCATCCGTTCCGCCTATTACACATCCGTGGAGTTCCTGGACCGCAACATCGGCCGCGTGCTCCATGCCCTTGAGCGCGAAGGCCTGGCCGCGAACACCGTCGTGATCTACCTCGCCGATCACGGCTACTGCCTGGGCGAGCACGGCCGCTTCGAGAAACACTGCGGCTACGACCCTGCCCTGCGCGTCCCGTTGATCGTGCGCGCACCGGGCCGCGTCCGTCGCGGCGTCGTCAAGCACTTCACCGAACACATCGATGTGCCCGCGACCATCACCGGCCTGTTCGGCCTCGACCCGCTGCCCATCCAGCACGGCCGCAGCCTCCGGCCCTACCTCGAAGGACGCCGCACCGCCCATCGCGATCACGTCTTCAGCGAGTACCTGGAGAACGAAGAGGCCTTCCTCCGCACACACCGCTACAAGTACATCTTTTGCAGCGGCCGTCGCCGCCGCCTCGACGGCTATGAAACGGATCGCCCCACCCCCGGCCGCTATGAGCGCCTCTACGATCTGAAATCCGATCCGGATGAATTCACCGACCTCGCCGCTCAGCAGCCTAAAGTGGCGGCGGGGCTGCGCCGACTGATGCTTGAGCGGTTCCGCGCGACACATCCGGAGACCGCCCACGAGCCGCCGCGGCTGAGCGACGCCGAGGCCCTGGAATGGTATTTGCGGCCGAGAGACGCCTGAGTTTCGGATAGGATGAAGAGGAGGGGAGGGAAGGACGCATGGGTTTCGCCCAATGGCTGGATGACAGTGTTCGCAGCGGCCGGTCCGGTGTGGATGGCGCGGTGTCCGCCTTCCATTCCG
Source organism: Bryobacteraceae bacterium (assembly GCA_031969915.1). Taxonomy (GTDB): domain Bacteria; phylum Acidobacteriota; class Terriglobia; order Bryobacterales; family Bryobacteraceae; genus DALYJJ01. The sequence continues at coordinate 18,517 of DALYJJ010000108.1, read as the reverse complement.
AGCAGGGCTCGGAGACGCTCTCGCGTGCCGCCCGCACGTCGCTCAAGGTGGCGGCGGCCGGCGTCTTGGTCGGCGCAGTGGCGGGGTACCTCAGTTCCAAGGAACGCGACGGCGGACGAAGCGTCGCGCTGGCCCTCGCCGGCGCCGCGTTGGGCGTCGCCGGGGCCATGATCTGGGAGACCCGCTCGCTCGCCGGTCCGGTGGTCCGCGAAGCGGCACGGCGCGTCCGATCCGAGCGGGATACCCTCTGGCTCGAACGAAACCCGGTCGCCTACGGTTGAGCGTTCAGGCCCACGGCAGCGGCCCCGCGAACAACTCCGGCCCCCGGTGGTCGAGCAGCGCCGCGGCCTCCGGACAACTTCCACGGTAGCCGTGATAGCGCCGGAACGGATTGCGCGCCTCCCGCTTGGACGCCGGCTCCGGGCCCGCCCCGTACGGGTCGCGCTCGAACACCTGCCGCCGGACCTCTTCGTGCCCTTCGGCCGTGGCCAGATCTTCCGGGTCGTTCACGCCCACGTAGCGATACCGCTCGCGCGGGAATCGCACCGCCGCCCGATGCAGATCGAAGCGCTTCTCTTTGAACTGCCAGCCCACGCACGTCAGCCGCTCGGGATAGAATCCCGTCACCTCGCGAAACCGGCACAGGCTGAACAGCACGTTCTCCAGTGAATCGCGCGAGAACTCCTCCGTCTGCGCCCGCTCGCGCACGCTCCGGTCGCCGAACCACTCGCGATATTCGGCGATCAGCCAATACCCTTGGCCTTCGCTGCGTGGCCCGGCATCGCCGTCCGTCTGCCCGCCGGAGAAGATCAGCAGCGAGCCCGGATCCTCAGACGCCAGCCGTACACCCGCCTCCGCGTGCGCCGTGTAGAAACGCCCTTCGCCCTTCTGGAACGGCTTGAGGTACCAGCCTTCGTCGGAGTCCAGCCGGTCGAACCGAAAAGGCACGGCGTGGCCGGCCACGACGATCAGATGCCTCATCTCGTCTACCGGCCCGGGAAGAACTGCTTCAAGTAGTTGTAAGCCTGCCGCAGCGAGGCCTTGCGGTCTTCGAGCGAACCCTCGAACGCCCGGTCCTCCACCTCGACGCACACCGGCCCCCGGTAGCCGGAATCCGTGAGCGCGGAGAAAAACGCGCTCCAGTTCACGTCGCCCATGCCGGGCAGCTTCGGCGTGTGATAGAGGTTCGGATAAGCCAGCGTGCCCACTTCATCCAGCCGATGCCGGTCGATCCGCGCATCCTTGGCGTGCATGTGATGCAGGCGGGAGGCGAACTCGCGCAGCGGCTTCAGGTAGTCCATCTGCTGCCAGATGAAGTGCGAGGGGTCGAAGTTCAGGCCGAAATTCGGGCTCGGTATCTCTTCATACATGCGGCGCCAGATCGCCGGGCTGATCGCCAGGTTCTTTCCACCGGGCCATTCGTCCTTGGTGAACAGCATCGGGCAGTTCTCGATCCCGATCTTGACGTTGTGGGCTTCGGCGTGCCCGATCAGCCCCGTCCAGGTCTCCTTGAAACGCGCCCAGTTGTCTTCCACCGAACGCGTGTAGTCGCGCCCCACGAACGTGTTCATCACCCCGATGCCCAGAACGCTCGCCGCCCGGATCACTTCACGGATATGCCGCTCGGCCACGGCCGCCTCTTCAGCGTTCGGCGAGAGCACGTTCGGATAGTAGCCCAGGCCGCTGATCGCCACGTTGTGCTTCGCAGTGAGAGCATGAATCGCGGGCGCCGTCTCGGCCGTCACCGTCGTGACGTCGATATGCGTCACCCCGGCGTAGCGCCGCTCCGCCTTGCCCGGCGGCCAGCACATCACCTCCACGCACTCGTAGCCGGTTTGGGCGGCGAACGCGAGAACTTCGTCCAGGGAAAGATCGGGGAGAATCGCGCTAACGAATCCTAGCTGCATACGAAAGCGGAGTATAGCAGGCAATAATGGGAGCGATGCGTCCCCTCCTCCTCGCCGCCGCGCTCTCCCTTCCTTTCACCCTCCTGGCCGCGGAATTCCGCGCCGGCGCCGCCAAACGCACCCTCACCCCGGACCTCGCCAAACACGGTCCCGTGTTCATCGCCGGGTTCGGCCAGAACCGCGTCGCGACGGGGATTCACGACGACCTCTTCGCCCGTTGCCTCGCCCTGCACGCGGGCGCCCGGCCGCTCGTGCTCTGCGGCGTGGATTCCATCGGGCTGTTCTTTGACGACGTCAAGCGGATTCGCGCCAAGGCCCCGGAGGCCGACGTGATCGTCGCCGCCACTCACGTCCACCAGGCGCCCGATACGATGGGCCTGTGGGGTCCGGCCGCCGGCAAGAGCGGCCTCAACGAAGCCTACGTCGACTACGTGGTCGACCGCACCGCCGAGGCCGTGCGCGAAGCGATCGCGGATCTCCGCCCCGCCGTGCTGCGCCTCGCCAAAGTCTCCCATCCCGACCTCGACTCCTTCATCCATGACACCCGTCCGCCTGTCCGCCACGATGCCGAACTCGTCGTCCTGGCCGCCGAAGACGCCGCCGGCAGAATCATCGGCACCCTCCTGAACTGGGCGAACCATCCCGAAGCCCTCGACTCAAAAAACACCCTCATCACCTCGGACTACCCGGCCTACCTGCACCCCGTGATCGAGAAGAAGACCGGCGGCGTGAGCGTGTTCATCAACGGCGCCGTGGGCGGCATGCAATCGCCCCTCGGCGCGAAGGTGGCCGACCCCGCCGCCGGGAGCCCCGCCCGGCAGGGCACGTTCCGCTTCGCCGAGTTGATCGGCGCCCGCGTGGCGGAACTGGCTCTCGACGCCCTCCACGGCGCGGCCCGGATCAGGATCTCCGCGGCGCTGTTTCGCGAAGAGCTCGTGCACATTCCCATGGAGAACGCCGGCTATCAACTGGCGCTCGCCGCCGGCGTGTTCGCGGGCCGCAAGAAACCGGCCCCCGACGGCAGCACCGTGACCCCGGTCGGCTACGTCCTGCTCGAGGACGACCGCCGCCGGCCGGCCCTTGAAATAGCGCTGATCCCCGGCGAGATGTACCCGGAGTTGAGCGTGGGCGGAATCGAGCGCTATGACGGCGCCGACTTCCCCCAGGCGCCCCTCGAGCCCGCCATCAAACAGCAGATGAAAGCGCCCTACCGCATGCTGTTCGGGCTCGCCAACGACGAAATCGGCTACATCATTCCCAAAGCCGAATGGGACGCCTCCGCGCCCTGGCTCCGCGGTGCGCCGAAGCGCTGGTACGGCGAGGTCAACGCCGTCGGCCCGGAGGCCGCGCCCCGCATCGCCGGCGCCTTTTCCCAGTTGGTCAGCGGCCGCTAGCCGCCGTCACACCATCACGCGCTGCAGGTACAGGTCCGGCCGTTTCAGGAACCGCTCGCGGCACTCACGGCAACAGAAGTAATAGATGCGCCCTTCGTACTCCGCGGTAGCCTCGGCTTCCTCGGCCTCGAACTCCTCTCCGCACACAGGATCCCGAACCATCGGAGCGCCTCCTTCCCTGGCCAGGGATCTTACTCCCCACCCGCGGCGGAGTCCAGCCCCGCCGCAGCGCCCGCACCCCCCGCCGGGTAGAATGGCATCATTCCCATGCCTCTCCTGGAATTGTTGGTGAATGGCAAACGGAGCAGGGTCGAAGTCGAGGAGGGCGAGACTCTCCTCTACACCCTCCGCGAGCGCCTGGACCTCACGGGCGCCAAGTACGGATGCGGCGAAGGAGTCTGTGGCGCCTGCACCGTGCTCGTGAACCGCCGCGCCGTGCGCGCCTGCATCACGCCCGCCGCATCGGTTCGCACGCAGCCGGTCACCACGATCGAAGGCCTGGCTCCCTCCAGCGACACCCTGCACCCCGTGCAGCAGGCCTTCCTCGACACCACTGCCTTCCAATGCGGTTTTTGCACGCCCGCCATGATCCTGGGCGCCGTGGCGCTGCTCGAAGCGCAGCCCAATCCCAGTGAAGGCGCCGTGCGCACCTCGCTCGAAGGCCATCTCTGCCGCTGCGGCACGTACCCGCGCATCGTGGAGGCAGTGCGCCTGGCCGCGCAACGGGAGGCCAAACGTGGCTGACGAACTGCGGCGGCGGTATCGCGACGAGACCGAGACGCCCCGCGGCGAGGCCGCCTTTACTCTCGACCGCCGCGAACTGTTCGGCGTCCTCGGCGCCGGCGTTCTGTTCACCTACCAGGGCTCCGCGCAGGACACCGCCGGCACCCGCCTCCACTTCGGCGACGACGGCGCGGTGACCCTCCTCACCAGCAAAGTGGAGATGGGCCAAGGGCCGCGAACCCTGCTCACCCAGGCCGTCGCCGAGGAAATGCGCATCGCCCCCTCGCGCGTCAAGGTGCTCATGGGCGACACCGCGCAAGTGCCCGACGACGGCGGTACCTGGGCCAGCCTGACCACCCCGCAGACCGTCCCCGCCGTGAGAAAAGCCGCGGCCGCCGCTCGCAAGCTGCGGCTGGCCGGCGATACCGGGGATACCGGCGAGTTGACGGATCCCTCAAACTGGAAGACCCTGGGCACGCCGCTCCCGCCCGTGGCCGGACGCGACGTCGTCACCGGCGCTCGCAAATACGCCTGCGACAGGCGCCATGAAGGCGCCCTGCACGGCGTCGCCGTTCGCCCGCCCGGCCATCGGGCCACCCTCCAGTCCTTCGAGCAGCAGAGCGCGCCCGGCATCGTGCGCGACGGCAATTTCCTCGGCGTCGTCGCCCCCACACGCGCCGCCGCCGTGAAGGCCGCCCGGAACGTGAAGGCGAACTGGACCGTGGAGCCGCTGCTCGCCTCAGCCGACCTCGAGGCGTACTTCCGGAAAACGGCCCAGCCCCCGGACCCGAATCCGAACGTTCGCTACCCGGCCCTCTTCCAGCACGGCGATGTCGCCGCAGCCCTGGCCGCAGCCCCGCACCGGCACGAAGCCAGCTATGCCCTCGAGCCCATCGCGCACGTGCCGCTCGAGCCGCGCTCCGCCATCGCCGAATGGAAGGACGGCAAGCTCACCGTGTGGTCCGGAGCGCAGGCTCCGTTTCTGGTCCGGCGGCAACTGGCCCAGGCGTTCGGGATCGCCGAGGCGGATGTCCGCGTCGTGGCGGTCGATATCGGCGGCGCCTTCGGCGGCAAGCAGAACGGCGAGTGCGAGATCGAGGCCGCCCGGCTCGCCAAGGGCGCCGGCCGCGCCGTCAAGCTCGAATGGTCGCGCCAGGAGGAATCCACCGCCGCGTACTCCCGCCCCGCCGGCGTCATCGACGTGCGCACCGGTTCGGAAGCCAACGGCAAGATCGTGGCCTGGGAGTTCCGCAACTACAACTCCGGCCCCTCGGGCTTGCGATGCCACTACCCCATTCCGAACATGCTCTGTGCGCACCACCGCGCGCAGAGCCCGTTGCGCCAGGGTTCCTATCGCTCCCTGGCCGCCGCCGCCAACACCTTCGCGCGCGAAGCCCACATCGACGAACTCGCGGCCCTGCACAAAACCGATCCCCTCGAGTACCGCCTCAGGAACCTCACCGACCCTCGCACCCGCGAAGTGCTGGAGCGCGCCGCGGAGCGGTTCGGGTGGGCCAAGGCGAAGAACTCCGGCCTGGCCTGCAATCTGGAGAAGGACGCGCGCCTCGCGCTGTTCGCCGAAATGGATGGCGTCAAAGTGGTGCGCGTCGTCGTGGCGTTCGATCCCGGAGCCGTCCTCAACCCCGACGGCCTGCGCCATCAGATCATGGGTGCGACCATTCAGGGTATCGGCGGCGCGCTCTTTGAACGCCTCCTGTGGGACCGCCAGACCATCGTCAACGGCCGGCTCTCCAAATACCGCGTGCCCCGCTTCTCGGACACCCCGAAGATCGACATCCTGCTCATCGATCGCCGCGAGATCGAACCGGCGGGGGCGGGCGAATCGCCCATCACGATCGTCGCCCCCGCGCTGGCCGGCGCCCTGTTCGCCATGGACGGCAAACGGCGCCGCAAACTGCCCCTGCTCGTTTGACCTACCGCGGACCGGGGCCCAACGGCGGATCGGGCGGCGTCAACAGCGCCAGCATGGCCGCCTGCTGAATCTCGTCCCGTAACGCCGCGGCGTCTTCCAGGGCTTTCAGCTTCGCCACCTGCGGAGCGGTCAACTGGGCCCGGGCCTGCGTGCGCAGCACCGTCATCCGGTCGTCGATCTGTTTGCGCAAGGCCTGAATGGAGATCAGCATCTTCCCGAGCGCGGCCGCGTCCTGCGAGCCCGCTCGCAGCGCGTCGTTCAACGCCTTCTGCTGCGTCGCGATCTGCTCCATCGTGGTCCGATTGGCGTCGCGGTTCTGCGTCTGCAGGTTCTGCAGCGCCGTCACCTGCGCATCGGTCAGCGTCAGGTAACTCTTCAGACTGTCGAAGTTCGGCCCGGCGCCCGGTTGCCCGCCCGGCGCTCCCATCGGGCCCATCATGCCGGGGCCGCCGCCCATGCGCGGTCCACGCGGGCCGCCCATCGGCTGTGCAAACGCCAGCGCGGCCACTGCGCCAAAGGTGATCAAGAGTCGTTTGGTCATGTCTCGTCGTCTCCCTACATCTCCATTCAACTGCGATTCGCGGCCGGGCACTGTTAAACCTGGGTAAAACCAGACTTTACGGCCTTAACGGGGGCAGGCCGCAAGAGCGACACTAAGGGCATAGCACTCATGCCCAAACTCGCCGCCGCCGTGGATCGGCCTGCCATTCTCGTGGCCGGCTCGGCGGCCCTGTGCGTCGTCCTGCTCTCGCTCGCATGGCTGCAATACCGCTGGATCGGGCAGCTCAGCGACGCCGAGCGCGCCCGCCTCCAGGCGCGCCTGCACGAATCGGGCCGCGCCTTCGCCGACGAGTTCGACGGGCTCCTCCTCGAAGTCGCCCAACAGGTGCTCGCCCCGCGCGGGCCCTTTGAATCCCCCGAGCAGCGGCTGCGCGTCTGGCTGGAGTTCGCGCGCTACCCCCGGCTGATCGAAGGGTTCTTCGTCGTCGAGGACGGCCAGGTGCGGTCCGTCGCGGTCTCCGACGGGCGCACTCCCGAGCCGGAGCGCATCCCGTCCGCCGTCCGCGCCGTGCTCGACGCTCCAGGCCCGCCGGCGCCCATGGGCCGAGGCCTCGGTCCGCCTCTCGTCGAGGGGCCCGGCGTGCTCGCCATGATGACCATCCGCGGCCGCCCCAACGCAGGCGGTCCGCCCCCCGGCGTCTTCGGATTCCGCCGTCCCGGGCCGCGCCCCATGCCCGCCGAACGGCCGGTCTGGGTCATTGCCGTGATCGACCTCGGCGTCGTGACGCGCGAACTCCTCCCGGAGTTGTCGCGCCGCCACTTCGGCCCGGATTGGCAGGTGACCGTCCGCGCCCTGCGCGACGATCGCATCGTCTACCAATCGGCCCTCCAGCCCCACCGGCCCGAGTTCACCACCCCCCTGCTCGAAATCCGCCCCGGCCGCCCCGAGGCCGAGCAGAGGCCTCCAGGACCCGGGCGCCCGCCGCGCGAGCCGCGCTGGCAGTTAGAAGTGGCGCCCACCCGCGGGACGCTGGAGGAATTGGTCGACGCGGCCCGGACGCGCAACCTGGCGCTCAGCGGCGCCGCCCTCGGTTTGCTCTGCGCCGCCGCCGGATTGCTCATGCTCTCCCTCGCCCGCGCGCGGCGCCTCAGCCGTCTCCGCATGGAACTCGTGGCCGGCGTTTCGCATGAGTTGCGTACTCCCGTCGCCGTGATCGTTTCCGCCGCCGACAACCTGGCCGACGGCGTCGTCACCACCCCGGAACAGGTGCGCCGCTACGGCCAGACCCTGCGGCGCGAAGGCCTCCGGCTCGCCGAGATGGTCGAGGAGGTGCTCGGCTTCGCCGGACTCGACGCCGGCCGCGTGCGGCTACAATTGGAGGCGGTTCCGCCCATGGCCATCGTCGACGCCGCCGCCGAAGCCTGCCGCCACGAACTCGAATCGGCCGGCTGCCGCCTGGAGATCGACATCGAAGAGCCCGATGCGCTGCCCCCCGTCGAGGCCGATCAGGAATGGCTGGCGCGATGCCTTCGAAACCTCATCGCCAACGCCATCCGCTATGGCGACGGCAAGTGGGTGGGCGTCAACGTGGCCGCCGTCGGCTCGCAGGTGGTCTTCACCGTGGAAGACCGCGGCCAGGGCATTGCCGCCGCGGATCTCCCCAACCTGTTCAAGCCGTTCCATCGGGGCCGGAATGCGCGCAAGCAGAACGCGGGCGGCGCCGGCTTGGGGCTCTCGCTCGTGGACCGCATCGCCCGGGCCCACGGCGGTGCCGTGAGCGTGGACTCCGCCGAAGGCCGCGGCAGCCGCTTCGCGCTTAGCATTCCCAAGGCGGTGGCCTTGCCATGACGAACAAGCGGCGCATTCTCCTGGTGGAAGACGAGCAGGGGTTGGCCATGACCTTGCGCGACCGGCTGGAGGCCGAGGGCTTTGAAGTGGAGAGCCGCGTGGATGGTGAATCGGCGCTCGAGGCCGGGCTCCATGGCAGCTTCGACCTCATCCTGCTCGACATCATGCTCCCCAACCGCAACGGCTTCGACGTGTGCCGCGAGTGGCGTTCCCAGGGCGTCTCAACGCCCGTGCTGATGCTCACCGCGCGCGGCCAGGTGGCCGACCGCGTCCTCGGCCTCCGCATCGGCGCCGACGACTACGTAACCAAGCCCTTCGACATGCTCGAGCTCACCGCCCGGATCGAAGCCCTGCTCCGCCGCGCCGCCGCGCCCCAGGCGGCAGGCGTTCGGATCGAGTTCGGCGCCGTGGTCCTCGACACCAAGGCGGGCGAAGTCTGGCGCCGCGGAGAGAAGGTCGCGCTGTCCACCCGCGAGTATCAGTTGCTGGCCTACCTGGCCGAACACGCCAACCAGGTGATCCCCCGCGAGACCCTGTTGACCGAGGTCTGGGGCTACTCGAGCGCCGTCACCACCCGCACCGTCGACGTGCACATGGCCTGGCTCCGCCAGAAGATCGAGGACAACCCCGCCAGCCCCAAACACCTGGTCACCCTCCGCGGCCTAGGCTACAAACTCTCCACCCACTAAAACCGGGGACGGACGAGACGTTCCCCGGTTTTTCCGCCAGCTCGACGAGGGGGCGCGCCGGCTATGGCAGTTGTACCGCCGGTTGGACGGGGTCCCCGTCGAGCAGAATCGCGTTGTCGCGCAGGTCGCAGCGGACCCGCCACTTGCGGCCGGCCGCGGACTCGAGCTCCAGGTGCGCCCGGGCGGCATCCACCACAATCCGCCAAACACCCCTATCGGCGGTCTTGCTCGCGGCCGAGTCATCGAGCCCGGCAATGAGCGTCACAGCCTCATACTCGAATTCGCCGCCGGCGCCCAGGCGATACGTCTTGCGCGGCGAAGCCCAGGCTTTGCCAGACTCCAAAACCGGGGACGGACGAGACGTTCCCCGGTTTTTCCGCCAGCTCGGCTGAGGAGGCTCGGCGGCTATGGTAGTTGTACCGCCGCCTGGACGGGGTCGCCGTCAAGCAGAATCGCGTTGTCGCGCAGGTCGCAGCGGACCCGCCACTTGCGGCCGGCCGCGGACTCGAGCTCCAGGTGCGCCCGGGCGGCATCCACCACAATCCGCCAAACACCCCTATCGGCGGTCTTGCTCGCGGCCGAGTCATCGAGCCCGGCAATGAGCGTCACAGCCTCATACTCGAATTCGCCGCCGGCGCCCAGGCGATACGTCTTGCGCGGCGAAGTCCAGGCTTTGCCCGCCAGCCGGCTCCGCCACTCCTCGAGCAGCCGGGCTCTGGCCTCCGGGCCGAGGCCCGGGGCCGGCGGCGCCACCGGCGCGCCGACCGGAGCGGCCGCCGCGGCGTCCGGCGCCGCGGACGGTTTCGGGGACGCGGCCGAGCGCGAGCCTTCCTGCGAAAGCTGCGAGGAAACCGACGCCACGATCCGGTCGATCGACCCGCGCCACGTCTGGAAGGCCTGAGGAGCCCCGGTCGAGATCACGACCGCCGCTCCGCCCCGGCGAAGCGGCAGCACGTAGATGCGGATCATCGAGTCCACTACGCCGTCGTCGAGAATCTCCCACGTATGTGCCCATCCGCCGCCATCGGCGTGGTTCACCGACGAGGCGCCCAGAGACCGCTTCTCAATAACCGGCGGGATCGCGCCGGTGATCCGGGCGACCTCGCTCGAGTTCCGCGGGTCGCGCACGTCCGTGACGTAGGTGAACATCAGCATGAGCTCGCCCCGTTGATCGTCGTCGTTGGCGCTGAGCGCGGGCGGGGACAGCAAACCGTTGTCATTGCCGGCCGAGTAGGACCAGGCCACCGGATGGCGAAACGAATAGTAGTTCTCGAAGCGGACGGTCGTCTCACCGCGTTGCGCCACCAGCGGGGCGGCGAGGAGCAGAGCGAAAAGAAGGCGCGTCACCGGCTGAAGTCCTCCGCGGAAAGGATCGGCAGAAGAGCGCCCGCACGTTAGGGAAGCCGCGAGAACCGCCCCCGGTTCGGAACGCGCCGCCAGACGGGCCCAGCGCGACTCGGCTTTCGTCACCAGCAGCGCTGGTTGCCCGGTCATCGGGTGTCAGATTCCCGGCCGTGGGTGCGGTGAACTTCACCTCGCATCATTACCAGTGCGCCCTCAGGGCGGGGCAGCATCAGAATCCACTGCATGCTCTCGCTGCTTGCCGGAAACAGCGAGAGACAGAGGCCTCCGCTGAAGCCGATTCGCATTCCGCCGAACAGATCAAGAGCCAGTGATGACACTACAAAGTCATCCGTAGTATCCCAACTCCCATCGCAGTTCTCGATTTCCAGGAGATGGTGAACTAGGGTGAGTTCTCTGGGCGATGCTCTCCCGCGAGGCCGATCCCTTTGGGTCCATTCGTCGGCGCTGTCTTCGGAGCCAACTAATATGGCTTCGGCCGTCTCAAAACGCCACGGGCACTCCACTCCGAGAGCATAAAGTGTTTCGAGCGGGCTCGAAACGGGATTCCGCGCTGCACCAAAATAGAAATGTCGAGTTCCCAAGAAACGCTCTGTGCGTACAAGTCTCAGACCAACTAACTTGAAGAAGATCTGTGTTAACGCCTCTCGACCCACGACGCTATCGTTCACGCTTGCCGTCCTCTCAGTTGCAAAGACCGTCGGGCCAGGCCCCCCAGGTCCACCGCCCGCACGTCCTCGATCTGCCGGATCCTCCCGCCCGAGTTCGGATGGCTGCGTCCCGCTCCCTGGTGGTACCACACAGGGATTGTATTCCCGTGCGCGTCCACGAACCGCGCCGGATCCCGGGTCCCCGCGTCCTGCTCGTCGCAACAGGTCACCCGCCCCCAGCGAGCCACTCAGCTCTGTGACAGCACGATCAGACTGCGATGGATTCGCTGATCAGGTGGACAAACGTGCGACTCCGGCCTGGTCAGTTCAGCGACGCCGCTCGCTACAAGCCGATAACTGGCATCTTGATAAGATGACGTCGCCTTCCGTGGCTTCTTGGCCGAAGGCATTACTTCGAGCCGACCCACAAGAACGACGTCAGCACTGGCGTGGAAACAGTTGCTCTTGTTTACAGGGCAGCTAACGCGCCTGCCCCGGGGCCGCTCACATTCTCGAGATCGGGGGTTACGATTCCGCTTGCTGCTGCCCAGGATACTCCGAGGCTAACCGTGGGCCTCTTTGAGGCACATTCGCTTCGAGGTGAAGGGTACAATCTGGCACCACCGTGGTATTTGTCGATCTCCAGACGCCCTCTTACCGAGACACTGTGCTCGCTGGCCGAGACTCGCCTGATTGCGTCACACGGAGATAGTACTTCTCCGCACACGAGATTGCAGCAAGCTCCGACCGTGCTTATCAAGAACGCTTTAATGCCCGTTGTTTGCGACATATCGATTGTTCGCTGCACCTATTTACTGATCGTCGTGATCGTTATCATTCAACAGTCCACCACGAAAGTCAATGCGTCGTCGCGCGTGACCGAGTTCAGGGCCACCCGCGCTTTCATCTGCTCTTCACTCCCACCAGCAGCTCCTCGGCTGAACATGGTGGAACGCTTCTTCCGAGATCTGACTCAGAATGGCTTACGCCGCGGCGTCTTCCGCGATGTCGAAGACGTGATCGCGGCTATCGGCGACTACATCGACAAGCACAAGTAGATTTCATCTGGACCGCGAAGGCCGCCGACATTCTCGAGAAAGTCAAGCTCACTCAGGACGCCCACACCCCGATCCCGCCCGGATCGTCCCTCCCCCATCCCGCGCTAGCCCTCGGTCTCGAGTCGTCTCGCCAAGATCCGTGCGGCTAGATCGCCCACCGTATCGTCCAGCGGCACTTTTCCCCGATCGCGAAACAGTAAGTCTTTCGTCGACAGCGTAGCGTGTTAGTACCTGTCGAATGCGGGTGCCCCGTAAGAAACTCAATGCGTAAAGAGCAGCTTCCCCAGCCATATGCCGAGGTTGTTCCTCAACTACGTCAACGAGGCGTTTCCAGTAACGGCTCGGTCTAACATGACTCAGAGTCCGCGCGGAATCCCACACTAAGAGCGGCTTGTCAGACAAAAGGCACTTGAGCAACGCAGAGATTACGCTTCCTGGGCGCTTCTTCAAGTTGCGAATGGCAAAGATAGCCGCGGACCTATCGTTGTCCGCTCGCCTCTCATCTGCGGCAATCGCAGCAATCTCTTCGGGCGTTGAGGCGCGTAGTTCTTTTTCCATTCGTAATGCCTCTGCAAGGTCAAAGGCCAACTTACGCTGTGCCATGCGAACTCTCCCTCCGTGCGTCTACGACAGTCGAGCGTGCTGCTCTGCGAAAATCCTGGGTCAAACTCGTCGAGTGCTCGCGAAGTGGCCAGAGCCATATGTGCCGCAGGCGCCATCCACTGCGGCGAGCCATCCTTCCTGAAGGGCTGTCAAGAGTCGTCAGCCTGCAGCCGCAAACTCTCCAGAATCCGCGCGGCCTGATCGCCGACTGTATCGCGCCCCGGTCCTCGTCCCTTGTCGCGCAGGCGCTCGCGCAGTGCGTCCGCTGCCGCTCGACTAACGATGCCTCCAAGGGCCGAGACGGCTGCGTACCGAACTCCAGGGTGCCTGTCCCGGGTAGCTGCGATTACGTTGGGGACGAATTGCGGATCGATCTCAAGGCTGGCAACCCCCCCTAACGTCAAGACTTCGCCCCCTCGTACTAAGCCTGTCGTCGAGGGCGAACTTCGCGAGTATTGCTGCGATGCGCGCGCCACGCATGTAGCTCAACACGTAGATCGCTGGATCGGCAGCCATGCCCCGTGGGTCTGCTTCAACGATCGCAACAATACGTCTCCAGTAGCGGCCAGGCTTAAGAAAAGCGAGAGCCGTGGCTGCCGTCCAAACGAGATCCGGCTTCCCAGAGAGGAGGCAATCAAGCAAACCGACAATGGCGCGTGTATCCTTCACTCTGAGGTCTCTCATGGCGAGGCAGGCCATGCATCTCTCCGACTCGGGTCGCTCGCTATCGAAGGCGATGACCGAAAGCTCTCCGGGTGTCGCCGCGCCAAGTTGCTCCATGATGAGCCCGGCATCGCCGAGGGGTCGGTCTTGTTCACTCCGCAGCATCAACAGCCTCCGAAGAAGAGAGGGAGTCCTCGACTCGGTCCTTGCGCCCATAGTGTAGTAAATCCCGCCTGCCGGCGCCGGCTCCTCCACCTGCACCAGGTTCCCCAGCGCGTCCGTCACCGTCTTCTTCCAATTCCCCGCCGGGTCCAGGCGTGCGCCGTCGCCACCTCCGGTCCGCGAAACCCCGCCGTACAACACCGAACTCGATACATTGTTCGGCCCCGTCGCCCGAGTTCCCAGGGTTCGCGAACGTCCCCGCCAGTCCGTTCAAGCGTCGTCCGCAAGCGCGTTGACTAACGACTAACCTCGATCGCCCAGACTCTGGTTACTACTAATTGAGCGGCAAAACCACCCAGGTGGCCGAAACCGTTCCCCACGATCATGTCGCTTGCGACCCGCCTGGACCAATACTCTTCTCGCCTCTCAAAGCGCCCCTCGACCACGATTGTCAGCGTGGCCATTGTAAGACTGTGTTTCTCTAGAGCCTTGGTGATTGGTGAGTATGCCACCCCGTGGTCGTAGAGCTTTCCGAAGAGAAGGCCATCCGCCAGCGGATGGGCTAGCCTGATCGCATCCGGCCAAACCATTTCACCGGTTCTAAAGTGATACTGACAGCTCGATTTGAGGAAGACGGCCTCTTCGTGCCCGACGAGAGTACCCCTTACTACGATGAGGGAGCCGTTTGGCAACCTCTTCAGGTTTTCAATCACTGAACACAACTCGTAAGGAGCAGTTGCTCGCCATGGGGGGGCAAGGAACGTTGCTAGCAAGACAACCCCTATGATACTCATCGGACGCACTCCCGCCAGACAAGAAGCCGGTTGGCGGTCTGCTGAGCGCTATCAACGTCAGGCTTAATATCCGATCCGCCTAGAAATCCGCCTAAGATATCGTAGACGTAACCCATTTCGCTATCGCTCACGCTTGCCGTCCTCCCGGTTGCAACGGCGGTAATTCATCTTACGCTACCAGCACGTTTGATGGCGACGCCTGCGGCTGAGGGCCGAGAATCGTGGCGAGAGCCCACAGATCCCGGCGGCCGCCGACTCTTGGTAAGCGCTGCTCGGTGAGCAGCCAGGCCGAGGCGGCCCAGCGCTCGACCATGTCTGGGCGGCGCCAGCGTGTCACGTTGCCGGTCCGGCGGGCGACGCCGCCCTGGGCGTTCTCGATCGCGTTGCTCGTCGCCAGATGTTTGTACAGCGACGACGGCAGCTTGAGCCGTTGCAAAGTGCAGCGCCGCCGCCTTCACTCCTCCAGCGCTTCTCGCGGGAGCACCGATTCTGCGCCGGTCCCCCTATGGGAAGGCGATTCAGGCAGCGCACTACTCTTTGCTGCCGGCCCACCTGAACTTCACGCCATCCCAGTAGATCAGCGAGATGCCATATTCCCAGATCATCGCGATGGCTTCGCCCTTCACCGATGGGACAGGACGGGGAACGTTGCTTCGAAAGGCCCCCAAAGCGGCGACCTCCCGCTTGGTGTGAACCGCCCACTGCTGAGCGAGAGACTTGTCCTGCGGCATGTCCGAGAACTGACCACCGCCAAGGCCACTGCCCAGCAAGAACAACAGAACAACGACCCGTTCCCAGCGCAGATGAGAACGCCCGTGCCGCCGCTGCTGGACCGAACGGTGAGCGCGTAGTCGGGTTTTCCGTCTGCCTCAAAATCCCCACGAAGGTAAAACGGATTGTTGCTACTGAGCACCGTCAGTCCTGCGGCCCTCGGACTCTTCAGGCACAGTGCAACCTTGTCCGGCTGAAATGGCTCGTCGTCTGCCAGGCCCGCAACTGCGGTTAGACCAGCGGCCAGCACGAGGGCAGCGATGTGGTGCATGACGATCACTTTTGCCCTGGCCGGATTCGCGGTTCCTGGCGCGGCGGAGCAGGGCGAATGGTTTGTCCGGGGGAAGTGAAGCGTCCCTGAGCATCCGACTTGTAGCGAGTACCTCGCCGATCCAGCCTCATCTCCTGATCCCGCTCCTACCCGGTGAAATCACACTACAAAGCTGATGACGCTCACATATAGCCAACACAGGATAATGGACGTACTTGCCAAGACGGCAGAAGCTCTCAACTCGCCCCTGAGCGACAAGATGATCATGACGGTGGTGACCACAGCTACGTTTGCGTACGGGATGGCGATACGCAGGTCGCTGTAGGCTGGCCCAAGTAATCGATTCTCCAACGATGACATGAGCGCAAGCATGAGCCAGACGTAGCTACCAGTCAGAACTGCACCAGCCAAGCGGGTAATGCCGGAGTTCAGTCCATGTGCCCACATAAAACCGAGCGGAATCGAAGGGGACGCCAAGAGCAACCAGATGAGAATGATCATCATCTCACCTCGGCTTCACACGCGGAATTGGTTGGTTTCGACAGCGCAGATCGCGCACGTTTCCAGACTCCATAACCTGGAGGAGCGTAGTCGATGTTCGCTCAGAGATCGCGGTCACAGTCTGAACGCTGCCGTTCGAACCATAGCCGTAGACTCCCCACGATGGGAACGTCGTGGCGGAAGATCCTTTCGGCGCAAATGAAACCTGCCTAGATTTTGAGATTAGCATGCTGACTGGTAGCGTTCGAGTCCTGCCGCCTCAACACCCGGTCCAGCATCGCTCCGCTCGCCCTCGTTTTCATCCCTCGCGCTGCGGCCTCGTAGACAGCGTCCGGCCCATTCACAACTTTCCCAACAAAATATCCCCCCATTTTCCCAACTCTTACCCGCTTCTCCCCCAAACTCCCGCCTACCCCCCTGCTAATCTCACCTTCGGAAGCCCAAAATGACTCCCGATTTGTCGTTCCATCAATGGACTCACGTGGACGGAGGCTGCGCCCCTCCAACCCTCACCCCGCGCGCCTCCGGCGCCCTCGACCGCGAATGCCGCGCCGATATCATCCGCTTCGCCCGCGAACGCCTCGACTTCCACCCGGACCCCATCCAGGAACGCGCCCTCCTCGGCGGCGACCGCGTCATGCTCTGCTGCTCCCGCCAGTGGGGCAAAAGCACCGTCACCGCCATCCGCGCCCTCCACTCCGCTTACTACGACCCCCGCGCCCTCGTCCTCATCGCTTCCCCCTCGCTCCGCCAAAGTAAGTTACTCCTCCGCGTCATCCGCCGTCTCGCCGCCCGCCTCGGACTGCACCGCCTGCCCGGCGATGGCGATAACCCTTCCAGCCTCCGCTTCCCGCGCGGCGGGTGCATCATCGGCCTCCCCGGTAAGCCCGACACCATCGTCGGCTTCTCCGGTGTCTCCATGCTCATCTTCGATGAGGCCGCCCGCGTCTCCGACGAGCTCTTCGAATCCCTCAACCCCGTCCTCGCCGTCTCCGGCGGCGAGCTCTGGGCCATCTCCACGCCCAAAGGCAAGCGCGGCTTCTTCTACCGCATCTGGTCCCGCAACCCCGGCGACGAATGGCTCCGCATCGAAGCCCCCGCCACCTCCTGCTCCCGCATCCCTAAGGATTTCCTCGAACGCCAACGGCGCGATCTCCCCGATCGTAAGTTCCGTCAGGAGTATCTCTGCGAGTTTCTCGAGCCCGAAGGCGCCGTCTTCTCCGCCGCCATGCTCGCCAACTTACTCACCGATGATGTCCTCCCCCTGGAGTTCTAACCCGTCATGCCTTCTCCCACCATGCTCACTGAACCGGTTCTCTTCTACCCCCCGTCCCATCGGACCAGTTACTTCCTCGGGCTCGATCTCGGCCGGCGCCGCAGCCAGAACCAGGACCAGGATCAGGATCGCCCCGCCCTCGTCGCCGTCGAGCGCCGCTCCCGCCGCCACATCCAGACCGACGGCGTCGTCGTCACCCGCTTCTGCCTCGAACACCAGTGGCGCATCATCCACGCCGAACGCATCCCACCCGGTGTCGACGGACTCCGCCTGCAACGCCGCGCCGCCGCCCTCGCCCGGAAGCTCAGCCCTTCCTGCACTCTCGTCGTCCATGCTTCCGGCCCCGGCGCACCCGTCGCCGAAGCCCTCCGCGCCGCCCTCCCCGGCCTTCGCGTTGTCGGCGTCGCCGTTACCCCCGGTAGCCGCGCCGCCCGCGGCCCGGGCCGCTGGGGCGTCCCCAGCCTCGAACTCGCTGGCCTCCTTCGCCGCATGATCGAACAAGGCGACCTCCGCGCCGCCCACGGCATGTCCGGCTGGGACCAGCTTCGCGAGGAAATGCAGAGCTTCGTCGCCGCCGGCCCCTCCGCCCCTTCCGGCAAAGCCGATCTCATCACCGCCCTCGGCCTCGCCACCTGGTGGGGCCGCCGCGGCCTCTGACCTTCACCCCTCCGCCTGACTGGCAATCTGAGTAACTAGGGAGTAACATCGTGATTTCTCAAACCCGAAAGCCCCGTTCCGAGGCCCAGCGCGAAGCCTCACGCCGCAACGGCGCCAAGTCCCGCGGCCCCAAAACCGCTGACGGTAAGGCGCGCTCCGCCCAGAACAGCCGCGGCCGCTCCACACCAGTTCGCGACCTCGGTCAGATCCCCTTCCTCCTCTCCACTGAGTCGCCCGAACGCTTCCAGCAGCTCTTCGAGTCCTACCTCCAGATCCTCAATCCCACCGATCCCCTCCAGGCCAACTTCGTCAAACGCATCGCCCGCTCTGAGTGGCTCATTGAGCACTATTACGCCTTCCGCTCCCGCGTCATCGAAGCCCAGATCGGCCTCCAATATCAGGACCTCAAGGAAACCTGGAACGACCCCTCGCTTCACTTCCAGTCCGCCATGGCCATCGCCGCCGAAGCCGGCCGCGCCGCCATCCCCTACATGGACCGCCTCATCGCCGTCGAGCGCCGCAACCAGCGCCTCGACCTTCAGGAACTGCGCCGCCTCCGCCAGGACCTCGAACAGGGCCGCATCCCGCCCTCTTCCTGGTCTTGGAACTCCGCCCCCGCCTCCTCCAGCCCCGCAAAAGAAAATTCTCAACCAGCGAACCCAGACCCCGACTTACTCCCTTGTGATCAACAAACTGCACCTCGCTCAGCCCCACCCCGAAAACCTGAGCGAAACCCGGCCGCCCCCCACAACC